>DATFCQ010000337.1:0-8524 GCA_035252905.1 Allostellaceae bacterium | reverse complement strand
AACATTTGACCGCCCCTTCGACAGGCTCAGGAGGGCGCAAAGGTCTTGCAAAGGACGCAAAGATTCAGGCCATCGGTTGCCCGAGACGCCATCGCGTCCTTCGTGCATCCTTTGCGTTCCTTTGTGCTGAAGCGTTTATTTTGGATCTCGACCCGGACAGGAAAAATGACGGTTTTCAAACTGGACGGAGTTTAGCTCCACGGTATCGAGGCGATCAGGATCCCTGTTCGAGCCGCGGTGCGGCAGCGGCTCGGCCGGCGATGTAGCCCTGGCAGGCGGCGCGGGCAAGCCCGTGCTGGCTGAAGCCGCCGGCCGACTCGCCGCCGCAATAGAGGCCGGGGATGACCGCGCCGTTCATGTCGATGACCTGGCAGGCGGCATTGATGCGCAGGCCGGCGCGCGTGTCGTGGACGACCGGGGTTGCCCAGGCCGCATAGAAAGGCGGTTTCTCGATCCGATACCGTGGGGTCGGCTTGTCGAAATCCGCATCGACCCCGCTTTCGACAAAGGAATTGTACCGCGCCACGGTCTCTTCGAGATCAGCCGGCGGCATCGGCACGCGCTGGTGCTTCATGACGATCTTCTCGGCGAGATCGGCGAGCCGGTTGGCGCTGAAGAAGAAGCCGGCAGCGATGTCGACGTGCGGCGGCTGCGGCTGCCAGCCCTCGCGCGCGACCGCGTCGCTGTCGAAGATCGCCCAGATCGGCCCGCCGCCGTTATGGCCGTCGTCGATGCCGGCCAGCGCGGCGTTCAGCCAGTTGTTCGGCGCGTACTTGCTGCGCTGCACGTTGCGCCAATCGCCCTGCACGTAGTTCTCGATCGAGTTGTAGTTGTTGGCGACGTATTGACCGCCGGTTTCGTCGTAGAAGCGCCGGCCGAGCATATTGACGCAGATCACATCCTGCCAATCCCGCACGTAGAGACCGCTGGCCCGCGCCTTGTCGAAGACCGGGCTCTCCGGCAGCCATTGCAAGTGGCGGTAATTGTATTGGCAGCCGATGAAATTGGGCTTGGTGACGTTGGAGCCGAATTCGCCGATCTGGTTGTAGAATCCCCATAGCGCGGCGCCGATCGCCATCGCCGCCAGTTCGCCGCTGGCGTCCTGGTCTGACCACGGCATGCCGGCAAGGCCGCAATACTCCTCGGTCAGCCGTGGATCGAACATGCGGCGGAAGTTGACGTTGCCGGTCGAGCCGCCGGTGCCGATGATGACGGCTTTGCGGGCGCGAATGTCGATCGGGCCGCCGCCCTTGCGGTCGACGGCGATGCCGAGCACCGGGCCCGCATTCGGCGCTTGGCGATGGATCCGGGTCATGCGGTGCTCGAGCAGGATCTCGACGCCGCACCTGCGGGCCGCGATCTCGAGCGAGCGCATCATGCCGTTACCGGAAGAACGGGTCTTTTGCACCGCCGGATCGGCCGGGCGGCCGGTCGCCGGCATCGGCCAGTGACCGACGATGCTGTGCATCTCGCGCGGCACCGAATTGCCGACCGAATTGCCGCCGATCGCATCGGGCGCCTTGTCGACGAATTCGACGCCGTGCGCGAGCAGCCATTCGAAGGTCGCGGCGCTGTTGTCGGCAAAGGCGCGGATGATCTCGCGGTCGTTGTAGCGGTAATCGGGAGAGCCGTTCGGACCGACCACCGACCAGTCGGTCAGATCGCGGAACAGGAGGTCCGGCGAATCCGCGATCCCGTATTTCTTCTGGACGCTGGTGCCGCCGCCGAGCGGGACATTGCCACCGCTGATGATGGCATGGCCGCCGATATCCTTCTCGGCTTCGACGAGAATCACGGAACAGCCCGCCTCGCATGCGACGATCGCGGCAGGAAGCCCGGTCGCTCCCGCGCCGATCACGACGACATCGGCCTCACGATCCCAGTCGACCGGGTTCTGCCATGCCGCCGCGCCCGGGACGGCTCTGTCAAAAGTACTCGTCATCCCGCTCCCCTTCCCAGGGTGATAGGCTCCGGCCGCACCGCTGCCGTCGACCGGGAACGTCGTCGCCCAGAAAGTCGCAAAATGCAGGACTGCCGCGACGTAGGCCACGCAAAATTTGGTCGATTCCCAGGGGGAGTCGGGATGGTATGTGCTGCCCCGCCGGTAAGGCACTATGCTGTGCTCTGCGCCACGCAGGAGGACCGCCGATGACGATCGCGACGGAAGCACCGCCCGCCGCCGATGCGGCGCCGCACCGGCCGACCCTGCTCGACCGGCCGGAACAGCGCTTCCCGCTCAATCTCGGGATCGAGATCCGCAAGATCCGCGATCTGTTCCGCGCCGCCACGCGCAACCAGTGGGATCCGCGCACCGACATCGACTGGAGTGCGCTCGACGGTCTCGACCTCGACGACGCGCACCGCAACGCCGCACGCATGTATTGGAGCCGGCGGGCGTGGTCGGAATATGGTGCGATCTCGGAAAGCCCGGCGCTATTGATCCGGTTCTGCGAGGAGAAGCGCGAACCCGATCTGCGCTATTTCTTCACGATCCGCACCCAGGAGGAGGCTCGCCACGCCGAGGCCTGCTATCTGATGGCTGAGCATCTGGGCGGCTACTTCGAACAGCCGGCGCTGGTCGATTTCCAGAAATCGGTGGCGACGCACGGGGTGCGCAAGATGGCGCTCGACCCTGAGACACCGTTGGAAGCGATCATCGCCGCCCTCGTCTGCGCCGCCGAAGAGGTCGCCTTCGACGTCTTCCGCCACCTTGTCGAGATCACCCCGAACCGTGCCGCCAACCAGGTGTTGCGCAACATCATGCGCGACGAGGTCCGGCATTGCGGCTTCGGCTGGGCCTATCTCGAACACCGCATCCCGCAGATGAGCCGGGGCGAGATCGATGTCTGCCAGCAGGCGGTCATCACGATGATCCGCGATGTCGAGATGAACGGCTACCACAGCGCCTGGTTGGCGCCCGAATCGGAGGCAAGTCGCAGCGAGATCACGGCCGACCGGCTGACCTGGGAAGCCGGGCTCGGCGCCACGGTCGAGGAGCTGGAAAAGCCGGTCTTCGTCGCCTCGATGCAGAGCATCCGCGAGCGCCTGAAGCCGTTCGGCATCAACATTCCGATGTTCGCGCACCCGAAATTCGCGGGGCCGGTATGACCGCGGCCGGCGCGGCGCGGCCGTTCAGCGGCGTGATCCCCGCCGAGCGCCGTTTTCCGCTGCACCTCGAACCGGCGATCACCTCGATCCGCAAATTGTACGATGCCGCAAAAACGGCGCGCTGGGACCCCGAACGCGACATTCCCTGGGCGCGCTTCGACGCTTCGGCCTACGCTCCGGAGGTGCTGGCGGCGGCGCGGCTGTCCTGGAGCCGGCGGGCGTGGACCGAGTATGGCGGGTTGCCCGAGACGCCGGCATTGATCATCCGCTTCTGCCTCGAACGCGAGCGCGAGAGCGACCCGAAATACTTTCTCAGCGTGCGCAACACCGAGGAGGCGTGGCACCTCGAATGCTGCCACCGCTTCGCCGAATTGTGCGGCGGTTTCGTCGCCGAGCCGCGCAGCCCGGACTATCGAGCACTGTTCAACCAAGGCCTGCACCGCGAGGCGCTCGACGCGGCGCGCCATCTCGACGCCTATGTCGCCGCGCATGTCGCGATCGAGGACGGAATCGACCTCGAACTGCATCGCCTCTATCGCGACAACGCCGCCGATCCCGTCGCCCGCGCAATCCTCGATCGACTCGTTGCCGACAAGACCCGCCATGCCGCCTTCGGCTGGCTTTATTTACAGCGCCGCGCGGCCGGGTGGACCGAAGCCGATCGGCGAGCGATTGCCGCCGAAATCGAACATATCGTCGTCGAGATAGAGCTTGTCGGTTTCCGCTGCGTCTGGCTGGCCGGCGAGATGGCGGCGGAAATCGCCGCCGCCGACCGCGTGACCCGCGATGCCGGGCTCGGCGCCGCCACCCGCGACGAGGAGGCGCCGGTGCTACGCCGCTACCTGGCCGAGGCAGGGGCGCAATTTGCCGCGCTCGGGATCGATCTGCCCGCGGCGGTCATCGATCCAGCGGCATTGCGATGATCGACGAGGCGTTCGAGGCCGAATACAACATCCGGCGCCGCCACCCGGAAAGCCCCGAGCATTACGCGCGCTATGCCGCCGAGAGCGCGGCGGCGCGGGCGGCGCTGCGCTGTGAGATCGATCTGCGGTACGGCGACGCCGAGGGTGAGCGCCTCGATTTCTTTCCGTCAGCGGGGACGGGTGCGCCGCTGTTCCTGTTCATCCACGGCGGCTACTGGCGAGCGCTCGACAAGGCCGATTTCTCGTTCATTGCACCGGCTTTCGTCGAGGCCGGGATCGCCGTCGCCCTGATCAACTACGATCTTGCACCCAGGGTGTCGGTCGAAGAGATCGTCGTGCAGACGCAGCGGGCGATCCTCTGGACGCACCGGAATGCAAGCCGGCTCGGCTTCGATCCTCGGCGACTGGTCGTCGGCGGCCATTCGGCCGGCGGGCATCTGGCCGCCGCCGCGCTGATGGCGCAGCCGCCATTGCCGATCGCCGCGGCGATCGCGATCTCCGGCGTCTTCGACCTCGTGCCGTTGTTGCGGACCAACGTCAACGAGCAGCTGGGCCTCGACGAACAGGGGGCGCGGCGACTGAGCCCAATGCACCGGCCGCCGCGCAGTTCCGCCCCCGAGCTGATCGCGGTCGGCGGCGCCGAGACCGCCGGCTTTATCGGTCAATCCGCGAGGTTCGCGGCGCGGTTCGGCACAGAGGCGCGGATCTATCCGGGACTCGATCACTACACGATCATGTGGGCGCTCGCCCGGCGCGACAGCGAGCCATATCGGGATGTACGACGGGTGATCGAGGCGACCGCTTAGTCCGGCTGCGCTCGGAGCGAATGGATTGGACGGATTGGCGAGGGACCGCTTTCGCGTCATCTTGTCCGTCCGCTCCGGCTCAAACAGATGTCGCCTTCCCTCTATAGGCTGCCCCGCGGGCTCAGCGACCGATCCCCTCGAGCGTGTAGTCGTGGTCGTGAAAGACGGTGCGGCGCGAAAAGCGCCATTGGCCGCCGTCCTCTTTGATCAGCTCGCACTCGTAGCGGCCGGGCGGAAGAGTACGGTGGCTGCCGCCCTTTGAGATGAGCACCAGCAGATAGGCCGTAGCGGCAGCCCTGTTTCCGTTGATCGTCACGGCGATATTGCCGACCATGTGGCGAAATTGCGTGCCCGCGGCGCGTTGCGCCGCAAAGCGCCCGGCAAAGGCGCGGATTTCGTCGTGGCCGCTGATGTCGATGACCGGGCTTTTGAGTATCGCGTCGACCGTAAAACAACCGACCACGGTCTCAATCTCCCCATTGTCGAGCGCGCAGCAATAGCGCGTGAAGAGATCGTGGATCGCCGCGCGATCTTCGAGGCTGGTTTCACTCATTCACCGACTCCTTGGCCAGGCTTCCCGGCCCCACGGATCCTGTGGCGAGAGGCTACGCTTTTTCAGCCGGTGCGGCTGTCCTCGCCGAGGGCGGCGATCGCCGCAACGAGCGGCGCGACGATCAGGCGGAACGGAAGGTCGGCGGCATGATCTCGGCGGCGCTGCGCCCGGCCCAGTCGAAATGCGGCACCTTCTCGATCGCACGACGCTGCGCGATCGCGAGGCGGGCGCTCGCATCGGCGTAGTCGAAGGCGAGCGCCTTGCCGTCACGCACGACCTGACGGCCGCCAACGAAGGCATGACGTATCGCTCGCTCGCCGGCGGCGTAGAGGAGGCTGCGAACCGGGTCGTAGAGCGGCTGCATCGCCGGATGCGCGGTGTCGACCATCACGAAATCGGCCTTGGCGCCCGGCGCAATCCGTCCGAGATCGGCACGGCCGAGCGCGCGGGCACCGCCGATCGTCGCGGCCGTGAAGGTGTCCGCCGCGCCGACCGCGTGGGCATTGCCGGCAGCGACCCGCGCGAGGATCGCGGCCGTGCGCATCTCCTCGATGAAATTGTGCGGGAAGGTGTCGGTGCCGATGCCGAGATTGACTCCGGCCGCGCGATACCGGCCGAAATCCTCGAAGAGGATGCCGCGCCGCGAAAACACGGTCGGGCAGTGTGCGACACTCGTGCCGGTCTCGGCGAGATGGGCGAGATCGTCGCGGGTCGGCCAGTGCAGCCAGGAATGATGGTCGAGAAAGATCGCGTGCCCGATGATCGCGTTGTCGGCGAGGACGCCGATCTCGCGCAGCCAGGCGATCGGCGTCCTGCCATGTCGCCGCATGATCTCGTGGAACTCGACGACGCTCTGCGCCGCATGGATCTGCAATGGCAGCCGGCGTTCGCGCGCCGCCGCGGCGCTGTCGCGCAACAGCGCTTCGGTGCAGGTGTCGACCTGGGCCGGGTAGAGCACGCCGTCGAGCCGGCCCGAGGGGTGCTGGCGCGCCCGCTCGATCAGCCGCAGCGCGCGGTCGAGCCCGTCATGCCCGGCCTTCTCGTCCCAGGCATAGCACACCTCGTGCCCGTTCGGCGTGTGCCAGCGGGCCGAGCGGAACATCGGCGCGGCGTAGACGCGCATGCCGCTGGCGCCGAGCGTATCGAGCCAATCCTCGCGCGCGGCCGACAGATCGCACACCGTCGTGACGCCGCTCTGCATCAATTCGCACAGCGCAACCTCGGTCGCGGCCCGCCTTCCCTCGGCGTCGGCTTCGAACAGCGGCAGGTATTCGTAGAGCGAGCTCATATAGAGCTGACGGCTGCCGACCTCGTCGGTCAGCCCCTTCAGCATCGGCTCCGAGGACGGGTGGGCGTGGATGTCGACAAGCCCCGGCAGGATCACGAAGCCGCGCCCGTCGATCTCGACGGCGTCGCCGTCCCCGGCCGCCGGAGCCGGGCCGACCGCGGCGACCGTCTCCCCCGCGATCGTCAGATCAGTGTCGCGCCGGTAGACATGGGTTTGCGCCTCCTCGTCCCAGGCGACGATCCAGGCGGCGTTGCGGACGATCGTCCGAGGCGGAGCGGGCTGGGGCGGGTTCGGCATGGCGTCCTATCGAACCAAATTCTGCGCATCGGCACAAACCCCGCCGTCGCGCCGCACATTGGGCTGACGGAGGTAGGCTTTGAATATGAGCCCGCAGCGCAGTCGATCCGAGGGTCGGCCGCCCGGCGGGTCCGTCCGATCGGCGCTGCTATCGATCTGCCGGCCCGTACAGATACCGCCCCGACGGGAGCCCGCCGGCGAGCCGCTCCGCCTCGCGTTCCGGGTGCATCACCGCCGCGCCGATGAGGCCGCCCGCTAGCATGACGGCGCCGCAAATACTGTAGCCCAGGTTGAAGCCGGCGAGCGGGGTGGCCGCATTTTCGATGATGCTGCCCATCACATAGGGCGCCAATAGGCCGGCCGAGGTGCCGATCGCGATGCCGATCGCCAACAGCGCGCCGCGCTGCGCGACCGGCGTGATCTCGCTGACGACGGCCGGGCCGATGACGTAGATCAGCGACGGCACGGCCGTGCCGATGATCGTCATTGCGATCTTGAGGCCGACGGTCGGCATCGAGGGCATCAGCAGCAGCGTAATGCCGCCGAGCATCACGCAGGCCCCGCCGAACACGCCGCGCGCCCAGCGGCTGCCGACGCCGCCGGCCAAGAGGCGCTGCGACAGCCAGCCGCCGGCCAGCAATGCAAGGACGCTGATCCCCGGCGGCAGTGCGCTCAACAGCCCGATCCCGCTCTGCGTAAAGCCGAGGCCCTTGATCATGAAGGCGCCCTGCCAGGTCAGCGCCTGCGACAATCCCCAATAGGCGCCGAAAGTGGCGCACCAACTGGCGATCACGGTCGGGTTCAGCAGCAGCCGGCCATAGGGCAGGCGCGGCGGTGCGACGCTCGGCGCATGGGGATCGGCGACCCTGCCTTCGCGGCCGATCATGAGCCATGCCGCCGCCCAGGCGAGGCCGGCGAAGCCGAGCACGCCGAACGCCCAGTGCCAGCCCCAGCGCACGATGACCCAATTCAACAGCGGCAGCGACACCAGCACGCCGACACCGCCGCCTTGTGCAATGATCGCGCTCGGCAGGGTCCGCAGCTCGTTCGGGAACCATTTGTAGGCCGCGTGCAAGCTCACCGGGTAGGCCGGCCCCTCGCCGGCGCCGAGCGTGACGCGGCAGGCGACCAGCGTCGCAAACCCGACCGGGCCGAGCATCGGGAACTGCGCCAGCGCCCAAACAAGGCCCATTGCCAGCAATACCCAGCGCGTCGGGGCGCGATTGACGATGAAGCCGGTGACGACCGCCGAGGCCGAGAACAACAGGAAGAAGCTCGACCCGATCAGCCCGAACTGCTTCGGGGTCAGCTTCAGCTCCTGCATGATCGGCACGGCGGCAAGTCCGATCACCGCCTTGTCGGCGAAATTGATCAGCATGAACAGGAACAACAGCGTGACGATCGCCCATGCGCCCTTCGGCGTCCGCCCCGCGCTCATGCCGCTCCCCCTCGCATCCGCAAAACAGTTCCCGCGGCCAGGCTTGTCCCGGCCAGGACGACAATACCGTCGGACTGGCTTGTCCCGGCCAGGACGACAATACCGTCGGAC
>DATFCQ010000336.1:0-11321 GCA_035252905.1 Allostellaceae bacterium | reverse complement strand
CGCCGCGGGAGCCGCTGTCTCGTCGAGAGGCATCGGGACGAGATCGAGGCGCAGGGCGCGATCGTCGACCGCGCCGCGCCGGTTGAGGTCGACCCGGCGGAACCAGCAATCGGCAAGCTCGGCGACCGCGGCTCCGCTCTCGTCGAACAGCGCGACATCGGCGGAGAGCGAGCGAATGCCGACGCGCTTGAGGCGCAGCTCGGCGCGCCGGGGCACGCGCGCGAACGGCGCCAGCAGGCGCACCCGGCCGAACCGCCAGGGCAGGAACGTGACCCCCTGCAGCCGGTGCCGATGGTCCGCCAAGAGCCCGAGCAGCCCCTGCAGGGCGCCGTCCAACAGGGCGGGATGCACCAGATAGGGGTCGAGCGGCTCGTCGATCGGTGCGGGATCGAGATGGGCGACCCCGGCCTCGGGGCCGCTGCGCTCGATCCGGCTGACGGTGCGGAAGCGGTCGCCGTAATCGAGCCCCATGCGCCGAGCCAGGCGATAGACCGTCTCCGCCGGGATTGCCGGGCCCTCTTGCGCCGGCTTCTGTGCGGGCAGGATCGGGCGCGCCTCGGTCGCCGCCGCGAGGCGTCCGACGGCGTGCACGGTCAACGGCTCGTCCGACAGCCGCGGCCGGCTCGACAACTGCCAATCGCCGTCCTCGGACGTCAGCAGGATTTGCAGTTCGCGCATCCGCTCCTTGTCGAACGGCAGGGGCCGGCGCACTTCGAGATCAAAGACCTCAAGCCCCGGCGCATCCGGCCAGCGCGACCGCGCCGCCGCGAGCGCGATCTCGACGACCGCGGCGGCGGGCAATACCGGCACGCCCTCGATCGCGTGGTCGCCGATCCAGGGCACCACCTCGGCGTCGAGATGATTGATCCAGAACGGCATCGGCCCGCGCTGGCGGAAGCCCAGCAGCGGGTGGTCGAAGGGCGGGTTCGCCGCGTCGAGCGCCTCCACCGTCTTGTCGAACCAGAACCGCTCCCGGTCCCACGGATAGAGCGGCAGGCCGCGCGGATCGGCGGCGCCGTCAAAACCGGTCGAGGCCGCCAGATCGTAGCCGGCGACATGGCAATGCGCCGCGATCGGCGGGAACGGATCGTCCTCGCGTTCCTTGCGCGACAGGCTCGCCAGGACGCGCCCCTGCACCGCGGCCGCGCGCAACCCGTCGTTCAGGTAGGACTGCAGGATCGGGTGCGGCCCGATTTCGACAAAGATGCGATGGCCCTCGGCGACCAAGCAGGCCATCGCCTCGGCAAAGCGCACCGGACTGCGGATGTTGCGCCACCAGTATTGGGCATCGAGCGTCTCGCCCTCGACCGCTTCGCCGGTGACCGTCGAAATCAGCCGCAGGGCCGGACGCCGACAGGCAAGGCCGGCCAGGTCCGCCAGCAGATCCTCGCGGATCGGGTCCATCTTTTCCGAGTGGAAGGCAAAATCGAGATCGAGCGCGCGGAACACCAGGCCGCGCCGCCGCGCCTCGAATTCGAGGCGTTCGATCTCCTCGCTCGGACCCGACACGGTGACCGCGTGGGTGGCGTTGAGAGCGGCGATCTCCAGCCGGCTGCCGAGCTCTTCGAGCAGGGCGCGGGCCGCCTCGCCCCCCAATGCGAGCGCCGCCATGCGGCCCGCGCCCTGGGTGCGCTGCTGCTGCCGGCTGCGGGCGACGACGACCCGTGCGGCCTCGCCGAGCCCCAGCGCTCCCGCCGCCCAGGCCGCCGCGATCTCGCCGACGCTGTGGCCGAGATGGGCCGAGGCTTCGACCCCGCTCGCGCGCAACGCCGCGACAATGCCGGTCTGGGTGGCAAACAGCAGCGGCTGGGCAATGTCGGCGCGGGCCATCGTCTCGGCATCGGCGCCGGTTTCGAGCAGCCGCGCAACCGACCAGCCGAGCATCGGCTGCAACGCCGCGTCGACCTCTTCGACCGCAGTGCGGAACGCCGCGCTCCCGCGCCAAGCGTCGCGGGCCATCCCCGGATATTGCGCGCCGTTTCCCGAAAAGACGAAGGCGAGCCGGCCCTCTCTGACGGCCGAGCCGGCGATCGCCGCCGGCGACGGCGCTCCTTCGAGATAGAGGGCGAGCTTTTGCGCCAGCGCTTCCTTGTCCGCGCCCTGCACGACCAGCCGGTGCGGATGCTGGTCGCGGCCGCGCGCGGCGGCGCGCAACAGCGCCGGCATGCGCTCGGCCGGCATGTCCGCAAGCCGCTCCCTCCAGGCCTGGGCGAGGCGTTTCAGCGAAATCTCGCTGCGCGCCGAGATCAGTAGCGGCGGCATCCGGCCGGAGAGCGCCGGTTGGTCGGGCGCAGGCGGCGGCGCGCCGAGCACGACATGGGCGTTGGTCCCGCCAAAGCCGAACGAGTTGACGCCGGCGCACCCCCGCCCCGCCGCGGCGAGCGGCTCGGCCGTGCGCGCCAGCCGCAGGTTCAGCGCCTCGAACGCGATGTTCGGGTTCGGGGTCTCGCAATGCAGGGTCGGCGGCAACAGGCCCTTGTCGAGCGCGAGGGCCGCCTTGAGGAGCCCGGCCATGCCGGAAGCGGGCTCGAGATGGCCGACATTGGTCTTGACCGAGCCGATCGGCAGCGGCGCGCTGCGCCTCTGCCCGAGCGCATGGCCGACCGCGGCGGCCTCGATCGGATCGCCGGCCGGGGTGCCGGTGCCGTGCATCTCGAAGAAAGCGAGATCGTCGGCGGCGATCCCGGCCTCGGCATAGACGGTGTGCAGGAGGGCCGCCTGCGCCGCCTCGCTCGGCAGGGACAGGCCGATCGTGCGGCCGTCCGAGTTGATCCCGGTGGCGAGGATCACAGCCCGGATCGGATCGCCGGCGGCGCGCGCCTCGGCGAGCGGCTTCAGGATGATCGCCGCCCCGCCTTCGGCCCGGACATAGCCGTCGGCGCGCTCGTCAAAGGCAAAGCAGCGCCCGCGCCGCGACAGCATCGAGGCGTAGCAGAAGCCGAGAAACGGGTAGGGCGCCAGCAGCAGATTGATGCCGCCGACGATCGCGCTCTCGATGCGTCTGCTGCGGATCGCCTCGCAGGCGTGGTGCAGCGCCACCAGCGAGGACGAGCAGGCGGTGTCGATCGTCAGGCTGGGGCCCCGCAGATCGAATACGTAGGAGATTCGGTTGGCCAGGATCGACAGCGTATTCCCGGTCATGAAATAGGAATCGCCGCCGGCCGGATCGCCGAGCCGCAAATCGGAATAATCGCGCGAGGCGCCGCCGATATAGACCCCGGTGGTACGCCCGGAGAGCTTGGCGGCCGGAATGCCGGCATCTTCGAGGGCGTGCCAGACCAATTCCAGGAGCAGCCGCTGCTGCGGGTCCATCTGTACCGCTTCGCGCGGCGAGATGCCGAAGAAGGAGGGTTCGAAACGATCGACCTCGGCGATCAGACCCGCTGCCCAGGTATAGGCTTTGCCCGGCTGACCGCGGTTTGGATGGTAGTAGAAACGGGTCGACCAGCGCTCCTCGTCGACCTCGCAAACCGCATCCCGGCCGCTTTTCAGGAGCTGCCAGAAGGCGTCGAGATCGGCCGCTCCCGGAAACCGGCAGGACGCCCCGACGATCGCGATCGCTGCGTCACTCATAGCGCGGCAGCAGGTTCGCGTTTCCGCAGGGCAAAGCGATGACGGGCGACCGCGCCGGTTTTCCGTTCATTCCACACTCGCGCATACCGATGAGAGGTTTGACAGGACCCGCGCGTAACCGATCCGGCGAGCGGATCGTGCGGGCTGCGCTCGGGCGATCGCCGGATCGGCGACGGCGGCTCCCGCCGCACACGATCGCCGCGGCCTGCGCCGGGCTTGAATGATTGTCGATGCTGCACGGCCCCCCGGTGTCCCCCTTGCCTTCGGCGCAGCGGCGCCGAACGTCCGCGTGCCTGCCGACGATCCCATTCGCCCAGCCTCTCCTCGTCGAAGACGAGGGCGATGTCAACCTCTGCAAGCGCAACCGGCGCGGAGCCGTCGGGCAAATTTCGGGCCGGCTTTCCGCCCAGGGAACGATGCAGCGGTCGCGTGTGTTCCCCTCCCCCCCGAGAGGGCGATCGCTCCACGCCGCACGCTCCGTTCGTCCTCGTTGCGCTGCATTGACCTGCATGAGGGCGGGGAGGACCGATCGCTGAGGTTATATCGACCGACCGCCGGTTTCAACCGCTGCGGCTGCACCGCTCCCAATATTGAACAAGGCGGGGCAAGTCTTCGCCCGCGACCGTCTCATATCCTACTGGGAATCGCGGCTCAGACGCACAGCGCGCGCAAGCGGTCGTAGACGAGACCGTCGATCTCGATCCCTTCGCGGGAAAGGTGCTCGCGGCAGCGCAACCCCCGCTCCCCCGGAATGCGGATCGCCTCGACCCCGGGGAGGCGCGGCGTGCTCTTGATGCGATCGAGGAGTTCGCCGACCTCGCGCTTATAGCGCTCGAGAGGGATCAACAGGTCGGGTTTGAAGGCGAGGAAAAGATAGCCGTCGTCCTGTGCTCCCGACCCGGCGAGCTGGCCCAGGGCGGCGACCATCAGGGCGAGACCAAACCCCTTGTAGCCGCCGAACGGCAGAACCGCGCCTTGCCGCGCCGCTGCCGGATCGCGCGTCGGCTGCCCCGCGGCGTCGATCGCCACCCCTTCCGGCAACAGCCGTCCCATCCGCTCGCGCAAGGCGAGATCGGTCATCATGAACGCTGAAGTGCCCATGTCGAATACGAGGGGTTCCGTTACGGACGGCATTGCGAAGGCGATCGGATTGGTGCCGAGCGCAGGACGCAGCCCGCCCGGCGGCGCCACCGCGGGCGCGGCCGCGGCGGTATGGATTGCGACCAGATCGGCCCTGGCGATCATCTCCACGTAATAGGCGCTGCGCCCGCTCATCCAGCTGTTGGTGACGCCGACGACGGCAAAGCCCGCCGCTTTCGCCTTGGCGATCGCCGCCCGGGCGGCGCGATAGAGGGCCAGCATGCCGACAGCGTTGCCGCCGTCATAGAGCGCCGAGACCGCGCTCTCGCGCACCAGCCGCATCGGCCGGCGCGGTTCTCCGAAGCGCCGGTGCTCGGGAATATTGAGAATCTTGGCGAGGCCCGAATACTCGTAGCCGCACAGCGCCGCATCGACGACGTGATCGGCGATGATGCGGGCCTCCTCGGCGTCGTAGCCGAGGCCGGCGAGAGCGCGTTCGGACAGCGCGCGCGCTTCCGCAACGCTCAGGTGAATTCTGTCGGGCATCCAATGCACTCCGGCAGAGCGGGAAAGGGGCGATATTAGAGACGGATCGAGCCCTCGTCACAGCCGTAATGTCGGCGGAATGCGCCGCGAGGCTGGGCAAGAATCGACGAAAGTGGTCGGGAAAAGGCTGCATCGGCTGCATGCGTGCTTCGAGACGCGCCCTGACGGGCGCTCCTCAGCATCAGGATGTTCTTGATAGCATTGACAAAAGCCCGCATCCTGAGGGACCTCGCGAAGCGAGGCCTCGCCCTTCGAGACGCCGCCGCCAGGCGGCGGCTCCTCAGGGGACGTACAGTGCTGATCCAGCGAAAATCCGAATACCTACCCAGCCTCTCCGCTTTTCCGCCCGCGCCTGCCCCTCAGGCCGGGACGGCGCCGAGCGCGGCGGTGACCGCTTCGGCGAGCTGGGCTAGGCGGAACGGCTTTTCGAGAAAGGCGAACCCGCCGGGGCGGATCTGCGCGTCGCGGGAATAGCCGGAAACCAGCAGGATCTTGATGTCCTGACGCAGCCGCCGAGCCCGCTCGGCCAGCTCGAGACCGCTGACGCCGTTCGGCATGACGATGTCGGTCAACAACAGATCGATGCTTTCCTCGCTGTCCAGCAAGAGCTGCGCCTCGACCCCGTCCGCGGCCGTCAGAACCCGGTAGCCGAGTTCGCTCAGCGACGCCTCGATGACGTCGCGCACCTCGGGCTGGTCCTCGACGACGAGGACGGTCCTGCCGTGCCCCGCCTCCGCTGCGGCCGGCATGTTCGTGGGTATCCCCCGCTCGGCCGCCGCTTGCGCCCGCGGCAGATAGAGCGAGACCGCCGTCCCTTTGCCGACTGCGCTGTCCAATGTGACCGCCCCGCCCGATTGCCTGACGAACCCGTAGATCTGCGCCAATCCGAGCCCGGTCCCCTTGCCGACGTCTTTGGTCGTGAAAAACGGTTCAAAGGCGTGATCGCGAACCTCGGCCGGCATGCCGATGCCGGTGTCGGCGACGCGGACCACGACATAATCGCCCGCCTCGACGTCGAGCTGCCACGCCTCGGCTTTGGCGAGGGTCGCGTTGCGCGCCGCGATGTCGAGACGGCCGCCCTCCGGCATCGCGTCGCGCGCGTTGATCGCCAGATTGAGAATGGCCGATTCGAACTGCGCCGGATCGACCAATGAGGGCCACAAATCGGGCGCGGCGCGGAATTCGACGACGACCGCCTCGCCGACCGCGCGGCGCACGAGATCGTCGATATTGGCCATGACCGCGGCGATCGTCACCGGCTCCGGATGGAGCTGCTGGCGCCGCGCGAAGGCCAGCAACTGTCCGGTCAGCCGCGCCCCGCGTTCGGTGGCGCGCTCGATCGCGGCGACGTGGCGGCGCAGCCGAGAATCCGGACCGACGGCGTCGATCAATTCCGCCTGGCCGGCGATCACGGTCAGCAGATTGTTGAAATCATGGGCGACGCCGCCGGTCAACTGGCCGATCGCCTCGAGATGACGCACCTGCTGCAAGGCCGCCTCGGCCTTCTGGCGCTCCGCCATCTCGGCTTCGAGCGCGCGCGTGCGGTCTGCGACCTGGCGTTCGAGCGTCTCGCTCAATTCGCGGTATGCCTTCTCGATCTCCTTCTGCTCGTGGATGTCGGTGTTCGAGCCGATCCACATCGTGATCCGGCCCGCGGCGTCGCGCATCGCATAGGCGCGGCTCAGATGCCAGCGATAGGCGCCGTCGGCGCGCCGGAAGCGGTGCATGAACTGGAACGGCGCGCCGGTCGCGAGCGAATGCCGCCACACTCGGACATTTTCTTCGACATCGTCGGGATGGATGAATTGCGTCCATCCCCAGTTCTTGATCTCGTCGAAACCGAGGCCGGTGAACTCCATCCATTGCTGGTTGAAAAAGTCGACCTCGCCGTTCGGCTTTGCCGTAAAGATTTTTTGCGCCATCGACTGGGTGATGAAGCGGAAGCGCTCGCCGACTTCACGGGCCTTGGCTTCGGCTTCCTTGCGTCGGGTGATGTCGGTGCAGGCGCCGACCAGATAGGTCAGGCTGCCGTCGGCGCCGCGTTCCATCCGCGCCCGGTCGTAGAGCCAGCGGACCCCGCCATCCGGCAACACGACGCGGTATTCCATCGCAAAATCGGCGCCGGCGCGGCAGGATTCCACTCCCGAGATCACGGCCGGCACATCCTCGGGGTGCACGCGGGCGATGAAGTCCTCGGTAGCCCGGACCGGCTCGTCGGGGGCAAAACCGAACAGCCGCTTCAGGTTGTCGTCGAAGGCGAGAAATTCGCCGGTATCGGGGTTCCAGCGGAACGTGCCGGTGTCCGAGGCGGCCAAGGCCGCCTCCAGATTTTCCCGACTCTGGCGCAGCGCCGCTTCGGCCTCTTTCCGCTCGCTGATGTCGCGCAGATAGGCGGAAACCCCGATACGGCTCGGGTAGAAGGCGCCCCGCAGCCAGCTATGCGTGACGGCCGACAGCGCCTCGCAGGAAAACGCCCGCCGCTCGCGCATCGCCCGCTGCATCGCGTCGTGGATCGGGGTGCCGACGGCTTCGGGGAAGACCTCCCAGATATTGCGGGCGAGCAGCTCTTCCCGACGCTTTCCCCACAATGTTTCGGCGGGGCGGTTGACGTAAGTGAGCCGCCACTCGCGGTCGACCGCGAAGAAGGCGTCGTCGATGCTTTCGAGGATATCGGCGGTCTCCTGATAGGCTCGGCGCTGCGCCGCCTCGGCGCGCTTACGTTCGGTGGCGTCCTGACACACCGCGACGAGGTGGCGCGGTCTCCCGGCTTCGTCGCGCACCAGCGAGACGCTGTTCTGCACCCAGATCGGAGCGCCGTCCTTGCGGATGTATCGCTTCTCGACGACGAAGTTCGGCGTGCGGCCGGCGAGCAGGGACTCGATCAGCTCCTGCGTGTGCGGGCAGTCCTCGGGATGGGTCAAGTCCGCGCAGCCGAGCGAGCGCAACTCCTCGCGCGAATAGCCGGTCATCGTGCAGAAGGCGTCGTTGACCCGAATGAATCGTGCCTCGGGGGTCAGGATTGCCGCGCCGATCGCGGCGACGTTGAAGATCGCGCGCAGCCGCTCCTCGCTGTTGCGCAATGCCGCGTGCGAACGCTCGCGTTCGAGCGCGATGCCGGCGAGATGGGCTGCGATCTCGATCAGTTGCGGGTGCGCCGGAGAGGGGTCGCGCGGACGGTCGTAATACATCGCGAAGGAGGCCAGCACCGTCCCGTCCGAGGCGATGACCGGGGTTGAACGGCAGGCTTTGAGGCCGCAGGACAGGGCGAGATTACGCCACGCCTCGGTCCAGCGGCAGTCCGCCGCAATGTCGGGCACGACGACCGCCTCGCGGCGATGCGCAGCCTGCCCGCAAGGTCCCCGATGAGGCGGCGCGATCGGCGTGCCGTCGGCGAGCGCCTGATGATAGGCTTCCGGCAGATTGGGCCCGATGCTGCGGCGGAAGTGCCGGCCGTCCTCATCGAGGATCAGGATGCCGCAGCGCAAGCCCTCTTCCTGGCTCTCGATGAAGCGTGTCAGTTCGGCGAGGGTGGCGGCAAGCGGGGCGCCCCGCGCCACCATTTCGAGCACGCGCATCTGCCCGCCGAGCAGCGCATTCTCGCGCTGCAACGAGGAATTCGCCGGGGCGACCGCCGGATCCGTCTCGACCCGCATGCCCGCTTTCTCCTGCCGCGCCGGCAAGGCGGTCGCGGCCATGATGCATCCGCAAGCCCAATCTCTCGCGCTCTCTTGCTTTTTGCAAGCCGGCGATAAGAAGAGCAGCAGCTCTGGCGCCGTTTGACGCGTGCGGGGCCGGCGGCCGAACCGAAGAAATTTAGCCTAAACTTATAAAAAAGCGGCCGGGCGAGACCGCCCGGCCGCTCTGTGTTGGTCCCCCGAGACGGCTTTAGTCGCGCCGCACGCCGACCAGCTGCATCAACATGATGAACAGGTTGATGAAGTCGAGATAGAGCCGGAGCGCGCCCATGACCGCCTTTTTGCTGGCGATCTCATAGCCGTCAGCCTCGTAATACATCTCCTTGATCGACTGCGTATCGTAGGCGGTCAGCCCGGTGAAGACGATGACGCCGGCCACCGAGATCACGAATTGCAGCATCGACGAGGCGATGAACATGTTGACCAATGCGGCGATGATGATGCCGATCAGGCCCATGAACAGGAACGAGCCGAATTGCGAGAGGTCGCGCCGGGTCGTGTAGCCATAGAGGCTCATCGCCGCGAAGGTGCCGGCGGTGATGAAGAACACGCGGGCGATGCTGGCCCCGGTGAAGACCAGGAAGATCGACGCCAACGACAATCCCATCAGCCCGGAATAGAGCCAGAAGACGCCCTGCAATGTGCTCGCCCGCATGCGCTGAAGGCCAAAGCTCATCAGCATGACGAGGCCGAGCGGCGCCAGGATCACCAGCCAGATCAGCGGCGTGTGCGCGATACGGGCATAGAAGCCGGAATAGGCTGCGACATAGGCGACGATGCCGGTCAGCGCAAGCCCCGACGCCATGTAGTTGTAAACGCGCAGCATATACTCCCGCAGGCCGACATCGATGCCGGCCTCGGTGGCCGCCGAGCGGACCGTCCAGCGGGGCTGCGAACCCAAAGCCATGGATCCCTCCAGGGAGAGAAGCGAGCACGAGGGCCATTCCTCGCGCTTGCGATATTGGCATAAATCACGGGGTTTTCAATGCGTCGAACGCCGCATCCGAAACCCCTGTCCGGCCATGCTTTTACGGCGCCTCGCCGGGAGGTTGGCGGAATACGCTGCGCTTTTCCGCCCTACACCGGACCGTAGGGCGGAAAGCACCGCGCAGCGGTGCGCATTCCGCCGCTTTTCTCTCTATTCGTTGCGCAGAGTGAGGGCGGCGGCGGCGCCGAGGGCGCGCCAGGTCCCGACAAAGCCGAGCGCCAGTGTGATCGCCGTCGCCAGGATCAAGGTCGCCGCCAGCGGCGCCGGCAGAAACACCCAGTCGAGCCCCATGACCCGGACGACGAGGAGATAGGCGGTGAGGGTGCCGAGGACGCCCGCCGCCAGCGCCGACACCAGGCCGAGCAGCCCGTGCTCGATCAGAAAGGCGCCGGCGACGGTGCCGCGCGTCGCCCCCAAGACCTTCAGCACGACGGCGTCGTAGACGCGACGGCGGTGTCCGGCAGCGAGCGCCCCGCCGAGCACCAGGACGCCGGCGGCGAGGGTGACGAGCGCCGCCGCCTCGACCGCCGCGCCGATCATCGCAACGATACGGCCGACCGCGTCGAGCGCCTCGTGCACCGGGATCGCCGAGATGTTCGGGAACTCCCGGGTGACGCGGCGCAGCACTGTCGCCTCCTCCGCGGGCGGCAGAGTGACCGCGGCAAGGTGGGTCTGCGGTGCCTGTTCGAGCGTTCCCGGAGCGAAGACCAGGACGAAATTGATACCGAGCCGCTGCCAGTCGATCTGCCGCAGATTGGCGATCCTGGCGGTGATGGCGCGCCCCAGCACGGTGACGGTCAGGGTGTCGCCGACTTTGAGCCCCATGCCGCGCGCCAGATCGGCGTCAAAGGAGACGAGCGGCGGCCCGCGGTAATCCGGCGCCCACCACTGCCCGGCCACGAGCCGCGAGCCTTTCGGCAGATCCACCGCATAGGTGAGGCCGCGGTCGCTGTCGAGCGCCCAGCGCGCGCCGGGCCTCACCTTGGCCTTGTCGACCGCGACCCCGTTGAGCCGGGTGATGCGGCCGCGCAGCATCGGCACCTGTTCGAGACGCGCCCCCGGCATCGCCTTTACGATCTGCTCGAACCGGGCGAGCTGGTCCGGCCCGATGTCGATAAAGAAGAAGGACGGGGCTGCGGCGGGCAGCCGGGCGGTGATCTCGCGGCCGAGATTGCCCTCAACGAGGGCCACTGCGACAAACAGGGTCAGGCCGAGCCCCAGCGACAACACGATTTCCCCGGTCGGCGCGCCGGGGCGGCCGAGATTGGCGAGGGCGAGGCGCAGGACCGGCCGGCGCGGCCGGGGCAGGCGCCGCACCAACAGCACGATCCCCTCGCCGGCCAGGCGGAACAGGACGAGCGCCGCGGCCGCGCCGGCGACAAACCACAAGGCTACGCTGCGGTTGTCGGCGGCGAGGACGGCGAGCGCAGCGAGGCCCG
>DATFCQ010000335.1:0-25164 GCA_035252905.1 Allostellaceae bacterium | reverse complement strand
GCCTTTGCCGCGGCGGCGCGGCGGCTGATCGGCGATCCGGCCCTGCGCACCCGGCTCGGAGCGGCGGCGCGGCTGCATGTGCAAAGCGAACACGATCTCCCGGTCGCCGCCCGCCGGCTTGCCGCAATCCTCGCCCCGCTCGCCCGCCCCGCCGCGGCCGGCCGGTAATCGAGCGGTAAGCCGGTTCGTCCAAAATCCCGGAATGAGAGGATTGACGCGGACCCGTAATAGACCGAATCTCGCCGTCTTTTCGCCCAAAGAGGCGATTTGCGGAAGCAGGAGGACCATATCCTCCCCCGATGAAGCAGCCATTGCGCAATCCCCGGGCGAACCAGCGACAGGACGGACCGCATCCCGCCGCCGGCGATCGCAACCAGAGCACGCCCGGGGAGCGGACGAACAGGACGGACTGGCCGGACCTCTTCGGAGAGCTCGACCGCTGGGGCGAGGCTGGTAGGGTGGCGACACTGTGGTGGCGTGACGACGATGCGACGGCGCCGAATGAGCGCCTCGATCGCCTGCTGGCGATCGCCGGCGCGGTTCCGGTGACGCTCGCCGTGATCCCCGCGGCGGCCGAACCGGCGCTCGCGCCCTGGCTTGCGAGCCGGGCGCCGCAGGCGGTCGTGGTCCAGCACGGCTGGCGCCACACCAACCATTCGGACGACCGCAGGAAGAGCGAATTTCCGGCGGCGCGCGCACCCGCTGCCGTGGGCGCCGATCTCGCCGCCGGCCATGCCCGGCTCGGGGCGCTGTTCGGGGACCGCGCTCTCGCCGTTCTGGCGCCGCCGTGGAACCGTTTCGACGAGCGGTTTCTGCCGCTCCTGGCCGATTGCGGCATCGCCGCCTTGTCGCGCCGCGATCCGCGCGGCGCCCGCTGCCCCGCCGAGGGGGTCGTCGAAGCCAATATTCACGTCGATCTCGTCGCCTGGCGCGGGGATCGCGGCTTTGTCGGCAAAGGGGCGGCGCTCGCCGGCATCCTTGCCCACCTTCAGGCGCGCCGGCGGGGCGCCGTCGACGCCGCCGAGCCGACCGGGATTCTGACCCATCATGCCGTGGCGGATTGCGGTGCCGAGGCGTTCCTGCGCGCGCTTTGCCGGCGCGTCGGAGAACACGGTGCGGCGCGCTGGCTCGACGGACGGGAGGTATTCTCCCTGACATGACCGTCCACGCCTATCCGCTGGCCGCCTTGCGCGGCGATTACCTGCGCGCCGCCGCCGGGTTGCTCCCCTGCCTCGCCATCCTCGCCCTGGTGCCGCTGGTTCCGCTCGCGACCGCAGCGGTGGGCGGCTTCGCCGCGCTGTTTGCGGGGTTCGCGATCCGTACCGCGCTGCGCCAGTGGACCCGGATCGAGATGACCGAGACGGCGCTCCTTGCCTCGGGACTGCGCGGCGCGACCATTCCCTGGACGGCGCTCGACGGCATGAAACTTGCCTATTATTCGACCCGGCGCGAGAGCGGCGACGGCTGGATGCAGCTCGTCCTGCGCGCCGGACGGGCGCGGCTCTCTGTCGACAGCAGGATCGACGGCTTCCCGCGGCTTGTCGCGCGCGCGGCGCGCGCCGCGGCGGCGCGCCGTCTGCCGCTCAACCGCGCCACCCTCGCCAACCTGGAGGCGCTCGGCATCACCCCGGCCGAGGTGCCCTCTTTTGCCGTGCCGGCAACCGGAGAGCCGCTGTGAACGATCTGCTCACCGTGCGCGACCTGCATGTCGGCTTCGCCGTGCCGGGCGGGTTCCTGCCCGCAGTCAGCGGCGTCTCGTTCCGTGTTCGCCCGCGCTCGGTCGTCGCCTTTGTCGGCGAATCGGGATCGGGAAAATCGGTCGTCAGCCAGGCGATTCTGCGCATCCTGCCGAAGAGCGCCCGGATCACCGCCGGGCAGATCCTGTTCGCCGCCCCCCAGTGTCCCGGCGAGGTCGTCGATCTCGCCAGACTGCCGAAAGACGGCGCGGCGATGCGGGCGATCCGCGGCGGGCAGATTTCGATCATCTTTCAGGAGCCGATGACCTCGCTGTCGCCGTTGCACACGATCGGCGATCAGGTCGGCGAGGCGTTGCGGCTGCACCGGCCGGTGGGGAGCGGCGAAGCCGCCGAATTGACCCAGGACATGCTCCGCCTGGTCGGTTTTCCGGAACCGCTTCGCGCCTATCGCAGCTATCCGTTCGAATTGTCGGGCGGGCTGCGTCAGCGCGCGATGATTGCGATGGCGCTGGTCTGCCGGCCGGCGCTGTTGATCGCCGACGAGCCGACGACGGCGCTCGACGTGACGATCCAGGCGCAGATCCTGAAACTGCTCCTCGATCTGCAGCAGCAGCTCGGCATGGCGGTATTGCTGATCACCCATGATCTCGGGGTGGTCGCCAACGTCGCTGACGAAATCGTCGTGATCTATCGCGGCGAGATCATGGAGAGCGGCACCCTCGACGACATCTTCCATCGCGCCGAGCACCCTTATCTGAAGGCGCTGTTGCGCGCGGTGCCGCGCTTTGACATGAAGCCCGGAGAGCGCCTGTCGCCGATCCGCGAGGTCCCCGCGGGGGAGGCGCCGCATCTGATGGCCGAGAAGAGCGAATGGCCGTCCGAGGCCGGCGGGCCGCTGCTCGAATGCCGCGACCTGCGCAAGGCCTTTGTGATCCGCAACCGCGGCTGGTTTGGCGGCGGCGCAAGCGGGCGCCCCGCCCTCGACGGCGTCAGCCTCGCCATCGAGCGCGGCGAATGCCTGGGGCTGGTTGGCGAGTCGGGCTGCGGCAAGACCACCCTCAGCAAGATCCTGTTGCGGGCGCTGGCGCCGGATGCGGGATCGCTGAGCTTCAACGACCGCGGCCGGCCGATCGACGTGCTGGCCCTGAAGGGCGAGGATCTGAAACGGTTTCGCCGCCAGGTGCAGTATGTTTTTCAGGACCCGATCGGCTCGTTGAACCCGCGGATGACAGTCTACGACATCATCGCCGAACCGCTCGTCATCCACGAGATCGGGACGGCGCGCTCGCGCCGCGAGATGGTGCACGAACTGGTGGCGCTGGTCGGCCTCGACGCGCGCCACCTGCACCGCTACCCGCACAGCTTCTCCGGCGGCCAGCGCCAGCGCATCGGCATCGCCCGCGCGCTGGCGCTGCGCCCCGATCTCGTTATCTGCGACGAGCCGGTCTCGGCCCTCGACGTCTCGATCCAGGCGCAGATCCTGAACCTGCTCCTCGATCTGAAGCAGAAATTGTCGCTGACCTATCTGTTCATCTCGCACAATCTCGCCGTTGTCGACTACATCGCCGACCGCATCGCGGTGATGTGCGCCGGCCGCATCGTCGAGATCGCGCCGCGCGGCACCCTGTTCCGCAATCCGGTGCATCCCTACACGCAGACCCTCGTCGCCGCCGTGCCGGCGCCCGATCCCTCGCACCGGCTCGACTTCGCGCGGCTCGCGGACAAGGCTGCGCAGCCGGCAGCCTGGCCCGCCCCGTTCTGCCGCGAGGCCGCGGATCGGCCGCAATTGATCGAGATCGCGCCGGGTCACCGCGTCGCCGCGGCGGCGACGCCCGGCGCAATCGCGGCGCGTCGGCCGGGCCTGGCCACTGCCTGAGCGCGCCGGCCGCCATGCCAAACCTGCCCCCGGGCGGACCCTCCGAAGAAAGCGGCGGAATGCGCTCCGCGGCTGGGCAAGAATTCCCTTCACCGCTCCTTTTCTCGTCATCCCGGCGAAAGCCGGGATCCATCTATCCGCAGCATGAGCCGACGGTGTCTAGCAAATCATTGCTTTTGCTTGAGAATTCCGAGAAGCGGAGAAATGGGTCCCGGCTTTCGCCGGGACGACACAGGGGGAAATGTGCCCATTTCCGCCTCTTTCCGGAATTCTTGCCCAGCCGCGTAGCGTATTCCGCCGGTTTCGCGGCACGACGACGATTGGGACAGGCTCTCAGGCTGCGGCCGCGCGCGATTCCGGGGGTCGCCCTGCTGCTGTTTCTGGCGCTGTTCGGCGCGGCCCAGGCCCGGCTTGTGGAAACCCCCTATTTCGCGGCGGCGACGGCGAGCGGCCGCCTGCCGGCCATCGGCGAGCGGGTGCCGCAGCAGCCGGCCGTTGCGCGCTCCGGGACGCCCGGCGTACCGGGCGGCACGCTCCACATGCTGATGGCCAGCCCGCACGACACGCGCATGATGGTCGTCTACGGCTATGCCCGCCTCGTCGCCTATACCCCTTGGCTCGAACTGGTGCCCGACATCCTCGCCTCGGTCGATGTCGCCGACGGACGGGTGTTCACCCTGCATCTGCGCAAGGGGATGAAGTGGTCCGACGGCCATCCCTTCACCGCCGAGGATTTCCGCTATTGGTTCAAGGACGTGGCGCAAAACCCGAAGCTCTCGCCGGCCGGCCTGCCGATCGAATTGTTGCCCCGGGGCGAGGTCCCGCGCTTTGAGGTATTGGACGAGACGACCGTGCGCTACAGCTGGACGCAGCCGAACCCGCTGTTCCTGCCAAGCCTCGCCGGACCCGACCCGCTGTATATCTATGCGCCGGCCCATTATCTAAAGCAGTTTCATAAAAAATATGCCGATAAGACCCACCTTGCCACCCTTATAAAGCAATACCGTGTCCGCAACTGGGCCGCTCTTCACAACAAGATGGATGGGTCCTATCGGAACAATAATCCGGATTTGCCGTCCCTCGAACCGTGGATCCTGAAGACGCCGCTGCCTGCTCCTCTCATTGTCTTTGAGAGAAATCCCTATTACTATCGGATTGATGAGGCCGGTCACCAGCTTCCCTATATCGACCGCGTCGAGCTGACCTTGGCCGACAGCCGGATCATCCCGGCCAAGACCGGCGCCGGCGAAAGCGACCTGCAGGCCCGCTATTTGAACTTCGACAACTACACCTTTCTGAAGCGCGGCGAAGAGCGCAACCGCTACCACGTCCGCCTGTGGCGCACCGGGCCGGGCAGCGAGTGGGCGCTCTACCCCAATCTGAACACAGAGGACCCGGTATGGCGCGGCCTGATGCGCGATCTGCGCTTCCGCCGGGCCTTGTCGCTCGCGGTCGACCGGCACGAGATCAATCAGGTGATCTATTTCGGGTTGGGCATCGAGGGGCAGAATACGCTGTTGCCGCAAAGCCCGCTCTACCGGCCCGAATACCGCTCCGCCTGGGCGCAATACGATCTGGACGATGCCAACCGTCTGCTCGATCTGATCGGCTTGAAGCGCGGCAGCGGCGGCATCCGGCAACTCCCCGACGGGCGGCCGGCCGAGATCATCGTCGAGGACAATGGCGAGACCAGCGAGCAGTCGGACGTGCTCGAACTGATCCGCGATTCCTGGCGGCAGCTCGGGATCCGGCTGTTCGCCAAACCGTCGCAATTGACCCTGTTCCGCCACCGGGTGTTCTCGGGCGCAGCGGTGATGTCGCTCGACAAGGGCATCGAGAACGGTCTGGCGACCGCCGAGATGCCCCCCTGGGAACTGGCGCCGACCACCCAGCAGCAGCTCGAATGGCCGAAATGGGGCCAGTATTTCGAAACCAAGGGAAAGGCCGGCGAACCGCCCGACCTGCCCTCGGCGATCCGTCTCAAAAACCTGTACCAGCAATGGCTGGCGGCAACCGGGCACGACCAGCACATTGCGATCTGGCGCGAGATGCTCAAGATCTGGGCCGACGAGGTCTATTCGATCGGCACCGTCGCCGGCATTCCGCAGCCGATCGTCGTCTCCGATCGCCTGCGCAACGTCCCGGAGAAAGGCATCTACAACTGGGATCCCGGCGCTTATTTCGGGATCTACAAGCCCGACCGCTTCTGGTTCGCGAGCCCGGTCCCATCGGCCGCGCGCGCGGCCTCGGCGGCGGCGCATCGGTGAGGACGCGATGGGCCGCTATATCGTCCACCGCCTGTTGGTCATGATCCCGACCCTGATTGCCATCAGCATCGTCGTGTTCACGATCATCAATCTCCCGCCCGGCAATTATTTTACCAGCTACATCGCCGAATTGCAGGCTTCCGGCCAGAAGGCCGACCTCGTCAGGATCCATTTCCTCGAACAGCAATATGGTTTCGATCGCCCGCTGTGGCAGCAATATCTATATTGGGTCGGGGGTCTTTTGCATGGCGACATGGGTTATTCTTTTCTCTTTAACGAACCGGTCAACCAGGTCATTGGTGATCGTCTACTGTTGACTTTTATTGTCTCGTTCACCACGATCATTTTTACCTATCTGGTGGCGTTTCCGATCGGCGTCTATTCGGCAACGCACCAATACAGCTGGTCGGACCATAGCCTGACCCTTCTTGGCTTCCTCGGGCTGGCGACGCCCAATTTCCTGCTGGCCCTGGTCCTGCTCTACCTCGCCAATGTCTATTTCGGGATCTCGATCGGAGGGTTGATGGACCCGCATTATCTCGACCAGCCGTGGAGCTGGGGGAAAGCCGCCTCGGTCCTCGCGCATCTGTGGATCCCGGTCATCGTCATCGGCCTCGGCGGCACCGCCGCAATGATCCGCCGGCTACGCGCCAATCTGCTCGACGAATTGCAAAAGCAATATGTCGTGACCGCTCGCGCCAAAGGCCTGCCGCCGTTGAAACTGCTGTTCAAATACCCGCTACGCATGGCCCTCAACCCGTTCATTTCCGACATCGGCTCATTGCTGCCGCAGGTCATCTCGGGAGCGGTGATCGTGTCGGTGGTGATGTCCCTGCCGACCACCGGACCGATGCTGCTCGCCGCGCTGCGCAGCCAGGACATGTATCTCGCCGGGTCGTTTCTGATGTTCCTGGCGTTCATGACGGTGGTCGGGGTGTTGCTCTCGGATCTGGCACTGGCCGCGCTCGATCCGCGGATCCGACTGCAGGCCGGGCGGCGGCAATGAGCGAGATCGAGATCCAGGGCGGCGCGGCGCCGGAGCGCACGGAGCCGGCCGAAGCCGAGCGGCTTACGCATTACGTCTCGCCCCGCCCCTTCGATCCCTATGTCGGGGAGCGGCTGGCCCCGGCGCAGGAGCGCTTCTACTCGGCCTCGCAATGGCGGATGATGTGGTGGAAATTGCGCCGCCACCGCCTCGCCGTATTGTCGGGCGCGGTCCTCTTGGTCATGTACGTCTCGATCCTGTTCTGCGAATTCCTCGCGCCCTACGGGGTCGATACGCGCAACGTCGATTTCATCTATGCGCCGCCGCAGGCCGTCCACATCCTTTATCGGGGTCGGCTGGTCCCGCCCTATGTCGAAGGCTACGATTACCACCTCGACATGGACCGGCTCGAGCGGATCTACACACCGGATCCGGCAAAGCGGCAGACGATCCGGTTTTTCTGTCACGGCGACGGTTACCGCTTCTGGGGATTGTTCCGGGGCGACCTGCACCTGTTCTGTCCGGCGCGCGGCGGGCAATTGTTCCTGCTCGGAACCGATCGCCTGGGCCGGGACATGCTGTCGCGGATCATCTACGGGGCGCGGATCTCGCTGACGATCGGCCTCTTGGGCGTCGCCAGCAGCTTCACCCTGGCGATATTGATCGGCGGCATCGCGGGGTATTACGGCGGCTGGACCGACATCCTGATCCAGCGGGTCATCGAGGTCATCCAGTCGTTTCCGCACCTGCCGCTGTGGATGGCGCTGTCGGCGATCCTGCCGGTCGATTGGAGCCCGCTCCTCGTCTATTTCGGCATCACCCTGATCCTCGGGATGATCGAATGGACGCACCTCGCCCGCGCCGTGCGCTCGAAGCTCCTGGCTCTGCGTGAGGAGGATTTCTGCACCGCCGCGATGCTGATGGGAGCGCGCCCGGCGCGCATCATCGGCCGGCATCTCCTGCCGAGCTTTATGAGCCACCTGATTGCCTCGGCGACCCTGATGATCCCCGGCATGATCCTTGGCGAGACGGCGCTGTCCTTTCTCGGCCTCGGGCTGCGACCGCCGATGACGAGCTGGGGCGTGCTCCTCAACGAAGCCCAGAACATCAATGTCGTCGCACTCTATCCGTGGCTGATGCTGCCGGTAGTCCCGGTCGTCGTCACGATCCTCGCCTTCAATTTTCTCGGCGACGGGCTGCGCGACGCCGCCGATCCCTACCATTGAGCAGGCCGATCAGGGCGAGCGGGCGGGCAGCCGACAGACCGTCTTCGCGTCGGGGGCGAGGGCGATCCCCGGAGACCTCCGATGCGCAGGATCGCATTGTGTCGCGCGAAACGGGGGACGGCATCGTCGCCCTGGGGCTGCGCCGCGCCCTTCTTGGGGACCTCTATCACCGGCTGTTGCGGCTGTCCTGGCCGGCGTTCCTGTTCGCGCTATCGACGCTTTATGTCGGCGCGAACGTGGTGTTTGCGCTGCTTTATCTGCTTGACCGCGGCGACATTGGCAACGCTCGGGCGGGCGATTTCGCCGACGCGCTGTTCTTCAGCGTGCAGACGATGGCGACGATCGGCTATGGCCGGATGTTTCCGGCGACGCTCTACGCCAATCTGATCGTCACGGTCGAGACGATCTTCGGACTGATGCTGCTGGCCCTCGCCACCGGCCTGACCTTCGCCCGCTTCTCGCGGCCGACCGCGCGCGTCATGTTCAGCCGGGTGGCGGTGGTCATGCCGCGCAACGGGGTCCCGACCTTGATGCTCCGCCTCGCCAACGAGCGCCGCAACCAGATCCTCGAAGCCCGGGTCGCGGTCGCCCTGGTGCGCGACGAGTACACGGCCGAGGGTGAGCTGATGCGGCGGTTCTACGATCTGCCTCTGGCGCGGCGGCAAACCCCGATCTTTGCCATGACCTTCACGGTCATGCACGCGATCGAGGCGGACAGCCCGCTCGCCGGGGCGACGGCGGCATCGCTGGCGGCCGACGGGGCCGAGATTGTCGTGACCGTCAGCGGCATCGACGAGACGATGGCGCAGACCGTGTACGCCCGCACCTCATATCTGCCGCACGAAGTGCTGTGGAACCATCGCTTCGCCGATATCTTCGGCTGGACGCAGGAGCGCCGCCGCATGATCGACTATCGCCGCTTTCACGACACCGAACCGCTCCCGCCGCCCGGGTCGTAAAGCCTGTGCCGCTTCGCGGCGAAGAGTATGGCTGCCCCCTCAAGGGGTCAGCACCATCCCCTCTTGCGCGACGATCGTGCCCGGGCGGGCCTTCTGCGCTTCGGCCGCGACCCGGTCCATAAAGGCGTCGTCGTGAGCAGGATCGTGATGAAAGATGACGCAGGTCTTCACCCCCGCCGCATCGGCGAGACGGATCGCCTCCTCCCAGGTCGAATGGCCCCAATTCCTGTGGGCCGGGTATTCGGCATCGGTGTAGGAGGCGTCGTAGATCATCACATCGGCGCCGTCGATCAGGGCGAGAACGTTGGGATCGCGCTGGCCCGGATGGTGCTCGGTATCGGTGATATAGGCTACGGCCTTGCCGCCATATTCAACCCGATAGCCGGTCGCGCCGTTCGGATGGTTGAGCGGCGCGGTGGCAATGCGCACTCCGGGATGCGGAACAATGACCTCGCCGGCGATAAAATCGGTGAAGACGACCCGAGCGGTGAAGGTCGAGAGCGGGATCGGAAACAGCGGGGCGATCATCATCTCGTTGAGCACCTGCTCGATGCTCTTGTCGGGACGGAGATGGCCGGCCCAGATATGGATGCCCGCGTCCGGGTCATAGCAGGGCGCAAAAAACGGCAGCCCGCAAATGTGATCGAAATGCGTATGGCTGAAGAACAGGTCGAAATTCAGCTCCTCGCCGCCGCGCATCAGCTCATTGCCGAGCAGGCGCAACCCGGTCCCCCCGTCAAAGATCATCAAATGCGGGCCGCAGCGAATTTCGACGCACGATGTATTGCCACCGTAGCGCACGGTATCCGGGCCGGCACAGGCGATGCTGCCGCGCACGCCCCAGAACCGTATCATGTATTCCGGATGGCCCACCCGTCCCGATCCTCGTCCCGTCTTTCTGATGTGTCCGATCCTTTGCCTAATAGGGAGATTGGCATCCGGTCAGAATGCCAGATTGATTATATGCGTCTTTGACACTCCTGCGATTTTTGGCGGATTTCCGCTAAACCTCCCGTTAACCAGTGGCCGACTATACAGCATACCGCATTCAGCGTTTAAGCGAAACGGGGCTGCTGCATGACGGATGCCGAGTATCAAGCGGCCGTCGCCGCGTATTTGGCGAAGAAAGGCGTGACGCGCTGCCCGACAGTGTGCGCGGTGCCGACCCAGGCGAAAATCGCCGAAGGCGACCGCGCCGCCTATCGGGACTATGTCGCGACACAAGAATCGGCCCGGCAAGAGCGGCTCAAATCCCTCCCGCGTCTGCCGCCGCTCTGATCGCCCTTGCTCCGGGCCGCGCGGAGGAAGTGGTGGATCAGATGGCGGCGGGCCGCCTAGAATGCCGCTCGCCGCACAGGAGGAATGATGCAGCAGGAGGAGGCCGAGGTACGCTGCGCCATCGTCGGCGGCGGGCCGGCGGGAATGATACTGGGCCTGTTGCTGGCGCGCGCCGGGATTTCCGTCCTCGTCCTCGAAAAGCACGCCGATTTTCTGCGCGACTTCCGCGGCGATACAATCCATCCCTCGACGCTCGAAATCCTGTACGAGCTGGGGCTGCTCGAAGCCTTCCTCAAACGACCGCACCAGGAGGTGCGCAGTCTCTCGGCACAGATCGGCGACGCCTTTGTAAACATCGCCGACTTCACCCGTCTGCGCACGCGCTGCCGCTTTATCGCCTTGATGCCGCAATGGGATTTTCTTGACTTTCTGGCTGAAGAAGCGCGGCGCTTCCCGGGCTTCCGCCTCGCGATGCGGGCCGAGGCGACCGATCTCTTGTCCGAGGAAGGCCGCATCGTTGGGGTGCGGGCGAGGACGCCCGAGGGCAGTCTTCTTGTGCGCGCCGATCTTGTTGTCGCCGCCGACGGACGGCACTCGCTGATGCGCGCCCGCGCAGGGCTCGAAACCCGCGACATTGGCGCCCCGATGGACGTGTTGTGGATGCGCCTGACGCGCCGTCCGAGCGATCCCGGACAGGCCCTCGGCCGGATTGACGGCGGCAGAATGCTCGTGATGCTGAACCGGGAGGCGTATTGGCAATGCGCCTACGTCATTCCCAAGGGCGGGTTCAAGCAATTGCAGCAGAGGGGGCTCTCCGCCTTTCGCGACGGGATTGCCGATCTCGCCCCGTATCTGCGCGACCGCCTCGACGAAATCGGCGACTGGTCCGACGTCAAATTGCTGAATGTCGCGGTCGACCGCCTGCGGGTGTGGCACCGGCCAGGTCTTCTGTGCATCGGCGACGCCGCCCATGCGATGTCGCCGATCGGCGGGGTCGGCATCAACCTGGCGATCCAGGACGCCGTCGCGGCGGCCAACATCCTGGCTCCGCGCCTGCGGCAGGGTCCGGTCGGCGCGGCGGCGCTGCGCGCGGTGCAGCGGCGGCGCGCATTTCCGACCTGGGCCACGCAGAGAATGCAGGTCTTTTTGCAGAACCGGCTGATCGGCCGCGTGCTGGGCGTCGCCGGCCCGCTCGCGCCGCCGCCGCTGTTGCGCCTGTTGGGACGGCTGCCGTGGTTGCGGCGGCTCGCCGCGCGCCTCGTCGGCCTCGGCTTTCGTCCCGAGCACGTCGCCCTGCCCGCCCTCTCCGCATCGCGGTGAGCCGCACCCCGAAACTTGCCGCCTGCCTGCCGCCGATCGGCCGCTAAAGAAAGTCGGCGGAAGGCGCTGCGCTCCCAATGGCGAAGGATGGCTCCGCCTCGCCGCCGCGGTCTATAGTCCGGTCGAGACTATCGCGGAGGCACGCATGAACCTGTTCAAAGAGCACGCCGTCCAGGACCCCGAAACGGCCGCGCGGATCATCCCGGTCATCGATTACGGGCCCTATTTCTCCGGCGAGGAAGGGGCGCTCGAACGGCTCTCGGCCGAGGTCGGCCATGCCTGCGCGCATGTCGGGTTCTTTTACGCCAAGAACCACGGCGTGCCGGAAGAGGTCATCGCGCGCGGTTTTGCCGCTTCGCGCCGCTTTCACGCATTGCCGCTTGCCGACAAACTGGCCTTGAAGCTCAACGCCAACAATATCGGCTATCTGCCGCTCTCCGCCTCGGTCCAGGGCGCCTCGACGGTGCACAAGGCGACGCGGCCGAACCTCAACGAGAGCTTTTTTATCAGCCACGACCGCGGCCCCGACCATCCCGACGTGATTGCCGGCACGCCGTTGCGCGGGCGCAACCAGTGGCCGCAGGGCCTTCCCGGCCTGCGCGAAGACATGATGGCGTATTTCCGCGCGCTCTCGCAGATGTGCGATCGCATGCTGCCGGCTTTCGCGGTGGCGCTGGGCATGGAGGCCGACTATTTTGCGCCGTTCTTCGCCAACGAGGCGCACGCCAATCTGCGCTTCCTGCATTATCCGCCGCAGATCGGGGCCGATGACGAGACCTTCGGCCAGGCGCCGCATACCGACAATAGCTTTATGACGGCGCTTGCCCGTAGTGAGGTGCCGGGACTGGCGGTGCGGCTCCCTTCAGGAGAATGGTTCGTGCCGCCGCTCATCCCCGGCACCTTCCTGATCAATCTCGGCAACATCATGCGGCGCTGGTCGAACGACCGCTTTCTGTCGACGCCGCACGGGGTCCTCAACGAGTCCGGCACCGACCGCTATTCGATCGCCTATTTTTACAGCCCGACCCCGGACAGCATGATCGAATGCCTGCCGTCCTGCACCGGCCCCGACAACCCGCCGCGCTATCCCAGGGCGGTCTATCGCGATCTCGTCCTCGACTTCTATCGCGCCAATTACTTCCACCAGAAGGGCCACCGCTCGGAGACGGCGGCGCGCGCCGGGGCGGCGGCCGAATAGCGTTGAATCGCCGCCCGGAATTAAACCCTCGGGTGCAGCGTTGACGATTCAGACACCGGCGAGGAGGACCGGCATGAACAGGACCCTGATCGTCGCCGCGGCTCTGGTCCTCGCATTGGCCCTGGGCGGCAATGCCGAGGCGCGGCCGCATCACGGACGCCACCATCGCACCGACATCGCACCGATGGGCCGTCTGAACGGGTTCGCGGGCGGCGGCGCGCCGCACCATCGCGTCGGCGAATTCCACGGCTTCCGGCCCTCGCCGGTGCAGCGCTATTTTGCTCCGGTGTTCCGCTGGGGGCGGGCTCACGGCCGCTGAGCCCCGGGGGAACCCCAGCCGCCTCAGAGCGCCGCGATCGCCTGGACCTCGATCAAGAGCGCCTCCTGCACCAGCCGGTCGATGATCAGCAAGGTGTTCGGCGGATAGGCCGCGCCGGCAAACAGGCGGGGAAACTCGCGTTGCCGGAACGCCGCGAAACGGGCGATGTCCTGCGAGTGCACAAGGTAGGTCGTGAACTGGACGACGTTGCGCCAGCCGCCGCCGACCGTCTTCAGAGCCGTTTCGAGATTGGCGAAGACCTGGGCGCATTGCGCGTCGAAATCGCCGGCGCCGACGAGCGCTCCCGAAGGATCGACGGCGACCTGCCCGGCGATGAAGACGAACTCCGCCGCGCGGGTGCGCGCAATATGGGAATAGAGCCCGAGCGGCTTGGCGAGCCCGTCGGGGTTGAGCATCGCAATTTCAGGCATGGCCGCCCTCCCCTTCACCGCTCATTGCAAATGGTGCATGCCGAAATCACCCGACAGGCAGGAATCGACCGCGCCACTGTCGGGGGGCTCATGCACCTTGTCCTGGCAGGCCGCGACGAGCGCTGCGTATTCGACCTGGGAGGGCGGTTTGCCGGTCGGCAGCCGCCAGTCCTGCGGATCGGAAGATCCGCTTACGGTCTTGGCGGCGTCGGCGCCCGCGCACGCCGCCAGGGTCAGCAATACGATCAAGACGATCCGCCGCATTCCCGGCTCCGCAAAATCTCCCTGCCTGCCGGCACACTAGCCTCCCGTTTGAGGCCGTTTTGGGGCGGTCATCCAGCGAAGCCGAGGCGGTCGGCGAGGCCGTATTCCTCGGCCAGAGTGCGCAATTTGCCCCAGGTTGCGTCCTCGACCTCGACACCCTCCCGGCGGCGCTCCTGTTCGCGCAAATGCTCGATCTCGCCGGGGTAATAGACGCCGCTTGATCCTTCCGCCGGTTGGGTCGCCTTCAGATATGCGACGAATTCGCCGATTTCGTTCTTGAATTCGGCGAGCGGGCGAAAGGCGTCGACCTTGAAGGCGGCCATGAAGCAGCCGTCATTGTGCCGGCCGGTCGGTTCGACCCCGAAGCCGAGACCGGTCAGGAGGCCGCACAGGATCTCGACCATGACCGACAGGCCGTAGCCCTTGTAGCCCTCGCTGCCGCCGACCGGGAGCAGAGCCCCGCCCTGGCGCAATTGGCGCGGATCGGTGGTCGGCCGGCCCTCCTTGTCGATGATCCAGCCCGGCGGCACCGGCGTGCCGCGCGCCACCGACAACGCGATCTTGCCGGCCGCCGCCGCCGAGGTCGCCATATCGAGATAGAGCGGCCCCTCCAGATCAGAGGGGATCGCGATCGAGATCGGGTTGGTGCCGAGCCGCGCCTCGCGCCCGCCGAACGGCGCCACCGCCTTTGGGCTGCGGCCCGAATCGGCGGTGATGAGGCCGATCATGCCGGCCCTCGCCGCCATCAGCGAATAGCTTGCGAGCCGGCCGATATGACCCTGGTGGAAGACCGTCGCCGCCGCCACGTTGGCGCTTTCGGCCTTGTCGATGGTCAGCCGCATCGCCCGCTCGTTGGCGACGTAGCCGAAACCCCAATGCCCGTCGACGACCGTCGTCGTCGCGCTCTCGCGCACGATCGTCCACGGCGCGCCGGGGACGATGTGGCCGCGCTTGATGCGGTCGATATAGGTCGGGATCTGGATCACCCCGTGCGAATCGTGGCCGGCGAGATTGGCGGCCAGGACGTGCCGCATGACGATCTGCGCCTCGTCGCGCGGCGTCCCCGCCGCGACGAACAATTCCTCGCCGATCGTGACGAGCCGCTCGTCCGGGATCTTGGGCATCCTCGTCTCCTGGTTTCGAGGTCGGGCGGTCCCCCTCTACGCCCCGGGAAGCAAAGAGCGGGCTTATGCGGCCTCGCCTCGGACCGACCCGCGGGCGCAGCGCGTTCGGCCTCGCTCCGGGGCTGGAACAATCGATACCATAGGCCGATAACAGCGAGGCTGGGAAGTGCGGGCGTCGTGTCCCTGATCGCGCGGTTGTCAATTATGAGCGGTTTTTTCTCGACAAGAAGCTCCGGCGCAGCGGACGGAAAGCCGCGCCGCGCCGCGGCCGCGCCGGCTCCGGTCCTCGCCGCGGCTCTGGTCGCGCTCCTGGCCGGGCCCGGCGCGCATGCGCAGTCCGCCGCCCCGCCTCCGGCGGTCACGGTGGCGCCGGTGGCGGTCGAAGACGTCGCGCCGGTTTACACCTTCATCGGCCATGTGACTGCGATCCATTCGGTCAAGATTGTGCCGCGGGTCACGGCCTTTATCGACAGCGTGCCGGTCCGGCAGGGCAGCGAAGTCAAGGCCGGTCAGGTCCTGTTTCAACTGCAGAAGGCGCAATACCAGGCCGCGGTGCAGGCCGCCCAGGCCAAATTATTGTCGGCGCAGGCGGGGTTGCGCCAGGCGCAGCTCGCCTATCAGCGGGCGGCGCAGCTCAGCGCGCGCGGCTTCGAGGCGCAGGCCAATCTCGACCAGGCGACCGCGACCCGCGACCAGGCTCAGGCCTCCGTTCTCTCGGCCCAGGCGGATCTGACCCAGGCGCAGCTCGATCTCGGCTATTGTACGATCACCTCGCCGATCGCCGGGCGGATCGGCGCCGTCACCTTGACCAAGGGCAATCTGGTCACCCCGAGCACTCCGGCGCTGGCCACGGTCAATCAGCTCGATCCGATCCGCGTCGTGTTCTCGGTCAGCTATCGAGTGATCGTCGGGGTCGAACAGAAGACCGGCGCCTCGTCGGGTCAGATCGCTTCCACCTTGACGGTCCGGCTGAAACTGCCGGACGGCTCTCTGTACAAGCCGACCGGCAAGATCGCCTTCCAGAACAATCAGGTCGACACGGCGACGGGAACCGTCAGCGTCTATGCCGATTTTCCCAACCCCAACCGGCTGCTGCTGCCGGGCGCCTATGTGACCGTCGAGGTCCATCGCGCCAAGCCGCAGGAGCAGCCGCTGGTGCCGGCGGCGGCCTTGCAGACCGAACAGGGCGGCAGCTTTGTTCTGGTGGTCGGGCCGGATGATCGGGTCGAGCAGCGGCGGGTCACCCTCGGACCGCAAATCGCCCAGAGTTTCATCGTCGAAAAGGGTCTCTCGGGCGGCGAGCGCGTCATTGTCGCCGGCGTACAGAAGGTCAAGCCGGGCGAGACGGTCAATCCGGTGCCCGCGCCCGCGCTCTCGGCGGAGGGCGGCGCGCCGGACGGGAGCGCACCGGCCGATCCGGGCCGCTAGCCATGCTGTCCCGCTTTTTCATCCACCGGCCGAACTTCGCTATTGTCATCGCCGTCGTCATCACCTTGGCCGGCGTGCTGGCGCTCTTTGCCATCCCGATCTCGCAATATCCCGACATCACGCCGCCGACAGTGACCGTCTCTGCGAGCTATCCCGGCGCCAGCGCCGAGACCATCGCCCATACCGTGGGGCAGCCGATCGAGGAGCAGGTCAACGGCGTCCCCGACATGCTCTACATGGAAAGCACAAGTTCGAGCGCGGGTGCCTACAGTCTGAAGATCACCTTTGCGATCGGCACCGACCCCAACATCGACCAGGTCAACGTCCAGAACCGCGTGCAATTGGCAGAGGCCCTGCTGCCCTCCGAAGTGCAGCAGGAAGGATTGACGGTCCGGGCCGCTTCCAGCAACTTTCTGCTCGCCGTCAATCTTTATTCGCCCGACAATAAATACGATCAGGTATTCATCTCGAATTACGCGTACATGCATCTGCAGCAGCAGATCGCGCGCATCACCGGGGTAGGCAACACGCAGATCTTTGGACAGCGGCAATATGCGATGCGGATCTGGCTCGACCCGCTGCGCATGACCGCGCTCGGGATCACGGCGAGCGACGTGATCGACGCCATCCAGGCTCAGAACATCCAGGTTGCCGCCGGGCAGATCGGCGCGCCGCCGGTGGGAGGCGCGCAGCAGCAGCAATTGACCGTGCTGGCGCCGGGGCGGCTCTCCACCGTGCAGCAGTTCGACAACATCATCATCCGCACCAATCCGAACGGAGGCGTGGTGCGGATCGCCGACGTCGGCCGGGCCGAACTCGGCGCCCAGCAATATGCCACCTCCTCGGCGCTTGACGGCCTCCCCTCGGCCACCCTCGCGGTCTATCAGGCGCCGAACGCCAACGCGCTCGCCGTGTCGCGTACGGTCGAGCAGCAGATGCAGACGTTCGCCGCCCAGTTCCCGCCGGGCTTGAAATACGCAATCGTCTACAATGCGACGAACTTCGTCAGAGCAGACATCGACGAGATCATGCGTACCCTGGGTATCACCTTGGTTCTGGTGGTGGCGGTGGTCTATATCTTTTTGCAGGACTGGCGCGCGACCCTGATCCCGACGGTGGCGATCCCGGTGTCATTGGTCGGCGTGTTCGCGATCCTTTATGGCTTCGGCTATTCGGCGAACACGGTCAACCTGTTCGCGATCATCCTGGCGATCACCTTGGTCGTCGACGACGCGATTGTCATCGTCGAGAATGTCAGCCGCCATTTGGCCGAGAACCCGAGACAGCCGATCGCAGAGGCGACCGAACAGGCGATGGCCGAGATCACCGGCCCGGTGATCGGCACCACCCTGGTCCTGGTCGCGGTGTTCGCTCCGGTCGGCTTCATCTCCGGCATTACCGGCGCGCTCTACCGGCAATTCGCGGTCACCATCGCGGTGTCGGTCGTCATCTCGGCGATCAACGCGCTGACTTTGAGCCCGGCGCTGTGCGCGCTGATCCTGCGCCCGCCCCGAGAGGCGCGGTTTTTCGGCTTCCGCTGGTTCAATCGCGGTTTTGTCTTCGCCCGCGACCGCTACGGGCATGCGGTCCGGTTCCTGTCGCGTTGGCTCCTATTGGCAGGCGCCGGGATCGTTGCCGCCTGCGGCTTCGCCTATCTGGTCCTGGGCCTCTCGCCCTCGGCCTTTCTGCCGAATGAGGACCAGGGCTATTTCTTTGTCAATGTGCAGATGCCGAACGGCGCCTCGCTCGGGCGGACAGAGAGCGTGATCCGGCAGGTCAGCGACATCCTGCGGCGGACGCCGGGGATCGCCCATGTCATCGAGCTCGGCGGCTTCAGTCTGGTCGGTGGGGTGCAGGAGCCGAACGCGGGCAGCCTGATCCCGATCATGCAGCCGTGGAATGAGCGTGGCCCCGGCGAGTCGATCGCCGCAGTCATCGCCAAATTGCAGCCCCGGTTCAACGCCATACCGGCCGCCCAGATCGCCAGCTTCAATCCTCCGTCCATTCCCGGCATCAGCACGACCGGCGGCATCAATTTCGTATTGGAGGCGCGCTCCGGGCAATCCTACCAGCAGCTCGCCGCCGCCGCCCGGGCGCTGATCTTCGCCGCCAACCAGAACCCGAACCTGCGCTCGGTCTTCACCACCTTCTCGGCGACCGTACCGCAGATCCTGGTGCATGTGGATACGACGCGCGCTGCGCTGATGGGGGTGACGCCGGCGGCGATCTATCAGACCTTACAGGCCAATCTGGGCGGCCAATTCGTCAATAATTTCAATTATCAGAACTTTATCTTCCAGGTCATCGTGCAGGACGAAGCAGAGTTCCGCAACGAGGTCGCCGATATCGATCGGCTTTATGTGCGCAGCACTGGCGGCGCCATGGTGCCGCTCAACAGCCTCGTCACCGTGAGCACGATCGAGGGCGTCGACGCGGCCAACACCTACAATCTCTACCCGTCGGTGACGATCAACGGCGCGGCCGCGCCGGGCAAGAGTTCAGGACAGGCGATTGCGGCGATGGAAGAAGTCGCCAAAGCCCACCTGCCGCGCGGCTTCGGCTATGACTGGACGGCGATGTCCTACCAGGAATTGCAGGCGGCCGGACAGGAAGCCTCGGCCTTTCTGTTCGCCCTCGTCTTCTCCTACCTGTTTCTGGTCGCGCTCTACGAGAGCTGGACCTTGCCATTGTCAGTGATGCTGTCCGTCGCGTTTGCGCTGCTGGGCGGATTGCTGGCGCTGCAGGCGCGCAACATGGCGCTCGACATCTACGCACAGATCGGGCTCGTCCTGTTGATCGGACTGGCCGCCAAGAACGCCATCCTGATTGTCGAATTCGCCAAAGACCGGCTGGAGCGCGGGGACGTCACCGTGCGGGAGGCCGCCGAGGAGGGCGCGCGCACCCGCTACCGCCCGGTCATGATGACCGCGCTCGCCTTTATTATCGGCGTGATCCCGCTGGTCGTCGCCACCGGCGCCGGCGCCGGCGCCCGCACCTCGATCGGCACGACGGTGTTTGGCGGCATGATCTTGGCGAGCTTTATCGGCGTATTGTTCGTGCCGGCGCTGTTCGTCGCCTTCGAATTATTGAGAGAGCGCACGGCGCGCTTCTTCCGCGGCCACCGTCGCCATCCGGCGGAATAACCCGGCATCTGTGCCCGAAGAGTGCCGAAGGCCGCCCCGAATATGCTATGGTTCCCGCCATGATAGATTGGTCCTACTGCCCTGACGTTGAGCGAATCCCCGGCAAGGTGTCGGGCCGCTGGCTTATGCGCGGCACCCGCATTCCGGTGGATGACGTATTGCTCAACGCCCGCGATCTGACGCCGGAACAGATCGTAACAGAGGTTTACGAAGGGCTTGAGATCGAGCCGGTCAGGCGCGTGATTGCCTACGCCCGGGAAAGGACGAATGCGCCTGTTGCTGGACCATAATGCGCCAAGGGGTTTACGCGGGATCCTTGCCGGCCACGAGGTCCGTTCCGCTTACGAGATGAGATGGGCCGAACTGGCCAATGGCGAACTTCTCGATGCTGCTGAAGAGGCCGGCTTCGACGCTCTGGTTACAGGCGATAAGGGGCTTCGTCACCAACAGCGTATGGCAGGCCGGACGATAGCCGTTGTCGTTTTGGGAACCACTCACTGGCCGACAATCCGCGCCAACCCCCAGCCGATATGCGATGCCGTTTCCGCTGCTCTTCCCGGCACCTATACGGTTGTCCCGTTCGCCCGCTCCGGCCGCAGGCATCGCCGACCGCCTCTTCTCCACCAGCCGTGACCGCGCCTTCATAGCCGGAGAGGTGCGGCGATCCAATGGGGCCTTCAGCGCCTATGCGAGGGGCGGGTCTAATAGCCCCTTGGGCTGTCGCAGCACTCCTGAGTTTCGCGATGGCATCTGGCAGGTACGTAAATCGGTTGGCAGGTACGTAAATCGGTCTTTTCGTGTTTCCAACATTTGCCGCAAAGGCAATTCTTTTGCGACGAGGTTTGTGATGCTCTGCCGTGCGCATCGGCTATGCTAGTGTCAACTACTGACGACCAGGACCTTGCGTAGCAGCGCGCCGCGTTGACGGGAGCAGAAGCCGCTGGACCCTATGACCGGATCTATAAGGAGAAGATCTCCGGAGCGCAGCGGGAAGGCCGCAATTTGCCCGTACACTCGACTGACTGCACGAGCAGGACGTGGCAGTGATCAATCGCCTCTTGCCCGCCTGACGCGTTCGACCCGCAATCTTCTGGATATTACCAAGCTATTGCGCGGCTCCGGCGCCAGGCTGCGCTCCTTGGCGAACCCTCGGCCGGCAAGACCTCGCCGGCCGGGCGCGTGTCCCTTACCGTGTCCGCCGACATTGCGGAATTCGACCGCGCACCGATCCATCCAAGCACCATTAACAGGCGAACCGCGGCCCGGCAATGCAGCGTACGATTTGGCTGGCCGTCAAGACTGATAGCCGACCAGATCACCTTATCCTAGAGCCTGATCGAGGAAGAGATGATCACTGGAACTCATTATCAGGTATTGGATTGCAGATACCATCAGAGGTCGCCTATAATGAGGTATATAATATCTAGATTTTGTGCATCAATTGCTTCGCATCAGAAAAAATTACTACTAATTATATTTGGAACATTGTTTGCGCTTACCCCAGGAAGGGCTGTTATCGGCGCAAACGCGGACGCCCGCTTCCAATTAAAATGCCGCCCTTTTACGAATGTAGTTCTGCCGACCGCGAGGCAGCAGACCGATCCCGAAGCAGTCGAGCGGTTCCGACAGATCATACAGGAGGTCAGATCAGGTTCTCATAATATCCTGTTTCTTGGCGACTCCCTGACGCGGAAATGGGACCCGGCGATATGGAACCGAGATTTCGCGCCCCGCGGGGCGCTGAATGCCGGGGTCAACGGTGATCGAACCGAACACCTGCTGTGGCGCCTTGATCACGGCGATCTCGACGGGCAACATCCGCAAGCGGTGGTCCTACTGATCGGCACCAACGACATCGGCCGCAACCGCCCGCCGGAGGTCATTGCCGAGGGCATCAGGGATATTTTGGGGCTGTTGCGCTCGCGTCTCCCAGCCGCGCGGATTCTGCTGCTTGGAGTGCTCCCACGCAACGAGTCGCCGTTTTCCCGGCGCCGTGATCAGGTTCGGGAGGTCAACCGGCGGATACGCATGTGCGCCGACAACGAACATATCTTCTATGATAATGTCGGCAAGGTGCTTCTCGATCGGACCGGCAGGCTCACGCGTACGATTTCACCGGATGGGGTGCATCTGAGCAAAGACGGCTATTTCCTCCTGACGGCACGCCTCGAACTTGCGTTGCGCCCGATCCTAACTTCTGGGCAATCCTTGCCCGGCCGGCAAACGCAAACTCGCTGATCACCGGGTCCTTTGGAACACGCCGCTCAAGCGGCCCGATCGACTCGAAAAGCTGGCTTGGGCGAGACCGGGTCCAGAGAGGTCAAACGCAAAAATGCTGCCCTGATCGTCCTGGAAGGACAGCTTCCCGTCAGGGCTCAGGAACGCTATCCGATTCTGCTCCTTCCAGCGAAGCTTGGTTCCCGGCCGGCTCGGACCATAGACATAGATAACCTCGGCGCCGCCGCCCGGCTCGACCTTTTCCACAATTAGGCCGCCGCACAACCGGCTGGAGTTGTTCCAATTCCCGGTCCAGACCCCGAGAAAGCCCGAACCGCTTCCGGATTGGTACAGGCTGTAGCCGACAGGCCGGCCGCATAGGAACGCCGTCTGTAGCGAGGCCGAGGCATTCACCTCCCGAGAGGGCGGAGGAGCCGGCGCAGGGGTTGCGGCCGAGGTCGCGGCAGAACCTTCCCGGGTGCACTCGACGACGACAATGGCCGGCAGGGCTGCCGCCACGATATCGGCAATTGGCTTCTCGGTCGCGAACGAGCCAATATTGTAATTTATCGTATACGAATCGAGCAGCGAGGTCACCAAGGGCGACTGGATCGCGAAGTTGACGTTTTGCGGAATATCGCCGGTGAGTGCCGCAGTTTTGATCGCGTTCAATTTGCTCTCGACGACGCCGACGACATTGCCCGAGCGATCGAGGACAGGTCCGCCGGAATTTCCCGGTTGAACAGGGGCCGAGATCTGCATCTCGGTCGGGTCGTCGCGAAGGCCCGCGAGCGCCGAGACGATGCCGGTCGTGACCGTCGGCGGGGTCGCCAGTAGGCCACGCAAGGGATAGCCTATGACGACGATCTCTTCGCCAAGCTTGACCGGATGCCCGGAGCGAAAACGAAGTCCGGTCGGCAACGCTCGGCTCGGTTTCAGAATTGCGAGATCGGATCTTTCATCGGATCGCAAAAGCATTGCCGGTCCGAGATTAGGAATCTTTATATCACTACATTGTTTTACCACATGATTTGCAGTGACGATGACCAAACCTTCGCCAATTGCGAACCCGGTTCCGGTCACCGTTTCCTCTGCGAGGGCCGTGGACGAGACAAGTCCTGCGAACAGGATCACAATCGGGAGGAGCTTTGGCCACATGGCGTTTCCTCGATACGCGTATGTTCGGCCGAATCGCGAGAAGCTTACGGCTCAATCTTACCGATTGTAAACATGGGCGAGTTACGGAATAGTTGATTGATCACACATCTGTAATTGTGCCTTTCGGCATCGAGAATTACACCCCGTCCAGGTCGAGAGCCACAGTTTCAGAGTCGAGCAGTAGAAGTAGAACGCCTGACCGCAAAAATCGCAAGGGTTTCACAAGGGCGCGAAGTAGCAGGCCATCGGCTGTTTCGAGACGCCATCGCGTCCTCCTGATCCTGGTCGAAGGGACACATCCTTGGCGTTCCTTTGCGGTGAGGCGTTTGTTGGGAACTCGATCCCGAACGCGGGAAATGTCGGTTTTCAAATTGGACAGGGTTTTGTTGCAAAACTCAACAGAATTACCCGGAGCTGCTGGCGAAAGCGGCGGGGTCGACGGCGGTGCCGTAGAACCGCCGCGGATTGTCGGTAAAGATCTTGCGCTTCAACTCGCCGGCGATGTCGTCACGGTCGGCCAGCGTGGCGACAGCATGGGGGAACTGACCGTCCCAATGCGGGTAGTCGGAAGCGAACAGGATGTTGTCGGCGGGGAAGAAGTCGGGCACATAGCGCAGCGTCTTCTCCTCCGGCTCGCAGGACACAAAGACGCGCCCGCAGGTCATGTATTCGGAGGGTTTGGCCTTCAACAGCGGCGCGTCGAACGCGCGCAATTCGTATTCCTCGTCCATGTGCTCCATCCAGAACGGGACCCAGCCGATCCCGGCTTCGAGGAAGGCAACGCGCAAATCCTGGTATTTTTCAAGAAGACCGCTGTAGATGACGGCGGTGCAGGCAATCAATTGCTCCGGCGCATGGGACAATGTATGGACCCCGAGAAAATTCTCGAAATGGCACAGCGGGTCCATTGTGTCGCTGCCCGAGGCGTGGAAGGCGACCGCCACGCCCTGGCGCGCGCATTCCTCGTAGAACGGCCAGAAATCGCGATGCGCGACATGGCGGCTGCGGTCATAGGTGTTGACCATGACGCCGACCGCGCCGAGCCGCGAAACGGCGCGCTCCATCTCGGCGATCGCCGCGCGCGCATCGACGTGCAAAGGCACGAGGGCGACGGCCTTCATGCGCTTTCGGTCAATGCCGCACCACTCGTGCATCCAGTCGTTGTAGGTCTGGCACAGGGCAATCGCATAGTCGCGCTCGCGCACCCGCGACAGAAACAGCCCGCCGGTCGGATAGATCACCTGCAGGTCGATGCCCTCGCGGTCGTTGTCGGCGAGGTTCTGCTGCGATGTCGACGGCTGCTTGGCAGAGAGCTTGCCGCTCTGCGAGCGGTCGAAATTGTCGTTCGGATAGATCGACGCGCGCTGCCGGTATTGCTGCGGCAGACGCTCGCGGTAGACCGGCTCGTAATCAACGGCGTGTCCGTCGGCGTCGATGATGACCATGCCGTTCTTCATCGGGCGATCCTCCTGCGCGCGAGTTTTGCCCGAGCATAACCCGGCCCGGCCCGGCCGGCAACGCGGTGCGGGGCTCACGCCGGAATTCGTACTCGCTTATAATACATTGTAATCGCTCGTATGGGAAGCGCGGATATAGCAAAAAGCACGATTGAGAGTACAGTTTTCGGAGCCGCGCAGTAGATTATTTCACCACAAAGGGCACGAAGGACTCACAAAGGCCGCAAGGGATCGGACCATTGGCTGTCCCGATACACCATCGCGTCCTTGGCATTCCTTTGCGGTGAAACGGCTTTTTGGAACCCGGCCCCGACCGGTTCAAGGCGCTGTAATGGGAGTCACTGGGGAACGGTGATCGCACCGCCGAGACCCGCAATCCGCTCTCCCGTCCAGCCCAAAGCGGCAAGCTCGCTTTGCGCATGGGAGGAGGCCGGATCGCGCGCCAGGCATGCGGCATAGGCCGCAGCCGCCTCCTCCGGGCGGCCCTGCAATTTCAGCGCGTGGCCGAGCTGCAGATAGGTGTCGGCCATCTGCGGGTCGAGCGCGATCGCGCGGCGATAGGCGGCCTCCGCCGCCGCCAATTCTCCCGATTCCTTCAACGCGTGCCCGTATTGTACCCAGATCGCGGGCGCCGTCGGCATCTGTTCGAGAGCCTGCCGGTAATGGCGCGCCGCGAGATCCCAGCGGCCCTGGTCGCGGGCATGGTCGCCGCGGGCGATACCGCCGCCGCGCCTGCGGCGCAGCCGCGGCGCGCCATGCCGCAGAGTAAGGCGAGCGAGCATAAAGCCGGGGCGGAGGATCTCGTGCGCGAGAAAGC
>DATFCQ010000334.1:0-14719 GCA_035252905.1 Allostellaceae bacterium | reverse complement strand
AAGCTGCGCCACCAGCGGGCGGAGCTGGAGGAGCAGGCGTCCGCGCCGGACCTGTGGGACGACCAGGCGCACGCGCAGGAGGTCAACTCCCGGCTGTCGTACGTCTCCGGTGAGATCAGCCGGCTGGAGCGGCTCCGGTCCCGGCTGGACGACGCGGCGCTGATGCTCGAAATGGCCGAGGACAACACCGCCGCCGCGGCGCTCTACGCCGCACACGGTTTTGTCCCGATCGGCCGGCGCCCCCGCTACTATCGCCGCGGCCGGCACTTTGTCGATGCGCTCGTACTCCGGCTTCGCCTTGCCAAATCGCCACACTCAACTTGAATTCACATGGGATTGCCTGGATTTACCGGTTTTGCTCGCCCGCCGGACCTGCCCTCGCCCCAGCCGGGCACTGCAAAACCGCGATTGTTGACCATATTGCCTCGCCGCCGATTGTTACTTATATTTTGAGAGCCGTGGGATGCTCGGATCATCGCTATGAACAACACTGATCAGACAAGCGATTTGCTGGCCCTGACGACGGAAATCGTTGCCGCGCACGTGTCGAACAACACGGTTTCCGTCAGTGATCTGCCACAGCTGATCAATCAGGTCTATAATTCGTTGGCGAATATCGGCAATCTGCCGGCAGCGCCGGTAGAACGGCCGCAGCCGGCCGTGCCGATCAAGAAATCGGTTAACCCCGACTACATCGTCTGCCTCGAAGACGGCAAAAAGCTCAAGATGCTGAAGCGGCATCTGAAGACCGCCTACAACATGACGCCTGAGGCGTATCGCGAGCGCTGGGGTCTGCCGGCCGATTATCCGATGGTCGCGCCGAACTACGCCCGCCAACGCAGCCGGCTGGCCAAGGAGATCGGCCTTGGCACCCGGGCGCGCCGCCCCTCGGCCTGATCCGCGGCCGCCGACGCCGCAGCGCCGCGCTCCGGTCGGCGGCAATAGGCGGTTCTGTCGGTTTGCGGTATAGTGGCAGCGAATGCCTTGGGTTATAACGGACACGCGATGATCTCGCGGCTGGAGCAGCTCTGCCTCGACAAGGGCTTGAAGATGACCGAGCAGCGCCGGATCATTGCGCGCGTGCTGTCGGAATCGGCCGATCATCCCGATGTCGAGCAGGTTTATCGCCGCGCCACCGCGATCGATCCGCGCATCAGCATCGCCACCGTCTACCGCACCGTGCGCCTATTCGAAGAGGCGAACATTCTGGCGCGTCACGATTTCGGCGACGGCCGCTCGCGCTACGAGGAGATGCCGAGCGCCCACCACGACCATCTGATCGATCTGCAATCCGGCGCCGTGATCGAGTTCCGCAACGAGGAAATCGAGAAGTTGCAGGAGGCGGTGGCCGCCCAGCTCGGCTATGACCTCGTCGGCCACCGCCTGGAGCTCTACGCCGTGCCGCGCGACCGGAAACGGGGGTCCGGCGGCGAATGACGCCTTGGCCTACGGGGCCGCGGGGCGCCTCGGCGTGATTGCCGCCGCGCCGGCCGCCTTGGCGATCGATGCCGCGCTCGCGCTCGAAACCGCGGGGGTCGCGCTCGAGACGCGGATCGTCGATCTGTGGTCCGGTCCCCTCGAGGTGCGTCTGGCCGAGACGGACGGCGACATCGAGGCGGCGCAGGCGCTGCGCTATCGCATCTTCTACGAGAGGATGGGCGCCCGGCCGCCGCCGGGGACCGCCCCTCGGGGACGCGACGCCGACCGTTTCGACGCGGCGTGCGATCATCTTCTGGTCCTCGATCACAGCCGCGCCGGCCGGCAACAGGTCGTCGGCACCTACCGGCTGATCCGGCGCGCGGCGGCGTTGCAGCTTGGCGGCTTCTACTCGGAAGGCGAATACGATCTGACGCCGCTGCTCGCCTATCCCGGGGAGATCCTCGAACTCGGCCGCTCCTGCGTCGATCCCGCCTACCGGCCGCGGCCGGTCTTGCAGCTTTTATGGAGCGGCATCGCCGCCTATGTCTTTCACTACGACATCGCCCTGATGTTCGGCTGCGCCAGTCTGCCGGGCACCGACCCCGAGGCGCTCGCGGTGCCGCTGTCCTATCTCCACCATCATCGCCTGGCGCCGCCGGGATTGCGCCCGCGCGCGCTCGCCGCGCGCTATGTCGGCATGGGCCGGCGCCCGGCCGCCGCCATCGATCCGGCGCAGGCGCAGGCCGCATTGCCGCCGCTGATCAAGGGCTATCTGCGCCTCGGCGGTTTTGTCGGCGACGGCGCCGTCGTCGATGCGCAGTTCAACACCACCGACGTCTGCATCGTCGTCAAGACCGAACTGGTGACCGAGAAGTATTCGCGCCATTATGTGAGGCAGTCCAAGGAGGCCTGGACCGCGTGACCCGATGGGCTCGCCGACGCTGAGGATCGTGCGCATTGCGCTCTATCTCGCCCTGACCCTGAGCCTGATGCCGGTGCAGGGGGCGGGCCTCCTGCTGCGGCGGAAGTGGACGCGCCGCTTGCCGCTGTTCTACCACCGCTGGTGCTGCCATATTCTCGGTTTGCGGGTGCGCCGCATCGGCCGTCCGAGCCCGCTGCGGCCGCTGCTGTTTGCCGCCAATCACGTCTCCTATATCGACATTCCGGTCCTCGGCTCGCTCTTGCCCGCCGGGTTTGTCGCCAAGGCCGAGATTGCCCATTGGCCGCTGTTTGGCTGGCTCGCCAAACTGCAGCGCTGCGTGTTCGTCGATCGCCGGGTCGGCAGCACGGCGGCGCAGCGCGACGCCCTCTGCGCCCGGCTTGCCGACGGCGAGGCGCTGGTCCTGTTCCCGGAAGGGACGAGCAGCGACGGCAATCGCGTCCTGCCGTTCAAGAGCGCCTTGTTCGGCGCCGTGCAGCGCGGCACGGCCGACGCCCCGGTCGCGGTCCAGCCGGTCTCGATCGCTTATACGAGGCTCGACGGCATGCCGATCGGGCGCAGCTTCCGGCCGTTCTTCGCCTGGTATGGCGCAATGAGCCTCGCACCCCATTTGTGGAGCATGCTGGGCCTCGGCACGATCGAGGTGGTGGTCGAGTTCCACCCTCCGACCGCGCTCCCGGAGTGCGGCTCGCGCAAGATGTTGGCGCGCTATTGCCAGGAGCGGATCGCCAACGGGGTGGCCGCGGCCCTGTCGGGACATCGCCGCAAGACCGCGCCGCCCGTTCCTGCGCAGGGTGCAGACGCGCCCTCGGGCTCGGCCGCGGCGGCCGGGTCCTGAGGCGATCGGCGTTGGCGGAGATGGAAGTTCCCCAGCGGCCGCGGCTGCACCATCATGGATGAAAATGGCACCGGTCTTTGCCGCCCCCACCCTGCCCCTCCCCCGCATGCGGGGGAGGGGACGCACGCATCTCCCTCCTCCGTATCCACGGGGGAGGGCCGGGGTGGGGGCAAGCTGCCGGCGGTTCGTCCTGTTTTCATGGGAGAGGACGTGAAGCGCCTCTTTATCAAGACCTACGGCTGCCAGATGAACGTTTATGATTCGGCGCGCATGGCCGAATTGCTGGCGCCATTCGGCTTTGTCGCGACGGAGGCGGCGGGCGAGGCCGATCTGGTCATTCTCAACACCTGTCATATCCGCGAAAAAGCGGCCGAAAAGGTCTATTCCGAGCTTGGCCAGATCCGTCGATTAAAGGCGGCGCGGGCGCGGCGCGGCGACGCGATGACGATCGCCGTCGGCGGCTGCGTGGCTCAGGCCGAAGGCGAGGAATTGAAGCGCCGGGCGCCCTTTGTCGATATCGTCTTCGGGCCGCAGACCTATCATCGCCTGCCGGAACTGCTGGCTCGCGCGGCGCGCGCCGGCGCCGCCGGGGCGATCGACACGAGCTTTCCGGCCGAGCCCAAATTCGACCACCTGCCGGGCCCGGCCGCGCCGTCTGCAGTCACCGCCTTTCTGACCGTGCAGGAGGGCTGTGACAAATTCTGCACCTTCTGCGTCGTACCTTACACGCGCGGCGCCGAGTATTCCCGGCCGGTCTTCGAGGTTGCAGCCGAGGCGCGCCGGCTCGTCGCCGCGGGGGCGCGCGAGATCACCCTCCTCGGCCAGAACGTCAACGCCTATCACGGCCGCGACGAGAACGGAGAGAGCCGGGGGCTGGGCGATCTCGTGCGCCGCTTGGCCCTGATCCCGGGGCTCTTGCGCATCCGCTATACGACCTCGCATCCGCGCGATGTCGATGACGGGCTCGTCGCGGCCCACCGCGATGTGCCGCAATTGATGCCTTATCTGCACCTTCCGGTGCAGAGCGGCGCGGATTCGGTGCTCGCCGCGATGAACCGGCGGCACACCGCCGACGACTACCGGCGGATTGTCGAGCGCCTGCGCCGGGCGCGCCCCGATCTGGCGCTGTCCTCCGATTTCATCGTCGGCTTTCCGGGCGAGAGCGACGAGGATTTCCGCGCCACAATCGACCTTGTCGCAGAAATCGGCTTCGCCCAGGCGTTCTCGTTCAAATATTCGCGCCGCCCCGGCACGCCGGCCGCCGCCGCCCGGCAGGTGCCCGAAACGGCCAAGGAAGAGCGTCTGGCCGCATTGCAGAGCCTGTTGCAAGATCAGCAGCGCCGTTTCAACGACGCCGCGATCGGCCGGGTGTTGCCGGTTCTGTTCGAAAAACCGGGCCGGCATGAGGGGCAGCTCGTCGGGCGCAGCCCCTATCTGCAGAGCGTGCACGTCCTCGCCGCTTCCGGGCGGATCGGCGACGTCGTCCCGGTGCGGATCGCCGGCGCCGGGTTGAACAGCCTGTCGGGCACGCTCGAATCCTGCGAGGCGCCGCCTTGTCCTGAGGAGCCGCCGCCCTTCGGCAAAAGCTCAGGGGGCGGCGCCCCGGGCGCGGAGGCCGCATGACGGCGATCCCCTCCCGCGCCATGACCGAAACCCCCGGCCTTGCCCGCAGCGAACTCGAATTCGACGACAATCTGCTGTTGCCGCTGCTCTATGGCGAGCGCGATCAGAACCTCGACCGCATCGAGCGGCTGCTTGGCGTCTCGCTCGTCACCCGCGGCAATCGGGTGGCGATTTCGGGACCCGCTTCGGCGACCGAGACGGCCCAGCGCGCCCTGTCGCAACTCTATGATCGGTTGAAGCGCGGTCAGGAAATCGACCTGCCGGCGGTCGAGGCGGCGGTCCGCCTTGCCGAGGCCGAAATCGCCGACCGCAGCCTGAGCCTGTGGCGCGAGGATGCGGCGTTCCGTACGCGCAAGCGTCGGATCGCCGCGCGCTCTCCGGGTCAGACCGCCTATATCAAGGCGTTGCGCGAAAACGAACTGGTCTTTGCCCTGGGTCCGGCCGGAACCGGCAAAACCTATCTTGCCGTCGCCGCGGCGGTCGATCTGTTGATGACCGGCCGGGTCGAGCGCATCATCCTGTCGCGGCCGGCGGTCGAGGCCGGGGAGAGACTCGGCTTTCTGCCGGGCGATCTGCGCGACAAGGTCGATCCGTATCTGCGGCCGCTGTTCGATGCGCTTAACGACATGCTGCCGGCCGAGCAGCTCGCAAAGCGGCTCGGCACCGGCGAGATCGAGGTGGCGCCGCTCGCCTTCATGCGCGGGCGCACGCTGGCGCATGCCTTTGTCATCCTTGACGAGGCCCAGAACACGACCCCGGTGCAGATGAAAATGTTCCTGACCCGGCTCGGCGAGGGGTCGCGCATGGTGGTGACCGGCGATCCCACCCAGGTCGATCTGCCCGCCGGGACCCGCTCGGGGCTCGCCGAGGCGCTCGAAACGCTGCACGAGGTCGAGGGCATCGCCGTCGTGCGGCTTGGCGAGCGCGACGTGGTGCGGCACGAACTCGTCGCCCGCATCGTCCGCGCCTATGAGAGCCGCGCGAGCCGCCCGCGGCCGCCTTGTCCTGAGGAGCCGCCGCCTTGTCCTGAGGAGCCGCCGCCTGGCGGCGGCGTCTCGAAGGGTGACAAAAGCTCAGGGGACGGCGGTCGCGAGGACGGCGGCCGATGAGGCCCGCAGCCGCCCGGATCGCAGTCATGCGGCGCGCCGACGGCTGGCAGGCGGCGTGCCCGGCGGCGGCGGCGCTGGTGCGCGCGGCAGCGCGGCAGACCCTGGCTCTGGCGCACCGCCGACCGGCGCCGGAAGCTTGCGTCGAACTGGCGCTGGTCCTCACCGGCGACGCCGAGCAGCGCTCTCTCAATCGCCGCTATCGCGGCCGCGATGCGCCCACCAACGTCTTGTCGTTCCCGGCCGGAGCGAGCGCCTTGCCGGGGATGCCGCTGCTGCTCGGCGACGTCGTCCTCGCCTTCGAGACCGTCGCCCGCGAGGCGGAAGAGCAGCACAAACCGCTCTCCGACCATCTCCGCCATCTCGTCGTCCATGGCGTCCTGCATCTTCTCGGCTATGATCACGAGGAAAAGACGGAGGCCCGGCGGATGGAAGCGCTGGAAATCGCGATCCTGCGGCGGCTGGGAGTTCCCGATCCTTATCGCGAGCCTCTATGATGATCGGACCAGGCCCCACAGGCGATGAGTGACCCCGAGCCGCCAGACAGCAATGACGAACCCGCGCGCGAGCGCTCCTTTGCGCCGTTGCGCAATCTGCTGCGGCTGATCCGGCGTCCGCGCAACGGCGACTCTCTGCGCGAGGCCCTCGACGAGATCATCGAGGAGGAGGGACCGAACCCGCTCACCCCGCATGCGCGGGTGCTGATCGACAACATTCTCAAGGTGCGCGACCGCAACGCCGCCGACGTCATGGTGCCGCGCGTCGATATTGTGGCCCTCGCCGTCGAGACGCCGTTCTCCGAGGTCATCCGCTCTATGATCGAGCACGGCCATTCGCGCGTGCCGGTCTATCGCGAGACGCTCGACGACGTGATCGGCTTCATCCACGTCAAGGACCTGCTGGCGCCGGCCGCGGACCGGCGGGAGCCGAGCCTGTTGCCGCTGTTGCGCAAGGTCTTGTTTGTGGCGCCTTCGGTGCCGATCCTCGACCTGCTGGTGCAGATGCGCCAGGCGCGCACCCATATCGCGATGGTCGTTGACGAGTTCGGCGGCATCGACGGCCTCGTTACGATCGAGGATCTGATCGAGGAAATCGTCGGCGAGATCGAGGACGAATACGACGTGACGCTCGCGCCGCGGCTGGTCGAGCGCCCGGACGGGACGCTGATCGCCGACGCCCGCACGCCGATCGAGGCGCTCGAAGAACGGCAGGGGACGCGGCTGCGTCCGGAAGGCGAGCAGGAGGAGGTCGACACGCTCGGCGGCCTCGTCTCCAGCCTGGCCGGGCGGGTGCCCAAACGCGGCGAGGTGATCGCCCACCCCGGCGGCCTCGAATTCGAGGTTCTCGATGCCGACCCGCGCCGCATCAAGCGCTTGCGCGTGCGCCACCCGCCGTCCCCCGCCTCTGTGGAGGGCGCCGGCAATGGCTGAGGCGGCGCTCTTGCGCACGCAGCCCGGCTCGCGTGTCGAGACGCCGCTGTGCCGGATCGCCCAGGAACTGGGCGGCATGGTCGGCTGGCGCCGCTATGGATTGGCCTTTTTGCTCGGCGTCAGCGCCGCCGGCGCGCTCCCGCCGATCGATCTGACCCCGCTCCTGCTGGTGGCGTTTCCCGGGCTCTTGTGGCTCGACGAGGGCAGCGCCGGCCCGGCGGCTTCCTTTGCCCTGGGTTGGGCCTTCGGCTTCGGCTTTTTTCTCGCCGGGCTGTATTGGATCGCCGCCGCGCTGTTTGTCGACCCCGGTACGTTCTGGTGGCTCGTCCCGATCGCCGTATTGGGATTGCCGGCCGGGTTCGCGCTTTATTCGGGTCTGGCTCTGGCGGCGGCCGATCTGGCCGCGCGTCGCCTGCGCCTGCCGCCGGCGGCGCGGGTCTGCGCCTTTGCGATCTGTTGGACCGCGTCCGAGTGGATCCGCGGCCACGCCTTCACCGGATTTCCGTGGAACCTGATCGGCTATGCCTGGTCGGGCGCCTTTCCCGGCGCCCTCGCGCTGTTGCAGAGCGTCGCCTGGATCGGCATCTACGGGCTCTCGCTCGTGACCGTGCTGGCCGTCTCGCTATTGGCCCTGGTCGGCACGCCTCTGTTGGCGCCGGTCGCGCCGGGCCGGCGGCAGGCGCCGGTTATTGCCGCGGCGCTCTTGATCCTCGTGCCGGCGGTCGCCGGAGCGATCCGGCTCGAATTCCGGCCGCCGGTCGAGACCCGGACCTGGCTGCGCCTCGTCCAGCCGTCCATTCCGGAACGGCTGAAGTGGAACCCGATCGCCGCCCGCAGCAATTTCGATCGCCTGATCGCGCTGAGCCGGGAGCCGGCGGCGCACCCGCTCTCGGCCGTGCTGTGGCCGGAGGCGGCGACGCCGTTCCTGATCGGGCGCGATCCGAGAGACCGCATGGCGATCGCCGCTGTCGCCCCGAAAGGCGGGTACGTCATCACCGGAGCGTTGCGGGCCAACCCGCCGCCCGACCCGGCGGTGATGCTGTGGAACAGCATCGAGGTGGTGAACGGGCGCGGACAGATCCTTGCCCATTACGACAAGGCCCATCTCGTTCCGTTCGGCGAATATGTCCCGGCGGCGTTTCGCGAATTGTTGCCGATCAAGAAGATCACCGCCGGGATGATCGATCTCTCGGCCGGGCCGGGGCCGCAGACGATCGCTCTTCCCGATCTCCCCGCTTTTGCCCCGCTGATCTGCTACGAGGCCATCTTCCCCGGCGCGGTGATCGACGAGAGCCGGCGGCCTGCCTGGATCTTGAACGTCACCAACGATGCGTGGTACGGCCGCACCTCCGGCCCCTACCAGCATTTCGCGATCGCCCGCACGCGCGCCGTCGAGGAGGGTCTGCCGCTGATCCGCGTCGCCAATAACGGGATCAGCGGGGTCGTCGACCCGCAGGGCCGCGTCCTGGCGCGGCTCGACCTCGACGACATCGGTTATGCCGACGTCCTCCTGCCGAAAGCGGGCGGACGCACCCTCTATGCCCGGCTCGGCGACGTGACCGTACTCGTCCTGTTGCTGTTGACCGCGATCCCGGTGGCGCTGCGGCTGCGCTGAAAACCGCGCTGCGGGTTGCGAATACCCGCTCGCGAATGTCGAACGAAAGCCGCAACCTTTAATCCAAGGTTGAAGGTCGGCATTGACCGCATCCGATCGTATGATCTATGAACATTGAACGTTGTCTTTGCGCAGGGGCGATCCACCCACTATGGCGACGCAGGAACAGGCTCGGCGGCCCGGCCGCCGCAAGGGCGAGAAACCGAACCCGATCGATGTTCATGTTGGCGCCCGCGTTCGGCTGCGCCGCAACATGCTCGGGCTCAGCCAGGAAAAGCTCGGGGAGGCGATCGGGCTCACCTTCCAGCAGGTCCAGAAATACGAGCGGGGGGCCAACCGCATCGGGGCGAGCCGGCTGCATGATCTGAGCCGGGTCCTGGACGTGCCGGTCTCGTTCTTCTTTGACGACATGGATCCGGTGCGGGCGCCGGCCATTCCGGTCGGCTGCGCCGAACCGGTCGTCGGCGAGGCCCTCGACGCGGATCCCCTGCGCAAACGCGAGACGATCGATCTTGTCAACGCCTATTATCGGATCGACGACCCGATGATCCGCCGCCGCCTGTTCGACCTCGCCAAGGCCCTTTCCGGCGGCGGCGAACGCGTCGGCGAGAAATAGCCGCTCCGCGAATTTATCCGGCATGCCGTGTTTCGGGGTTGACGGCGCCGCCGCCGGATTGCGAGAACGCCGGCGCGCCCGGCTTGGCGGTCGGGGGCGGTCGGGGCAGCCCGCCGCATAGGACGCTTCCCTCCAGATGAGGACATGGTTGTGCCCAAGCGCGATTACGTGTTCACCAGCGAGTCCGTCTCCGAGGGGCATCCCGACAAGGTGTGCGACCGGATCTCGGACGCGATCCTTGATACTTTCCTGGCGGCCGATCCCGAGGCGCGTTGCGCGGTCGAGACCATGGCCACGACCAATTGGGTCGTGCTCGCCGGCGAGGTGCGCGGCCCCGCCAGTCTCGGCCGCGAAGCCCTCATCGACGTCGCGCGGCATGCGATCCGCGACATCGGCTATGAGCAGGAGGGCTTTCATTGGGAGCGCGCGACCATCGACTACCGCATCCACGGCCAGTCGAGCGACATCGCGCAGGGCGTCGACGCCGCCGGCAACAAGGACGAAGGCGCCGGCGATCAGGGCATGATGTTCGGCTATGCCTGCAACGAGACCGCCGAATTGATGCCGGCGCCGATCTATTACGCGCACGCAATCCTGCGCTCACTGGCCGAGGCGCGGCATTCGGGGACGGCCGCGCATCTGGGACCCGACGCCAAGAGCCAGGTGACCCTGCTCTATGCCGCGGGCAAGCCGGTGCGCGCGACGACCGTCGTCGTCTCGGCCCAGCACGCGCCGGATCTCGATCAGGAGGCGGTGCGCGAGATCGTGCGCCCTCACGTCGTCAACGTTCTCCCCGAAGGGTGGATGTGCGACGAGGAGCATTTCTACGTGAACCCGACCGGACGGTTTGTGATCGGCGGACCGGACAGCGACACCGGGCTGACCGGCCGCAAGATCATCGTCGACACCTATGGCGGCGCCGCCCCGCACGGCGGCGGCGCGTTTTCCGGCAAGGACCCGACCAAGGTCGACCGCTCCGCCGCCTATGCCGCCCGCTATCTCGCCAAGAACGTCGTCGCCGCCGGACTGGCCGAGCGCTGCACGATCCAGATCGCCTATGCGATCGGCGTGTCGCGGCCGGTCTCGCTTTATATCGACACCGCCGGCACCGGCCGGATCGACGAGGAGCGGCTGTCGCGCGTCCTGCAGGAGATCATGGATTTGAGCCCGCGCGGCATCCGCACGCATCTCGGGCTCAACAAGCCGATCTATGCGCGCACCGCCGCCTACGGGCATTTCGGCCGCCCGCCCGAGCCCGACGGCGGCTTCTCGTGGGAACGGCTCGATCTCGCCGACCCGTTGCGCCGACTGTTTTGAAAGAGCGGCGGAATGCGCTCCGCTGCGCTGCCCCCGGCTTTCGCCGGGGCTAAAGGCTTTTCCGCCCTACACGGCCCTCGTAGGGCGGAAAAGCAGAGCGCATTCCGCCGCTTTCTCCACGCAAGGCTGCCTTGAGCGACACGGGACAGGATCGTCGCATCCTGTTCGGGCGCCGGCGCGGTCGCCCGCTGCGCCCGGGGCAGCGTCTGCTCAAAGGGGAGCTGCTGCCGCGCCTTGCCTTCGCCCTGCCTGAGTGCGGACCTCTCGATCCCCAGGCGCTGTTCGCCGGCGCCCCGCGTCCGATCGGGCTTGAGATCGGCTGCGGCAGCGGCGAGCATCTCGTCTTTCAGGCGATGCGCCATCCCGAAATGGGGTTCATCGGCTGCGAAGTCTTCGAGAACGGCCTCGCCAGACTGGTTGCCGACATCGCGCGGCAGCGCCTCGACAACATCCGGATTTTTGCCGACGACGCGCGCCTGTTGCTGGCCCGCCTGCCGCCCGGTTCGCTCGACCGCGTCTTCATCCTGTTCCCTGACCCCTGGCCAAAGCGGCGCCACTGGAAGCGCCGAATCGTCGCGCGCGAGAGCCTCGATCGCCTGGCCGCTGCGATGGCCGGGGGGGCCGAATTGCGCCTTGCGACCGACGATCCCGGCTATCTTGTGTGGATCCTGCAGCACGTCACGGAACATCCGGATTTCGCCTGGCTGGCGCGGCGCCCCGCCGACTGGCGCGAGCGCCCCCCGGATTGGCCGCCGACGCGCTATGAGGACAAGGCGCGCGCCGGAGGGCGCGTCCCGGTGTTTCTGCGCGTCGCAAGACGGAACCGGGCCGGCTGAACCGTGCAGTCGGCGGAATACGCTGCGCTATTCCGCCCTACGTTTACCGGGAATGCTGTAGGGCGGAAAAGCGCAGCGAAGCGGAGCGCATTCCGCCATTTCTCTGCAACAGCAAACCAAGACACCCTGCAATCCTCTTGCGAGGCGAGCGGCACCGACTATATTGCGTGCTGTTGCGTAGGTCCGCCTTTGCGGGCCGCATCCGCGGGTGGGCCGGCGGCCCACCTTTTGTTTATCGTCAGGGGCTGGTTGCGACAGGTTCGGCGATCTGCGGAGGGGTTGGAATTTCTTGGTTGATACGAACCATATCGCGGCGTTGATCGAGCCGTCGCTGTCCGCGATGGGTTACCGCCTCGTGCGGGTGGCGCTGACCAGCGGCCGCCGTGCGACCCTGCAGATCATGGCTGAGCGGCAGGACGACGCCCCGATGACCGTCGAGGACTGCGCCGACATCAGCCGCTCGCTCTCCGCCCTGCTCGACGTTGCCGACCCGATCGCCGGTTCCTATATGCTCGAGGTCAGCTCGCCCGGCATCGACCGGCCGTTGGTGCGAGCGGAAGACTACAACCGCTTCGCCGGGTTCGAAGCCAGGGTCGAACTCAACGAGCCGCTCGCCGGACGCCGGCGGTTTCGCGGCCGCCTGATCGGGACCAGCGAAAACAACGTCCGTCTGATGACCGAGGCGGGGGAGGTCCGTCTGCCCCTTGCCGCCGTCGGGCGCGCCAAGCTCGTCTTGAGCGAGGCGCTGATCGCGGCGGCGCAGCGCAAATCCTGACGCCGTCTTCACCAGCCAAGCTAAAGTTCGAGAACGCCATGGAGACCACCGCCACCTACGCCCGCCCCGAGCTGCTGCAGGTCGCGGAGACCGTCGCACGCGACAAGGGCATCGACCGCGACGAAGTCTTGCAGGCGATGGAGCAGGCGATCCAGAAGGCAGGCCGTTCGAAATACGGCCAGGAATACGACATCCGCGCCGAGATCGACCGCAAGAGCGGCGAGATCCGCCTGTTGCGCTTCCGCGAAGTCGCCGAGCCGATCGACAACGAGGCGACCCAGATCACTCTTGCCGCAGCGCGGCGGCTCAATCCGGAGGCCGGGATCGGCGATTTCATCACCGATCCGCTGCCGCCCATCGATTTTGGCCGCATCGCCGCGCAGACGGCGAAGCAGGTCATCGTGCAGAAAGTGCGCGACGCCGAGCGTCAGCGGCAGTATCTCGAATTCAAGGACCGGATCGGCGAGATCGTCAACGGGCTCGCCAAGCGCGTCGAGTTCGGCAATGTCGTCGTCGATCTCGGCCGCGCCGAGGCGATCCTGCGCCGCGACGAATTGTTGCCGCGCGAGAGCTTTCGCCAGGGCGAGCGCGTGCGCGCCTACATCTACGACGTGCGCCAGGAGCCGCGCGGGCCGCAGATCTTCCTGTCGCGCACGCATCCGCAGTTCATGGCCAAACTGTTCGCGCAGGAAGTGCCGGAAATCTATGACGGCATCATCGAGATCAAGGCGGTGGCGCGCGACCCCGGCAGCCGCGCCAAGATCGCCGTCACCTCGCGCGACAGCGGCATCGACCCGGTCGGCGCCTGCGTCGGCATGCGCGGCAGCCGCGTCCAGGCGGTCGTCGGCGAATTGCAGGGGGAGAAGATCGACATCATCCCCTGGTCGCCCGATCCGGCGACCTTTGTCGTCAACGCGCTTGCGCCGGCCGAAGTCGCCAAGGTCGTCATGGACGAGGAGCAGCGCCGGATCGAGGTCGTCGTGCCCGACGACCAGCTTTCTCTCGCGATCGGCCGCCGCGGCCAGAATGTCCGCCTGGCTTCGCAGCTCACCGGATGGGACATCGACATTCTGACCGAGGCCGAGGAATCGGAGCGGCGCACCGAGGAGTTCCGCAACCGCAGCCGGATGTTCATCGATGCTTTGGACATCGACGACGTCATCGCGCATCTGCTGGTGACCGAGGGATTTACCACGCTCGAGGAAGTCGCCTTTGTGCCGCTCAAGGATCTTGCGGATATCGAAGGCTTTGACGAGGAGGTGGCGGGGGAATTGCAGGATCGCGCGCGCCACGCGCTCGAACGGCGCGACCGCGAATATGACGAACGCCGGCGCGCGCTGGGGGTCGAGGACGATCTCGCCGCGCTCGACGGATTGACCCCGGGCATGCTCGTTGCCCTCGGCGAGAAGGGGATCAAGACCCTCGACGATTTCGCCGGACTGGCGGGCGACGAACTGCTCGAATTGTTGGGCGGCGCCGACACCGCCGGCGCCAAGCTCGAACCGGCCGAGGCGGATGCGCTGATCATGCGGGCGCGCGCGCACTGGTTTGCCGATGAGGAGCTTGCCGACGAGGCCGCCGGCGGGGCGGAGGAACGGGAGTAAGCGCGACGGCTCCGGTGCAAGACAACGGGCCGCAACGGCGCTGCCTGGCAACCGGCGCGATCCGCGAGCGCGGCGCATTGCTGCGTTTTGTGATCGGACCCGGCGGCGAAGTCGTTCCGGATGTGGCCGGGCGCCTGCCCGGACGGGGTTTGTGGTTGACTCCCCGCCGGGATATAGTGGATCAGGCGGTTGCAAAACGGCTCTTCGCGCGCGCGGCGCGGCGGCCCGCGACGGCGCCGCCCGGCCTTGCCGATCGCGTCGAGGCGCTGTTGGCGGAACGTTGCCGCGATACGATCGGTCTCGCCCGGCGGGCCGGCCGCGCCTGCGGCGGTTTTGAGAAAGTGCGCGAAGCGGTGCGGGACGGCAAGGCCGGCCTGTTGCTGTTCGCCCTCGACGGGGCGCCGAATGCCCGCCGCAAGCTCGGCGCTCTCGGGCGCGGATTGCCGCTGGCCCAGGTGTTGAGCGCGGCGGAGCTGGGTGCGGCCTTTGGCCGCGATCATGTGGTTCATGCATCGATCGGGCGAGGGCCGCTCTGCGCGCGCTTGCTGGCCGATGCGGCGAGGATCGCCGGCTTTCGCGCGCAGGCGGCGGTCGAACAGG
>DATFCQ010000333.1:0-9285 GCA_035252905.1 Allostellaceae bacterium | reverse complement strand
GGCCCGCCGAAACCGCGCCGCCGCCGCGCTGCCGCGCCGCGGGCGGCGCGTCCGCCATGTCGGCGCGCGGCGAGAGAGGAAGGAGGCTCCGATGATCAATACCTTTCGCCAGATTACCGTCCGTGGCGACCATGTCGGGATCCCCGAGACGGGCCCGCCCTGGACCGTTCTTTGGGACACGACCCGGCGCACTGACGGGCATTGGAGCACGACCCATGCCCGCAGCGAGGCCGAAGCGCTCGAACGCGCGGCGCATTTCGTGCGGCTCGGCTTTGCCGTCCATGCGATCAAGAACCCGTCCGGGACTGTCGTCATGAATGCCGAGGACGTCGCCTGCCGTTTCGGGCCGACCAGGACGCCGCCGCGCCCAGCCCACGAGGGCGAAGTCCAGCGCGAGGCCCGCAGTGACGAGCAGTCGGCCCGCGACATTCTGCGCGGCTTTGTCGAGGATCACCGGGCGACGCCAGGCCGCATGCTCGCCGCCTCGGCGCTCCAGGCGCTGCCCGCGCAACAGGGCATGAGTCAGACCGAATTCGAGCTTGCCGTCCGCTACGCCAGGGACCATGGCTGGCTCAGCGTCGCGGACGGCATGTTGACATTGACGCAGAGAGGATACGCCGAGGCCGCCGCATAGCGGCTACGGCGCGCAGAGGAACTGCAATGGCGTTCAAACCAAATTATCGGCAGTTGCGCAGCGAGCGCAACCGCGAAGGAGCAGCGCAAGCAGGAAAATCTGCTGGAGGACCACGATGGCACGCAAGAAAAAATCGGCCGAGAGCGGTTTCGTCCTCTACGACGTGGTCTATCAGGACGGCACGCGCAGCTCGCACCGCAAGGTGCCCTGTGCGAAACTTGCCGGGGTCGACGAGGATTTAGAGGCAAGGACCTGTATCGAGGCCCAGGACAGAAAGGTTGCGGGGTTTTCCGGAAAGTCCCGGAGCCCAATCAAATCTGTGACACGCTCTCACCGCCGCAGCGGTCCTCAAGCATGATATCGCGTGCCTGCCGCGCGTTGTTGATCTGCCCGCGCTTCAGCGGGCAATCATTCTGGAACTTCACCGCCGCTTGCGAAGTCTATGGAGCGCGATTTCCGGCGGCGCCGCTCGGGCTGATCACGGTCGCGGCGCTGCTGCCCAACTCCTGGGAATGCCGGCTGATCAATCGCAATACCGAAGAGCTTACCCAGGCCGATCTCGATTGGGCGGACCTGGTGATGACTGGCGGAATGCTCCCGCAAAGGCCGGATACGCAAGTGGTGATTACGCTTGCACAAAGGCATGGAAAACCGGTCGTGGTCGGCGGACCCGATGCGACCTCCTCGCCGGAAGCCTATTCGTCCGCCGATTTCCAGATGCTCGGCGAAGCTGAGGGCGTAATCGACGCCTTCATTGCCGCCTGGGAGGCCGGCGCAAGGCAAGGCCGGTTCGAGGCCGATAAATTTACCATCGATGTCACCAAAACACCGATCCCGCGCTATGATCTGCTTCAGCGCAACCAGTACGTCTATTACGGTGTGCAGTTTTCGCGCGGCTGCCCGTTTACGTGCGAATTCTGTGACATCATCGAATTGTATGGGCGGGTGCCTCGGGTCAAGACGGCCCGGCAGGTCTTGACCGAGCTCGAAACATTGTACCGTCTCGGTTATCGCGGCCATCTCGATTTCGTCGATGACAATTTCATCGGCAATAAGAAGGCCGTGAAAGCCCTGCTGCCTCACGTGATCGCCTGGCAAAAAGAGCGCGGCTATCCTTTTGAGTTCTCGACAGAGGCCTCGATCAATCTTGCCGACGACGACGCGCTCCTCGCGCTGATGCGCGAAGCGAATTTCTTTGCGGTCTTTGTCGGCATTGAAAGCCCTGATACGGACACGCTGGTTTCGACCCAGAAAAAACAGAATACCCGCCGCGTGCTGGCCGATTGCGTCCACAAGATTTACCGCGCCGGCATGTTCGTCACCGCAGGCTTCATCGTCGGTTTCGATAGCGAGAGGGGCAGCGTTGCCGACTCGATGGTATCCTGTATCGAAGCAACAGCGATCCCGGCCTGCATGGTCGGCCTTCTCTACGCGCTGTCCAATACGCAGTTGACAAAACGCCTCGAGCGCGAAGGCAGGCTGTTTGCAGTCTCCCCTACGATCGCCGGGGATCTCGAATTGGGCGACCAGTGCACCAGGGGCCTCAATTTTCATACCGCCCGTCCGCGACGCGAGATCCTTGCCGACTACAGGCAGATCCTTCAGCGCATCTATCATCCCGCAGCCTACTACGCGCGATTGCAGGCGATGGCCAGGATGCTCGACCGTCCCCGGCTCGATAAGGGCATGGCGCCGATCCGGACCCGGATCGCGGGTGTCCCGCTCCACGACCTGGTCCTGCTGTGGCGGCTCGCGTGGCGGATCGCGATACGGCAACCTCGGGCGTTCCCCCATTTCTGGCGAGCGCTTTACCGGTGCGCCAGAGACAATCCTCGGGCCATCAGCTATGTAGGGGTACTTGCGGCGCTGTTTCTCCATTTCGGTCCGTTTTCGCGGTTCGTCATTGCCGAACTGGACCGGCAAATCATGAGAATCGATGCGGATGAGTGGCGTCCACCCGATATCGCCCGAGTGCGGCCCATCGCCCCTGGCGGGGTCCCGAAATCGGAGAGCGGGCGATTCCCGCACCCGGCAATGGCTCCGGAGTTTCCGGGTCAAGGTGCATCGTGAGCGACCGGGGCGATCATTGAACCTTCCGACGGCTTAATTCGACACACCAAGATCCCGCGGTATGCCGGACAAGTGCCGCGATCAGGAAAGAGTAGCAACACCGACGCAAGTCTATGTGCGCGACAATGACGTCAATGCCGCGATCCGTGTCTTGAAGAAAAAGATGCAGCGCGAAGGCACCTTTCGTGAGATGAAGCGGCGACGCTCCTACGAGAAGCCCTCGGAGCGCCGGGTGCGTGAAAAGCTGAGGCGGTCCGCCGATACCGCAAGGCATTGCGCACACGGCTCGAACGTGAAGGCTACTGATCGCAGGAGGGTCCAACGGCAGAAAGCCGACCCATGATCCAAGAGCGGCGGACGCCTGCAATATAAACAGCATTTGAGAGGGCGCCTGCGGGCGAGCTGTCAAGCGCCCAGGAGTTGATCGGGCTAGGGAGCGGTAACGAAGGCCGGAGCGGGAGCGATTGCTTGCCCTGTCCGAAGGTGCCCAGCGGCAGCTTGCCGATCTCCGCGAGAAGGCGACGATCCCAGTCCGGCGAAGATGATGGCAGTTCGGCTGGCGGGGACAGACCGGATGAGTTGCTTGCCGAATGGCGGAGGAACGGGGCCGGCGATGACCCGGTTTGTCTACATCGCCGGCATGGTCCGGAAAGCGCTGCAAACCGCCGATCGCGTGATGATGGGCGGCAAGGAGGAAACGAAATGCCCGAGCTGATCCTGACCCCGCCGACCTTTACAGAGGGCGATACGATTGAAGCCGTTTTACACGGCAAGGAGGTATCGATCTTCTGGCGCGATGAGAACACGCTCGTCATCAACGGCGATGAGCGGCCGATCCTTTTGACTGAATGGAATAGCGAATCGATCGGCTTCGCCTTTGCTGCTCCCGATGAGGACTTTTCCTTATGGCGCGATGAGGACCCGGATCAGATCACCGCTGCTCTTGCTGACGAGTTCGCCGATCTGCGCAAGCGGGCCGCCGCCGCGCGCGCCGCGCGCATTGAACATGCCGTCGACGCGGTCGAGCAGCAGATGTCTAACGAGCTTGGCAGGCCGCTGTCGACGGCTGAGCGGGACTATGTCCGCACATTGGTTCGCGAACGTGTCCTCAGCAAAACAAGTACTTATTGATCCGGCTTATGTGATCTTGAGGAGCGCAGTCTCCTGCCCCAGCTTGATGGGATACATCATATCGACATGCGCACGACCGATCGACCCCTGGCGCGCGCCTTCCCACCCTGCCCGCCCCTCACTCGGCAAAGAAAAACCCGAGGCCGAACAGGGCATAGACCCCGAGCAGCAATAAGCCCTCGAACCAGGTGGTTTCGCCGTCGGCGGCGATGGCGTTGACGATGAAGGCGGTGCCGGCGATCGCGAACAGTTCAAGCGGGTTGGAGAACACCAGATCCATCGGCTGGCCGATCAGCCAGGACAGCAGGACCAACAGCGGCGCCACCAATAGCGCCATCTGGATTGCGGAACCCAGGCAGATGTTGAACACCAGGCCCATCCGGTCGCGCCGGGCAAAGGCGACCGCGGCGAAGAGATCCGCGGACGTGCCGACCAGGGCCAGCACGATGACGCCGAGAAACAATCGGGACAGGTGCAGCCGCTCGGCCGTGGCGGCGAGCGCCCCCGAGACCAGATCGGCCTCCGCCGCGATCGCCACGGTGCCGAGGACGAGCACGGTCAATGAGCGCGAGAGCGACCACCGCGCCGTGCCGCCGGCCTCCTCGTCGCGCGCGAAGACGTCGCGATGGGTGACCAAGGTATAGACGAGATTGCCGGCATAGAGCAGGATCAGCACCGCCGAGGCGCCGAGGCTCAGCTCCTCCTCGCTGATCAGGCGGCGGCTTCCGACGCCGCCCGCGCGGCTCAGATAATCGAAGACGGCGGGCAGCAGCAGCGCGACGACGACAAGGATTAACAGGCTCGACAACAAGCCGGCGTTCTGGCGCCCGAAGCTCTGCCGCTCGCGCGTCGCGCCGCCGACCAGGATCGCCAGCCCCAGCCCCAACAGGCTGGTGCCGATGATCGACCCGGTGATCTGGGCGCGCACGACCGCGGCCTCGCCGCCGGCCAATACGAACAGGGCGAGGATCAGTTCGGCGATGCTGCCGAAGCTGACGTTGAGGAGCCCGCCGATTGCCGGACCGGCCCGCTCGGCAACCTGCTCGGTCGCCTGCTTGACCCAGTCGGCGAGGACGGCGAGCGCGACGACCGCGGACGCGAACACCCAGAGCGGCGGCGCCGCGAACAGGTATTTGAGCGCCAGCGAGACCGGAACCGTCAATAACAGCAGCAGGGAGATTATGTGGCCTCCGCGCCGCGACGACGCCCGGCGCTCAATCGGCAAGCCGCACCTCCCGCTCCGGCAGAACGGCTGTCCCCTCGCCGATCGTGCCGCGCGACAGCACGACGAGGACGACCGCGCCGAACAGCGCCAGCCCGCCGGCGGCGAAGAACGCCGAGTTGAAGCTCTTGGTCGCGGCGACGAGATAGCCGGTGACGATCGGCGCCAACAGCCCGAAGCTGTTGCCGCCCAATACCAGAAAGGCGAAGGCGCGGCCGGCGTCGGCGGGCGAGCGCAACAGATCGCTGACCAGCGCCGCATTGGCCGCCGGTCCGACATTGCTGAACGACACCGCAAAGGTCACCAATACGACCACCGCAGCGAGCGACTCCACGTAAGGGATCAACAGACCCGCCGCGGTCAGGATCAGGCACAGGGCGACGAGCCAGCGGCGCGCGCCGCGGCGCAGCGCGGCGACCGGAATGAAGCGGTCGCCGACCCAGTTGACGACGACGTTCACCACCGAGGCGACGAGGAACGGCACCGAGGTATAGATCCCGGATCCGAGCAACGACAGGTGCCGCGCCGTCTGCAGGTAATTCGGCAGCCAGGTCAAATAGAGATAGAGGGAATAGACGAGGCAGCCCTGCGCGACGAACAGGCCCCACAGCGCCGGCGAGCGGATCAGCCCGAGATAGCCGACCCCACTATGGCTCGGCGGGGCGAGGCCGGCGTCGCGCTCGGCCATGATGGTGCGCCGCTCGGCTTCGGGCAGCCAGCGCGTCTTTTCCGGCGTCGACACCAGGGCGAGCCACACCAGGACCCAGAGAAACCCGACCGCGCCGGTAATGATGAACGACCAGCGCCAGGAGGTCGCCTGGATCAGCCAGGCGACGACCGGGGCGCCGAGCGCCGGGCCGAGGCTCGCCCCCGCCGAGATCGCGGCGATCGCCGTGCCGCGCTCGCTGTAGGGCGCCCAGATGCGCACGCTCTGATAGGTGATGGGCGCAAACGGCGCCTCGCCGGTGCCGAGACCGAGCCGGGTCAGCAGCATCGTCGCAAACCCGCCGGCGATGCCGGTCGCCATCTGCGCGACCGACCAGATCGCCGTCGCGATCGTCGCGACGACATGCGCGCCCCAGCGGTCGATCAAGCGGCCGCCGGGCAGCATCATCAAGACGTAAGCCCAGAAGAACGAGGAAAACAGATAGCCGAGCGCGATCGGCGACAACCCGAACGCCTCGGCGATCGGCTTGCCCGCCACCGACATGTTGACGCGGTCGACATAGGCGATGACGTTGAACAGGAACAACAGCACAAAAACCCAGTAGCGGCGCCGCGTCGCTGCCATGTTCTTGTTCTCCTGTGCGGACAAGTCGGGCGGCCGCGACGTTAAAGATCCCGCCGGCGGCTGGCAATTGCGGGAGCGTTGCGAGCCGGGCCGTCCAGCTATGACGTCCGGCCGCAGGTCACGTCGTCATGCGCCCGTGCGGGGGAGGAGCGCCCGATTTGTCGACTGGATCGAACAGGCTGGCGATCAGCACCGCGATGATGCCGGTCAGGAAGATGCCGTCGAAGGTTCCCGCCCCGCCGATCGAGGCGATCGGCGCCCCCAGCCCCCGGACCTTGCCGAGATTGAGGAGGTCGGCGCCGATCAGGGTCCCGAGACTGCCGCCGCTGTAAGCCAGAGGCGCGGCGTGGCGCCAGGCCAACAGCAGGGGCACGGCCGCCGCGGTCAGCCCCGGAACAAAGACCGGCAATGCAATGCCGAGACCGGGCACCGGATGGGCCAATTGATAGCACACCGCGGCGACCCCGGCCGTGGCCAGGATGCTTCTGATCCACAACCCGTTCTTGATCACCAGGTAGAACGACATCAGCGCCGGGATCAGGGCGCCGCCGACATTGACCGCGATCACCGTGCCGGACCATTCGACGACGACCGGGACCATGTATTGCACGCCGTAGAAGGTGACCTCCGGCACCTCGATGATCCGCTTCTGCGGCAGGTCCGCGACCGGGATATTGAAATAGCTGCCGATCAGAGATCCCGCCAATACGAGGAGGGCGGCGCCGCGGCCGATCCCCAAATGCACATAGGCATAGCGCAATGTCCCCAGATAAAGCAGCAACGCCACCAGCAGGAATATCCCCACCAGGATCGAGAAGAACGGCAGGGAAAGCGGCAAATAGTGAAGATGATTCGAGTATTGAGGAGGGTGGAAGTCCATCGCCTGCCGGGGCCCTGAAAGTGCCGGAGACACGGCCCAGAGACACGGCATTATGTGCCGGCCCGGTCCGCAAAGGTCAACAAACGGGCGGCGGTTTCCTCCGCGACCGCGGACGAAAAAGGCCGGCGTCCCGAGGGACGCCGGCCCGGCCGAAACAGGAATGCGCGGCGACGATCAGTAATCGTCCATGCCGTCCATGCCGTGGTTGTGCCCGGCCGCCGGCGCGGCTTTCCTCTCCGGCTTCTCGGCGACCATCGCCTCGGTCGTGACCAGGAGGCCGGCAACCGATGCGGCATTCTGCAGGGCGAGGCGCACGACCTTGGTCGGGTCGATGATGCCGGCCTTCAGCATGTCGCAATACTGCCCGGTCTGGGCGTCGAAGCCCCAATTGGTCTCGTTGCGGTCGAGCAGTTTGCCGACGACGATCGAGCCGTCGGTGCCGGAATTCTCGACGACCTGACGCACCGGCGCCTGCAGGGCGCGGCGGACGATGTCGATGCCGACCTTCTGGTCGTTGTTGGCCGGGGTCAGGGTGTCGAGCGCCTTGGCGCCGTAGAGCAGGGCGACGCCGCCGCCGGCGACGACCCCCTCCTCGACCGCGGCGCGGGTTGCGTGCGTCGCGTCGTCGACCCGATCCTTGCGCTCCTTGACCTCGACCTCGGTGGCCCCGCCGACCCGGATCACCGCAACGCCGCCGGCCAGTTTCGCCAGCCGCTCCTGCAACTTCTCGCGGTCGTAGTCGCTGGTCGTCTCCTCGATCTGCTGACGGATCTGCGTGCAGCGGCCCTGGATGTCGTCCTTCTTGCCGGCGCCGTCGATGATCGTCGTGTTCTCCTTCTCGACGCGCACGCGCTTGGCGCGGCCGAGCATGTCGAGGGTGACGTTTTCCAGCTTGATGCCGAGATCCTCGCTGATCACCTGGCCGCCGGTCAGGATTGCCATGTCTTCGAGCATCGCCTTGCGCCGGTCGCCAAAGCCCGGCGCCTTGACCGCCGCAACCTTGAGCCCGCCGCGCAATTTGTTGACCACGAGCGTGGCGAGAGCCTCGCCCTCGAGGTCCTCGGCGACGATCAGCAGCGGCCGCCCCGACTGCACCACCGCCTCCAGGACCGGCAGCATTGTCTGCAGGCTCGACAATTTCTTCTCGTGCAACAGCAGATACGGGTCGTCGAGTTCGGCGATCATCTTCTCGGCGTTGGTGACGAAATACGGGCTCACATAGCCGCGGTCGAACTGCATGCCCTCGACCACGTCAAGCTCGGTTTCGAGGCTCTTCGCCTCCTCGACAGTGATGACGCCCTCATTGCCGACCTTCTGCATCGCCTCGGCGATCATCTTGCCGATTTCGGCGTCGTTGTTGGCCGAGACCGTGCCGACCTGGGCGATCTCCTCGTTGGTCGAGACCTTTTTCGAGCGCGCCTCGATCTCCTTGACGACGGCTTCGACCGCCATGTCGATGCCGCGCTTCAGATCCATCGGGTTGAGCCCGGCGGCCACCGCCCGCGTCCCTTCGCGCACGATTGCCTGGGCCAGAACGGTCGCCGTCGTCGTGCCGTCGCCGGCCTGATCGCTGGTCTTCGACGCGACTTCGCGCACCATCTGCGCGCCCATGTTCTCGAACTTGTCGGACAGCTCGATCTCTTTGGCGACGGTGACGCCGTCCTTGCTGATGCGCGGCGCCCCGAACGACTTGTCGAGCACGACGTTGCGGCCCTTCGGCCCCAGCGTCACCTTGACCGCATTGGCGAGAATGTCGACGCCGTGCAGCATCCGCTCGCGCGCGTCGTTGTGAAAACGAATTTCCTTTGCCGGCATGTCTTCCCTCCGTTAGGCGGCCTTGCTGCGCGACGCGGCCCCTTCGACCACGCCCATGATGTCGCTTTCCTTCATGACGATAAGTTCCTCGTTGTCGAGCCTGATCTCGGTGCCCGACCATTTGCCGAACAGCACCCGGTCGCCGGCCTTGACGTCGAGCGGCTGAAGCTTGCCGTCCTCGCCCCGCGCCCCCGGCCCGACGGCGATGACCTCGCCTTCCATCGGCTTTTCCTTGGCGGTGT
>DATFCQ010000332.1:0-170212 GCA_035252905.1 Allostellaceae bacterium | reverse complement strand
GTTTGCGCCTGCTGGAGCGGCCGCCGCCGGTCCCAGCGCCGACGGCCCGACGACTGGACACGGGTATAATGGTCATCGCCTGAAATGCCTTGTCTTTTGGGAAGAAACACACACAGTGGACACAGCCAATGTGACATATCTTCTGCGTGCTGCGGGTGAAGGCGCGCGGCCAGCGTGATCTCGTGACCGTCGTCGGCCATGCCGCCACCATCGCCGCCGGAGAAGCGGTCACCGCCTCGGGAACATGGGTCAACGACCGCACCCATGGCCTGCAATTCAAGGCGCAGTTTCTGAAGGCCTCGGCGCCGAGCACGGCCGAGGGGATCCGGCGGTATCTCGCCTCGGGGATGATCCGCGGCATTGGACCGGTCTATGCGAAGAAGCTGGTGCGCGGCTTTGGCGAAGCGGTGTTCGAGGTCATCGAGAATGCGCCCGAGCGGCTGCGCGAGGTGAAGGGCATCGGCGCGGTGCGGGCAAAGCGCATCGTCCAGGCCTGGGCCGAGCAGAAGATGGTGCGCGAGATCATGGTCTTCCTGCACAGTCACGGGGTCGGCACGGCGCGCGCGGTGCGCATCTTCAAGACCTACGGGGCCGATGCGATCCAGGTGATGAGCGATAACCCGTACCGGCTGGCGCGCGACATCCGCGGGATCGGCTTCAAGACAGCCGACGCGATCGCCGACCGGCTCGGCATCGAGAAGACGGCGATGATCCGGGTGCGGGCCGGGATCGGCTATGCCCTCTCGGAAGCGATGCAGGAGGGGCATTGCGGCCTGCCGGTGGCGGAATTGCTGCCGCTTGCCGAACGTCTGCTCGGGGTCCCCGAGGACCTGATCCGCACCGCCCTCGATCTCGAATTGGCGGGGGGCGGGGTGATCGGCGACCAGGTCGGCGAGAAGGACTGCATCTTCCTTGCCGGCCTCTATCATGCCGAGCGCGGCATCGCCGAGCGGCTGCGCGCGCTGGCAGCGGCGCCGCTGCCGTGGCCGCCGATCAACGCCGAGAAGGCCCTCCCCTGGGTCGAGCAGAAGATCGGCCTGACACTCGCCGAAAGCCAGCGCGAGGCGGTTGCCCGCGCGCTCGCGGCGAAGGTGCTGGTGATCACCGGCGGCCCGGGGGTGGGCAAGACCACGATCCTGCGGGCAATCCTGCAAATCCTCGCCGCCAAGAAAGCGCACATCCTGCTCGCGGCGCCGACCGGGCGGGCGGCCAAGCGGCTCGGCGAGGCCACCGGGCTCGAAGCCAAGACGATCCACCGCCTGCTGGAGGTCGATCCCGGATCGGGATCGTTCGGCCGCAGCCCCGAGAACAAACTGGACTGTGACCTGCTGGTCGTCGACGAAGCCTCGATGATCGACGCGCCGCTGATGCACGCGCTGGTCAAGGCAATCCCCGAACGAGCAGCCTTGCTGGTGGTGGGCGATGTCGACCAGCTGCCCTCGGTCGGCCCCGGCCAGGTCCTGGCCGATCTGATCGGCTCGGGTACGGTGCCGGTGGTGCGGCTGAGCGAGATCTTCCGCCAGGCGGCCTCGAGCCGGATCATCACCACTGCGCACCGGATCAACCGCGGCGAGATGCCCGATCTCGCCCCGGCTGCGGCGGACAGCGATTTTCATTTTGTCGCGGCCGAGGACCCGGAGAGCGCGGTCGCGCGCATCCTCGACCTGGTGCAGACCCGCATCCCCCGCCGCTTCGGCCTCGACCCGGTGCGCGACATCCAGGTGCTGTGCCCGATGGCGCGCGGCGGGGTCGGCGCGCGCTCGCTGAATGTCGATCTGCAGGCCGCGCTCAATCCCGAAGGAGAGCCGAAGATCACAAAATTCGGGTGGACCTTTGCGCCCGGCGACAAGGTCATGCAGATCGAGAACGACTATGAGCGCGAGGTCTACAACGGGGATATCGGCTTCATCGCGGGCGTCGATCCTGAGACCGGCGAGATGACGGTTCATTTCGACGGGCGGGACGTCTCGTACGGTCTCGGCGATCTCGATGCGCTGGTGCCGGCCTATGCGGCGACGATCCACAAGGCGCAGGGCTCGGAATACCCGGCGGTGGTGATCCCGCTGCTGACGCAGCACTACCCGATGCTGCAGCGCAACCTGCTTTATACCGGAATCACCCGCGGCAAGCGGCTGGTCGTGGTAGTGGGCAGCCGCAAGGCGGTGGCGATCGCGGTGCGCAACACCTCCGGGCGGCGGCGCTGGTCGAAACTGCGCGAATGGCTGGCGGTCACGCCGATGCCGGAGAGCGAGTACGCAGACGAGAGCAAAGTGCAGCGCGAAACAGCCTGACGGCTGCTATCCAGAAATCTCCCTGGCGGACATAGCGCCCGGCCTGGGGCCATCCGGGCGAGCCTCCGGCAGGAGATTGCGGGTACTTCTCCCACAGCTGCCTCCATGGTCGCATCATCCCGCGCCGGTTGTGCCATAGTAAACTATGCCAATCCCCCTTGCCCAATGCTTCCGGGGCATCGTCGACTATGCGGCCGACGCGATCATGCCGACACGGTTGACCCCCGCCTGCGCGGGGGCAGGCTATTGCCGACTGGATCTACGGGCCGTACCCCGAAACGGAAGCCGACCGGCTCCGCGCAGCGCGACTCCGGCGCCTGGTGGAAGAAGGCTGGGCGATCGGTCTTTTGGAAGAGGGGGAGGACGAAGTGACACTCGCTTGGCATGAGGCTCATCGTCAGTTCCGTGGGCAATAGCGGGTCTATGCAAGAGCAGTCTTGCTGAAATCGCCTGGCATCTCAGACCTTGATATCTGGCGGGCCGCGAACCTGCTGATCCGGCAGTACGGTGCTGATGCCGAGATCGAAGCCGCCCGGCGTGCCGATCAGATGCTCGACCGCGGCGACCGTCCCTTCGACAGGCTCAGGAGGGCAGCTTGTGTGGATGCGTATCAGGCGAGCGATCGCGGAACTGCAGGCCCCGCCGCGCGGCTCGCGCCATTGAAATGAGAGCAGGACCGGGACGAGGATGGGCCGCCGCCTTTGCGGGAGGGCCGCAGGCGGGCCGCGATTTGGCAGCGCCCGCCGTTACGGCGGCCCCGCGCCCTGGTAGGATGATCTTCGGCACGAGAAAGGGGGCAGCGATGGCGAGCGCACTCCAGCCGGCAAGCCGGTTCCTGACCGTGAATGGGCTGCGCCTGCATTACCTCGACTGGGGAAAAGGCGACGCCCCTCCCCTTCTCTGCGTGCACGGCTATACCTCGAGCGCCGAGGCGTTCAACGCGCCGGCGCGGCATTGGCAGGACCGTTTCCACGTTCTCGCCCCGGACGTGCGCGGCCACGGCGAGAGCGCCTGGTCGCCAGAGGGGGCCTATCAATACGCGGACCAGGCCGGCGACCTCGCGGCCCTGGTCGAGCAGCTGGATCTGCCGCGTTTCGTGCTGGTCGGCACCTCGATGGGCGGCATCATCGCGATGGCCTATGCCGCCGGACATGCCGACCGGCTACGCGGGCTGGTGATCAACGACATCGGGCCGGACCCCGAGCCCGGCAGCCAACGCATCACCGGGCTGGTCGGCAGCCGCCCGGAGGATTTCGCCAGCCTTGACGAGGCGATGGCCTATCGCCGGGAGATCTCGCCGATCGTCGCCGGGCGCAGCCTGGAGGACCAGCGCGAGCTGGCGCTCGGGGTGTTGCGGCAGCGGCCCGACGGGCGCTGGGCCTGGAAGATGGACCCGGCCTACATCGAACAGCGGGTCGCGCGCGGCGCGGCGCCGCGCCCGCCGTTGTGGCCGGCGCTCGCCGCCCTTCCCCTCCCGACCCTTCTGGTCTGGGGAACGGACAGCGATGTCCTGTCCGAAGCCCAGGCCAGACGGATGGTCGAAACCCTGCCAAAGGGCGAGCTGGTCGCGGTGCCCGGGGTCGGGCACGCGCCGACCCTGGTCGAGCCGGCCGCGCGCGCCGCGCTCGACCGCTTTCTCGGCGCGCTTTGAGCCTGCGGCCTTGCCTTGAGAGCGGCCGCGGCAATGGCTTCGGGCAGGACGCCACCGCCAGATGCCTCCGCCGGACAAGAGAAAGCAGGCCCGATGACCGCCAACGAGAGCTGGGACGTTGTCATCCTCGGATCCGGCCTCGCCGGCCTGGCCGGGGCGCTCGCCGCCTGCGAGCTGGGCCTGCGGCCGCTCGTCCTCGAAAAGGCAGGCACCCTGGGCGGCGGCACGATCCATTCCTACGGGCTGATCTGGGTGGGTCGGAACCACCTGGCGCCGGCCGCCGGCTGCGGCGACACGCGCGACGAGGTCGTCGCCTATCTGCGGTTCCTCGGCGGCGGCAATCTCGATGACGAGCGCCTCACTGCCTTTGTCGACCGCTCTCCAGAAGCGCTGGAATTTTTCGCGGGATGCGGCGTCCGCTTTCGCCTCGTGCACGGCCTCGTCGATCACTATTACGACGGGGCTCCGGGCGCCCGCGCGGCCGGGCGGACTGTCGAAGCCGATCTGATCTCGGGCTTCGACCTCGGCGACTGGCGCGAACGCGTCGCGGCGCCCGCGGACGTACCCTCTTTTGTGACGGCCGAGGAACAGATCGCCTGGGGCGGCCTCAACAGTTCTTCAGGCTGGGAGCCGGACCTCGTGCGCGAGCGCAAGCAGCAGGACCTGCGCGGCAAGGGGCTGGGCCTCGTCTGCCATTTTCTCAAGGCGCTGCGCGCCCGCGGCGTGGCCGTGCGGACCGACCAGCAGATGGAAAGCCTCACGATCGAAAACCGGCGGGTCACTGGGGTCGTGCTGTGCTCGGGCGAAATCGTCAGCGCCGCCCGGGGCGTCCTTCTCGCCACCGGCGGCTACGGCGCGAACCCGCAGATGACCGCGCGGTTCGAGCAGCTGCCCGGCTACGCGCAGGAGGCCTCGGGCCTGACCCCGGCCTCGCTGACCGGCGACGGCCTCGTCCTCGGCGCCGAGGCCGGCGGGATCGTGCACAAGATCGAGAACAGCCTGCGGGTGATGCTGGCCTATACGATCCCGCCGGAGACCCCGGGCGGGACGGCGACCTGCGTCTATGCCGGGATCGTCGAGCTGTGCAGCCCGCATACGATGGTGGTGAACAAATACGGCCTGCGCTTTGCCGACGAGACCTGCTTTCAGGGGATCGTGCCGCAGTTGCGGCTGTTCGACCCGGTGCGGCACGAATATCCCAATCTGCCCGCCTATCTGATTTTCGACGCGCAATACCTGCGGAAATATTCCTTCGCCAACCGGCCGGTCGGCGGCGCCGTGCCGGCGGCCGTGGCGCGCGCCGGGAGCCTCCCGGAATTGGCGGTGAAGCTCGGGATCGACGGCGACCGGCTGGAGCGGACGGTCCGCCGGTTCAACAGTTTTGTGCAGAACAGCACGGACGAGGATTTCCACCGCGGCGAACATGGGTGGAAGCTCGCCGCTGCGGGCGGCGTCAACGGCAGCCTCGGGACCCTCGCGGAACCGCCCTTCTACGGGATCGAGCTGCACCCGGCCGGCGGCGCGTCCGTCGGCTTGCTGAGCGATGCCTGCGGGCGGGTGATCCACCAGCGGGGTCATCCGATCGCGGGCCTCTATGCCTCCGGCACTGTCGCCGCCGCCACCGAGCAGGGTGTGGGCTACCAGGCCGGCCTGTCGCTCGCGGCGGCGATGACCTTCAGCCATCTCGCCGTCCGGCATATGAGCGACAGCCGGTGATAGCGGCCCTCGCGCCGGCGGGCCGCGGTTCAGCGGAAGTCGCGCGTCGGCACCTTGATCTCCAGACCGGACCCTGAATCCGGCATGGGGACATTCCGAGGCTTGCGGCCGGGCGTCTCGCGGGGATCGGGACCGCCGCCCTGCCCGGCCGGGTCCCCTCCTCCCTGCGGCGGGAAGGTCTCATCGCGCGCGCCGACGCTGCGCAGCAGCTCAGAAAGGTCGGTCAGGTTCTGCGCGATCACGTGGACCACCTCGCCCTCGCGCTGCACCCGCCCCGTGGCCGCGATCATGCCGGCGGACAGGATCACGTGCCGCTGCCTTTCGAAGAGATCGGGCCAGATGATGACGTTGGCGACGCCGGTCTCGTCCTCGATCGTCAGGAAGAGGACACCCTTTGCCGAACCGGGCCTCTGGCGCACCAGCACGAGGCCGGCTGTCGCGAGCCTCCGGCCGTCGCGCGCGAGGCCGGCCTCGGCGCAGGGGACGATGCCCCGGACCGCGAGATCGCGGCGCAGAAACGCCACCGGATGCCGGCGCAAGGTGAGGCCGAGCGCGCGATAATCCTCCACCACCTCGCGGCCGGCGGTCATCGGCCGCAAGGCCACGGCGGGTTCCGATATCTCCGGGACCGCTTCTCCGGCGCGGGTCGAGGCCGCTGCGAACAACGGCAGGGGCTCGTTGTGCAGCGCCCGGATCGCCCATAAGGCCTCGCGGCGGGAGAGCCCCAGCGAAGGGCGGAAGGCGTCGGCCTCGGCCAGCCGCTCCAGCGCGGCGAGGGGGATGGCGGCTCTCTGCCGGAGATCGTCGATGCTGCGGAACTGCCGGTCGGCGCGCGCGGCCACGAGCGCCGCACCGTCCCGGTTGGCGAGACCACGCACCAGGCGCAGGCCGAGGCGCACGGTATGCCGCTCGGAGCCCTCGACCGCTTCGAGCGTGCAGTCCCAGCGCGAAGCGTTGATGTCCACCGGGCGCACTGCGACGCCGTGCCGGCGCGCGTCGCGCACGAGCTGCGCCGGCGCGTAGAAGCCCATCGGCTGGGCGTTCAGGATGGCGGCGAGAAAGGCGTCCGGATGCCGGCACTTGATCCAGCTGGAGGCATAGGCGAGGAGCGCAAAGGAGGCCGCGTGGCTTTCCGGAAAGCCGTAAGAGCCGAAGCCTTCGAGCTGCTGGAAGATCTTCTCGGCAAAGGCCCGCGTATAGCCGCGCGCGACCATGCCGGCGATCAGCCTGTCGCGGAACTGCGCAACGCCGCCCGCATGCCGGAAGGTCGCCATGCTCCTGCGCAGCTGATCGGCCTCGCCGGGGGTGAAGCCGGCGCATTCGATGGCGATGCGCATTGCCTGTTCCTGGAACAAGGGCACGCCAAGTGTCTTGCCGAGGACTTTCTCCAATTCCGGCTTGGGATAGGCGGCCGGCTCGAGGCCCTCCCGCCGGCGCAGATAGGGATGGACCATGTCGCCCTGGATCGGCCCGGGACGCACGATCGCCACCGCGATGACCAGGTCGTAGAAATTGCGCGGCTTGAGGCGCGGCAGCATCGCCATTTGCGCGCGGGACTCGACCTGGAAGACGCCGATCGTGTCGGCCTTGCGGATCATCGCATAGGTCTCGGGGTCGTCGGCCGAGATCGCCGCGAGATCGAGCTTGAGGCCCTTGTGCTCTTCCAAGAGATCGAAGGCGCGGCGCAGGCATCCGAGCATCCCCAGCCCGAGCACGTCCACCTTCATGAAGCCGAGCGCGTCGATGTCGTCCTTGTCCCATTCGATGACGGCGCGCCCCACCATCGCGGCGGGCTCGATCGGCACTAGCTCGTCGAGCCGGTCGCGGGTCAGGACGAACCCTCCCGGATGCATTGACAGGTGGCGTGGCGTGCCGATCAACTGCCGGGCGAGATCGAGCGTCAGGTGCAGCCGCCGGTCAGCAAGGTTGAGGTTGAGTTCGGCCGCGTGTTTGGCTTCGACCCCTTCCCGGCTCCAGGCCCAGACTTGCGAGGCCAAGGCCCGGGTGACGTCCTCGGAAAGGCCGAGCGCCTTGCCCACATCGCGGACCGCGCCGCGGGTGCGGTAGCGGATCACCGTGGCGCACAATGCCGCGCGGTCGCGGCCGTAGGTGTCATAGATCCACTGGATCACCTCCTCGCGCCGCTCGTGCTCGAAATCGACATCGATGTCGGGCGGCTCGCGGCGCTCCCGGCTGACAAAGCGCTCGAACAAGAGCTCGCTGCGCGCGGGGTCGATCGCGGTGATGCCGAGCACGAAGCAGACCGCGGAATTGGCCGCCGAGCCGCGGCCCTGGCACAGAATGCCGCGCGAGCGCGCAAACCGGACGATCGCGTGGACCGTCAGGAAATAGGGCGCATAGCCGAGCTCCTCGATCAGGCGCAGCTCATGCCGCAAGGTTGCGGCCACCCTGTCGGGAACGCCCTCGGGATAGCGCCGGGCCGCGCCCTCCCAGGTCAACCGCGCCAGGATCTGCTGCGCCGTGGCGCCGGGCTCGCCGACCTCGTCCGGGTACTGATAGGCGAGTGCGTCGAGGCTGAAACGGCAGCGGCCGGCGATCTCGAACGAGCGGGCGACCGCTTCGGGCCAGCGCGCGAACAGGCGCGCCATCTCCTCTGGCCGCTTCAGATGGCGGTCGGCATAACGCTCGCGCCGGAAGCCGGCCTCGTCGATCGTGCAGCCCTCGCGGATGCAGGTGAGGATGTCCTGCAGGATGCGGCGCTCGGGGCTGTGGAACAGCACGTCGCCCGTCGCCACTGTGGCGACCCGCGCCTGCGCGGCCATGTTCGACAGTTCATGAATCCGAAGTTGGTCGCCCGGCCGCCTGCGGAAGGAGAGGGCGAGATAAGCGCGATCCCCGAAGTCGCGTGCGAGCCGATGCAGCCGCGCGGCGCAGAGGGCATCCGGCCGGTCCGGGACGAGGACGGCGATCAGCCTCTCGCCATGAGCGACGATGTCGCGCCAAGCGAGATCGCACGCCCCCTTTCCGGCGCGCGCCTTGCCGAGGGTCAACAGGCGGCAGAGCCGGCCGTAGGCGGCGTGGTCGGTCGGATAGAGCAGCAGCGCGGTGCCGTCCCTGAGGTCGAGCCGGCAGCCGACAATGAGGCGCACGCGCGTGACCTTGGCCGCCTCGTGCGCGCGCACGATACCGGCGAGCGAGTGGCGATCAGTGATGCCGAGCGCGGCCAAGCCGAAGAACGCAGCCTGGGCAAACAGCTCCTCAACGCTCGAGGCGCCGCGCAGGAACGAGAAATGCGTCGTGACCTGCAGCTCGGCATATCGGGTCACGCAAAGACCCCGTGGATGTACCAGTGCAGGTCGCCCGAGGCGGGGTCTTCGCCGTCGCCGCTGCGAAACAGCCAGAAACGCTCGCCGCTCTCATCCTCGACGATGAAGTAGTCGCGGACGGCAGCACGTTCGGCATCGCTCCGCCACCATTCGCCGACCACGCGCTCGGGGCCGTCGGCGCGCCTCACATGCCGGCGCACGCCGCGCCAGGTGAAGTGCGCCGGGGGATGGTCGGGCAGCAATGCGACCGCCTCGACCGGTTCGGGCGGCGACAACAGGCGGCTCGGCCGCGGCCAGTGCTCCGGCCACAGCGCACAGACCGGCGGGTCGAGCGGCGGCACGGTCCTGACCGAGCGCTCGGGAAGATCGCTCTCGACCGGCGACACGCGATAGAGCCTCTTCGCGCCGAGACGGTTGGCCAGCGTGTCGATCAGCGCCGAAACGTCGAGCTCGGCCTCTCCTCCCAGAATATCTCCCTGGCGCCAGCCGAGCGGCTCGGTCAGGGACGCGACGAGAGTCATCGCCTCGATCCCGAAGCCCGGGTCGATCGTTTCAAGCCGGTCCGTCAGCAGCCGGGTCAGACGTTTGGCGTCCCGCACTGGCCTCGCCGTGCCGGCGCGGATCGCTTGCACCATGCCGTCGACGCGGTGGAAGATCAGGTCGAGGCACCGCGCGCCGAGACCGCGCCGGTCGAGAAGAGGACAAAGGGCTTCGGCGAGCTTTTCGATATGACGGGCGATCGTCTCCAACGCGGCGATCGGCTCGGCGAAGGCGCGCCGCACCTGGATCAACTCGGGCGGGCAGAAGGGTTGCAGAGGTTCGGCGCACCGACCAAAGGCCTGGTCGAGGCGGCGGCCCAGCTCAGGGCCAAAGCGCAGCGCGAGCGGCGCACGCGGCACCGCCGCGAGGTCGGCGATCGTCGCGAATCCGAGCCGCCGCAGCCGATCGACGCAATCGGCGTTGAGGCGCAGCGCCGCGATCGGCAGCGGTGCCAAGGCAGCTTCCGTCTCGCCGGGTGCGGCGATCGTGACCGGTTCGGGGGCAAAGCGCGCCAGCGCGTGCGCGGCGCCGAGCGTGTCGGCAAGACCTGCGCGCGCGGCGATCTTTGCTGTCCGCAGGCGCGACAGCAGATCATCGAGGAGCGCTCCCTCTCCGCCCACGAGATGCGCGGCGCCGGTCACGTCGACGATGAGCCCATCGGGCGGGTCAAGCGCGGCGACCGGGCTGTAGCGCCGCAAGGCCCAGGCTGCCAGCCGCTCGAGCGCAGCGGCGTCGGCCGCCGGATCGGTGGCTGCGATCCGCAGTCCTGGGATTCGTGCCTGGACCTGGGCCAGCGCCATGCCGGGCCGCACGCCGAGCGCCTGGGCAGCTCGGTCGGCGGCCGTCACGACCCGGCGCCCTCCGTCGCGGCCGGCGATCACCAGCGGCATCTCAGGGGGAGGCGCGCTGTCGCCCTTCTGTCGCCGCAGCCGATCGGTCGGCCAGGTCGGCAGAAAGAGCGAGACGACCCTGCCCATCGCAGGCCTCCACCTCCCATAGGGCGCCCTCGCCGCCGCGAACGCGGACCAGTTCGAGCCGCCAGCGCGCGCGGCCGATGCCGGGGACCGGCAAGGGAGAAGACGGGGCGGCGGTGATCCGCCAGCGCGTCACCGCGGCGTTCGGCTGACCGAATTCGCCGGCCTCCCCTGCTGTGCGCCAGCGGCGGATGACAAAGGCGATCACGCCCGAGGCTTCCGCGGCGAGTTGCAGCCGGCGCGAGGCCGTCATTGACAGGTGCGTAACCTCGCCGACGGCGCCAGCCAGACCGGCGTGTCGAACCCCCTCTTCCAGGCAGAGCAATACTGTCCTTTCGTCGCCGCCCTCGGCATAGATGACGCGGTCGGGATGAAGCCCGACTCCGGCCAGTGCAGGGGCGAACAGGTCGCGGCGGCACAAGCACCATAGGACCGACCCGTGGAGGCGCGCGAGCACGCCGGCGACAAAGAGCACAGCCTCGGCACTGTGGACGCCACCGGCGATCTCGTGCAGCGCGCCGCGGGCAAGGCCGCCCTGCGGCAGGCGTGCGTCGATCGCCGCGACGCCGAACGGCACGACGGGCCGAGGCGACCGCCCTGCCCGCGCGATGTGGGCGATCCGGGTGCGCAGATCCTCCAGAACGTGGGCATGCGCGGGGGCCATGATCCTCCAACCGCTGGGCGAGAGAATTGTTCCTATTTTGTTCTCATCAACCTTAGGCTGTCAATGGGCGTGAAAGCGGTCCGGTCTGTTTCCTACATCCCGAAGCGCTTGATGTGATGGAACTTCAGAAACCGTAGGACGCGCCCGCTTGACCTCCTCTCCTCCAGAGGAACCGCTCCGCAGCGGTCCACCCCTCTCTGGCGATTGGGGTGGTGTTCGGCGAGAGTCTACGGGCAGTGTGGCGCAAGGTCGGTCTCAGCGAGCGTGCGTCGGGGATGGGTGATTGCGCATCGATCCACTGCACGAAGCGACGAGACGGGTGAGGTCGGCCAAATCCCATCAACATCGGCTTTTTGAAGGGTCGTTACGGGTCTGAGCAGCTGCCGAAACAACGTTTCTGGCCGAAATGCCCGTTACAGTGAAAAAGGGGAGCGAGGGAGCCGCCGGTTTCGCCCGGAGACGCCATCCTGGCGGTCGGTCGAATTGCCCAAACAATCATTTTGAGCCGTTCCGCGGCGGGCTATCTTGCGGCGATAGCATGCCGCCTATCGAGCCGCCGAGGCCCTGCCCGCCCCCGACGGCGATCTCGTCCGCCGCCGCTTTCGCCGCGCCGGCGGTCGGGCGTTTTCCGAAAATGCGCCCCAGCGCTGAGCTGCCTCCATTCTCCCCACGCAGCTGCGCTTTCAGCACGGAATGGGGACTTCCTCCGATGTGCGATCTCTAAAAGAGATGCCGGAGATTGCGGGCGCCGTGAACGACCCGCTCAATGCGCACGACGTTTGTCTGCGGCAGCTCGCGGAACAAAATCAGGTAGCGGCGGAACACAGCCATCCGTACGCCTGCCGCGAGGTCCTCGCGTGCCGGATAGTTCAGCGGCGCGCGAGCCACGGCCTTGCATTGCGCCTCCAACTCATCAATGAACGTCGCCGCACGGCCCGGATTGTCGCGGGCGATATAGGCCGCGATCTCGTCGAGATCAGCCGCCGCACGCGGCGAGAACAGCAATCGGCGCGAAACCCTCACTTCGGTTTGGGCGCCCCATAGCGGGCCCGCAATTGAGCAAACACGACATCGGCCTCGATGCCGTCGCCGCTGTTGATGCCCTCCTGGACGAGTCGGCGCAGCTCATCGACTTCCAACGCCTCAAACTTGCGCCGCAAGCGCCAATCGCGGAGCGCGTCGCGGATGACCTCGCTGACGCTGCTGTATTCGCCCGCTTCGACCGCGGCGCGCAACTCGGCTGCCATCTCGACGGGTACGGCGATGCTGAGTTTCTCGATCCGGCTCATGCTTCCGATGCTATCGGCAATGACGGGCGGTAACAAGAATTCCTACCATGCCGATGCGCTCCAAAGCAGAGGTGGCCACCGCTACGGGCGCGATCGGCGCCGTCGATCTCGACCCGGTGTGGGCGATCGGGGACTCTCCGGCGAGCTCCCGCAGGCGGTACAGCGGCCGTCACGAAACAGCGGCCAGCTCGCGCTCGATCGCCCGCACCGCTGTTGCGATGTCCCTGGCTGCCCTGAGGTCGTAGAGCCTGGACTCGAGCAGGAGCCGCAAGTGCAGCGGCAACATCGCCTCCAGCTTATCGGCGAGCCTCTTGACCTCGGCATGATCGGCCATCCCGCCCCTCCTGCCCTGCGCTTTGAGCGCCTGGACGATCGGGGCGATGGCCTGGCGGAGCTGCTCCGGCATCGTATAGGCCGGCGGCGCTTTTCGTAGCGGCGACCGCCTGGTTCGGGTGACACTGCGGATCCAGGCCGCGATCTCGGCGCGCTCCGCCTCAGCCGCGAGCGCCCACGCGTTCTGTACCGTCGCCAGCGGCGCCTCGACCGCCTCCGGCAACGGCTTCATTACCGGCGCCGGCTCGTTCCGTGACGCGACCGCTGCGTTTCGTGACAAGACCAGTTTGGCGCGGTGCCGTCGCTGCCGCTCGGCAACCGTCATCGCGCGCTCTCCGATTGGTCTGCGTCCCATCCGCGTGCGGCTCCATTTTCGTGACATCGATCGTGTCACGAATAATGGCCCGACTCGGCCTTGGCGAGAGGTTTCGTGATATGTCACAGAATCCCGAGGATGGGGGTAGTCTCCAACCCCCGATCGCCCTTCCTGCCGGCAGCAGGATCACTAAAAGTCGCCAAGAACCCTTTATGGCGCCACCCCTTTCGGCGAGCCGGCTGCGGTCGACTAACTGTCGGCAGTTGGTCAACAGACGACAATCTATCGGCAGTTGACAGATTTCGTGACATCGACCATGTCACAAAATAGCGGCTTGGCTCGGCCCTGGCAAGAAGTTTCGTGACATGTCACAAAATCCTGGAAGATAGGGTAGTCTCCAACCCCCGATCGCCCTTCTTGCCGGCAGCAGGATCACTAAGAGTCGCCAAGAAACCCTTTATGGCGCCACCCCTTTCGGCGAGCCGCTTGCGGTCGACTAATTGTCGGCAGTTGGTCAACAGACGACAATCTATCGGCAGTTGACAGACTGACGACAAAGCGCAATCATTTGCGCATACGAGGGGGAATCATCATGCCAACCATTTCCTTTGCCAGCTCCAAGGGCGGAGCCGGCAAATCGACATCAGCCGTGCTGCTAGCCACTGAACTTGCCCAGCGCGGCACGACCGTCACCATCATCGACGCCGATCCCAACCAGCCGGTGCTGCGATGGAGCAGGAAACCCGGCAAGCCCGAGCCCCTGACCGTTATCGGCGGCGTGAGCGAGGAAACACTGATCGATGTGATTGACGACACGGCGCGTGCAACCGCCTTCGTCATCGTCGACCTTGAGGGCACCGCATCAGTCATGGTCGCACATGCCATGACCCGGTCGGACCTAGTTATAATCCCAACCAAAGGCTCCGAGCTCGACGGTATTGAGGCCGTGAAGGTCATCCAATTTATCGGCCGGCAAGAGCGTGCTTACAACCGCAAAATCCCTTATGCCGTGCTGTTCACGCAGACCAATCCAGCCGTCCGGCCCCGCACCCTCAAGAGCCTTGAAGCCGATATGCTCAAACAGAGGATCCCCGTATTAGGTACGGCACTGCATGAGCGCGACGCCTATCGCGCCATTTTCTCCTTCGGCGGCACGCTTTCGGGCCTCAAGCCTGATCTCGTACGCAACATCCCGGCGGCAATCGGCAACGCCCGCGAGTTCATGGCCGAAGTGGTGACAATGCTGACACGGCAGACCGAGCCGATGCCGCAGGCGGAGGTGGCATGATGTCCGGATCCAGGCCGAGCATTTTCGACTCTGAGGTCGATCTCACTTCCTTCAGGCCAAAGACTAGTCAGTCGCCTGCCACTGTGCCGCCCGAAACCGTGCGCCGGATTGCGGATGAAAGCGGATTTCCGAGCCGCGCGCCCGTTCCGACTCCCACGAAGGCCAAACGACACCCAAAGACAGGTCGCACAGTGCTCCTGAACGCCCGGATTACGCAGCGCGCACATGACCGGTTCCATGAAATCGTTGCGGCCGAGCACGCCAGGTATGAGACCGGGGAAATCATGCATCGGGTCACGCTTGGCGAGATCGTCGAGCGCGCCTTGCAGGCCCTTGAGCGCGAAATGAAGGAGGAGGGGAGATGATCGACCATACCCTTCTCGGCATCTCAGCGCTCAGACCGGCGAACGACAACCTGATCGATATGGTCGGCGTGGGGCAGAGCAAGGGGCCGGAGCAGCCATGACCACGAAGCGCAACCCGGAGCCGCAGTTCGATCTGTTCGTCCCCTACATCGCTGACCTCCCGCTGCGTGACACGCGGGAAACCATGGAGCGGCCATTTTTCAGCTTGGCCAAGCGCAAGCGCTTGAAGCCGATCGAATACACCAGTCCTGACGGCACGATTTACGTCAAGGTATTCGCCACACCGCAATTCGGCATGGCAACGATTTGGGACGCCGACATCCTGATCTTCGCGTCATCCACCCTGAACAACATGCGCAATAGCGGCTGCAACGACCTCCCGCGGACCCTGCATTTCCAAGCCTATGACCTGCTCAAAACTATCGGACGCGACATCGGTGGCCGCGACTACCAGCTTTTGCGCGATGCGCTCGGTCGGCTGCAGGCGACCACCATCCGGACCAATATCCGCCCGAAAGGCCGTAAGAAGGAGCGTCAATTCAGCTGGATCGAGAGCTGGTCAGACGTGATCGACGAAAAGACCGGCAAGAGCCTAGGGATGAGTCTGACTGTTTCCGACTGGTTCTATGAAGGAATCTTGATGGATGGCGGATTACTTTCCATCGATCCAATATATTTCTCCATTTCAGGCGGGCGCGAGCGCTGGCTTTACCGCGTCGCCCGAAAGCATGCCGGCGCGGCCGGTCCGGAAGGCTTTGCCATTCCATTGCCGACCCTGTTCGAAAAATCAGGCGCAGAAGGCACCTATCGCCGCTTCAAGTTCGAGATGCTGGCCATCGTTGAGCGCAACGACATTCCCGGCTTCCAGCTTCAGCTCGAAGCCGGGCGCGGCGAGCCTAGCGTCCGCATGATTCGCAAGAGCCAGGACCAGGCCGCAGAGCCGATGAAACACAAGGACAGGGTAGGGGGGAGTACGAGCGCCTCTCGCGAACCTCTGAATCTCTCGCCGCCCTTATCCGAACAGACCATCAGCATGATTCGCCGCGATTTTCCTGGCCTTGATGTCTATGCCATCAAGGGCGAATACGATGCCTGGCTGGCCGACGATGCCAGGCGCGCCCCTAAGGACTACCAGAGAGGCTTCTACGGCTTCGCCCGCCACCTTTACGCCCGCCATCGTGCGTGAAGCCATGGCAGCCGCCGATTGCAGCGTTCCCAATGTCCCGAGCTAGGCAGTTTTCTCTGATCCCCAGCGTGGCCCAGCCTTGTGATTTCGGTCGTTTTCGGATGATCACGACGGCGGTTGCGCTCCTTATATCGGGACATTAGGAACGCCTATCGGGACATCGGGAACGCTTGTTGGGACAATGGGAACAAAATATCGGGACATCAGGAACATTTGTTCGGGACAACAGGAACAAAATGTCGGTATATTAGGAACACGGCGAACCAACAAGCCTTTGAATAGAAATCGAGATCCGCGCTAGCAAGCGGCCTTAACTCTTTAACAATATATTCTAACAATCTTAACTTCCGGACCGACCTGTGGATAAGCGTTCCCAAAATCCCGACCGAGCATAGAGAGGGTCTACGATCACACAGCAGCCGCCTTGGGCTAGCAGAGCGACTCGCAAGAGGCTAGGACGAGCTATAGCCCCACAGCATACAGCCATCCGAATCCACTCTCCTGGTCACCGACCCGAGACCAAGGTCCCCCAGCCACACCCACAGCCCCACCGCAGCAAAAACGTTGCTGATCTATTACATCTGTTATAAACGCGGTAATATCTATCGAAGGTGTAAAACCGCAGGCTGTGGACAGTGGGGGCACATTCGGGCGAAGATGATGATCCTGAGGTTTTAAGGTTACGGATTAAATTCGGAGAGGCCCTGCGGGCGGCTCGGATCAAGGCAGGATTGAGCCAAGCGCAATTAGCGAAGCGTCTGGGTCGATCGCAGCAGTATATCAGCCTTATCGAGTCCGGACACCGCCGCCTTCCGATCGAGAGCATGACACAGATCATGCGAGCGCTCGGTCTCGAGCTTGATATCGTAACCCGGCCGACCCGCGGCCAGCCTCGGAATTGATAAGCCCGCTTGACAGCGACCTTGCCGGTTGCGCACTCTTACAACAAAATGTTGTAGCCACCTGGGTTGCCGTGGGGGTCATGGTAGAGGAAGTTCTCAAGTTTTCAACGCGCGAGGAGCAGGCCCGCCGACTTGCTGAGGCCATACGGCGTCAGCTCGGTACCTTCTGCGGGCTGCTCGATGAGCCGGACGTTATCGAGATTGCGCTCAATCCCGATGGCCAGGTGTGGGTCGACCGATTCGGTCAGCCGATGCAATCGGTCGGAACGATGCGTCCCGAGACGGCCGAGGCGCTCATCGCGACCATCGCCAGCACCTCCCGCACAACCGTCACCCGCGAGAACCCGATCCTCGAATGCGAGCTGCCGCTCGACGGATCCCGCTTCGAAGGCCTGATCCCTCCCGTCGTCGCAGCGCCCGTGTTCGCGATCCGTCGCCGAGCGTCAGCCGTCTTCAGTCTCGCTGATTACGAGGCGACCAGGATCATGACGGCAGTGCAGCGCCGGGCCATCGAGAGGGCGATCGCCGAGCGGCAAAACATCCTCGTCACCGGCGGCACGGCATCGGGCAAGACGACGCTCTTAAACGCGCTCCTCGCATCCGTGGTCGAGGCCTCTCCCGATGACCGCCTGGTGATCGTCGAGGACACCGCCGAACTGCAATGCGCGGCACCCAACGCGGTGGCGATACGAGCGACCGACACGATCTCGATGCAGCGCCTCTTGCGCGCCACGATGCGCCTCAGGCCCGACCGCATCATCGTAGGGGAGACACGGGGAGGGGAGGCACTCGACCTGCTGAAGGCCTGGAACACCGGCCATCCGGGCGGGGTCTCGACGATCCATGCGAACCATGCCCGCGCCGGGCTGCGGCGGCTCGAATTGCTGATCCTCGAGCGCACCGAGAACCCGATGCGCGAACTGATCGCCGAAGCCGTCAACGTCATCGTCTCGATCACCAAAACCGCCGGCAGCCCCGGCCGGCGGATCGAGGAAGTCGTCGCCGTCACGGGGCTGAAAGGCGGCGACTACCAGTTTGAGCCGATGGGGGAAATCGCATGACACGCAGGGGAATTTCTTCGCTTCCGATGCTGGCACCCATAGCGGTGCTCGCGCTGCGCCCGGCCGTGGCGCTCGCTGCTGCAACCGGCGGCGGCACAATGCCGTGGGATACGCCGCTGCAGACGTTGCGCACCGATCTGACCGGGGCGACGGCAACGAGCATCAGCTTCATCGGCATCGTTGCCATCTTCGCGGTGCTGATCTTTGGCGGCGAGCTCAACCACTTCTTCCGCAGCCTGTGCTACGTGGTGCTGCTCGTCGCGGTGCTCGTCGGCTCCAACAACATCTTTTCGGCGCTCGGCATCGCGGGCGCGCTCCTCTGATGGCGCTGCGCCGGCTGCCCTTCCATCGCGTGCTGCACCGGCCGCAGCTCCTGTGGGGCGGAGAACGCGAGCTTGTGCTGATGCTCGCCGTCGTCTCGGTCGGCCTTGCGGTCAACGGCCTGAATCCGCTCGCCTTCACCGTCGCCGGCGGGCTGTGGGCCCTGGGTCTCCCGGCCCTGCGGTGGATGGCGAAGAAGGACCCGCAGCTCTCGAAGGTCTATCTCGCCCAGCGGCATTTCCGCGGCTATTACCCGTGGCGGTCGACGCCGTACCGGGTGGCGCCGCGGCGGCCGCGCGAGAACCCGGTAGTGCACTGATGCTGCCGCTCAAGCTCTTCCGCAGCACCGCGCCGGGCCTCGCCGATCTTCTCAACTGGGCGGCGCTGATCGCCGATGGCGTGATCATCGGCAAGGACGGATCGGTGATCGCCGCCTGGTTCTTCCTCGGGCCGGACATTGCCTCCTCGACCGATGACGAGCGCAACGCGCTCTCTTCCCGCATCAACGCGGCGCTCGCGCGGCTCGGCAGCGGCTGGGCGATCTGGGTGGAGGCGGTGCGCCTGCCTGCCGCCTTCTACCCGCCGCCTGAAGCCTCGCACTTTCCCGATCCCGTCTCGAGCCTCGTCGATGCCGAGCGCCGGCGGCAATTCGAGAGCGAGGGACAGCATTTCGAGAGCGAGTACGCGCTGATCGTGCAGTTCACGCCGCCGCTGCGCCGCCACAGCCGGATCGAGGACCTGATCTATGACGATGATCCGGAGGCGCGGCAGAGCCCGGCCGCCCGCATCCTCGAACAGTTCGAGAAGGACCTCGCCACCCTCGAGGATGCGATAGGTGATGCGGTCACGCTGCAGCGCATGCGCGGCTTTACGATCACCGACCCCACCGGCCGCGAGCATCTGAGCGACGAGTTGGTCAACTTTCTGCACTTCGCGCTGACCGGTGAGAGCGTGAGCCTCCTGCTTCCCGATCACGGCGCCTATCTCGACACCGTTCTCGGCGGCGTTGAGCTGTGGCCGGGCGACACCCCGCGAATCGGGGAGCGCTTCATCGCCTGTGTTGCGATCGAGGGGTTCCCGAGCGAGAGCTATCCCGGCATCCTCGACGCCCTCGATCACCTGGCGATCTGCTATCGCTGGTCGACCCGGTTCATTGGCCTCGACCAGCACGAGGTGCTGGCCGACCTGCACCGTTACCGGCGGAAGTGGAAGCAGCGGGTCCGCGGCTTCTGGAGCCAGCTGTTCAAGACGCAGGGCGGGGTCGTCGATGAGGACGCCCTGCTGATGACCCGGCAGGCCGAGAGCGCAATCGCCGACGCAAACTCGGCGCTGGTCACCTTCGGTTATTACACCTCGGTCGTCGTCCTGATGGACGAGGACCGCGACGTCCTCCTCGAGAACGCGCGGCTGGTACGGCGCGAGATCCTGCGCCAGGGTTTTGCCGCACGGATCGAGACGATCAACACGATGGCGGCATGGCTCGGCACGCTGCCCGGCCACCCGCTACCGAACGTGCGCCGCACCCCGATCCACACTGGTAATCTGTCCGACCTCCTGCCGCTGTCGAGCGTGTGGACCGGCGACGAGACGCATCCCAATCCGATGTACCCTGCCGGCTCGCCGCCGCTGCTCTATGCGGCGACGACCGGGGCGACGCCGTTCCGGATTAGCCTGCATTCGGGAGATGTGGGCCACACGCTCATCTTCGGCCCCACCGGCGCCGGGAAATCGACCCTGCTTGCGGTCGTGGTGCTGCAGGCCCTGCGCTACGAGGGCGCGACGATCTGCTGTTTCGACAAAGGGAGGAGCCTCCGGGCTGCCGCGCGTGCATGTGGCGGAAGCCATTATGACGTGGCGGGGGACGGCAGCCCGGCTTTCTGCCCGCTCGGCACCCTCGAAAGCGAGGCCGATCTCGCCTGGGCCGAGGACTGGATCGCGACCTGTTTCGAGCTGCAGCAGCGCCGGCCGCCGGCACCGGGCGAGCGCGACGCCATTCACCGCGCCATGCTGCTGCTGCGCGAGGCCAACGACCGGACCCTGACGCATTTCATCGCTTGCGTGCAAGACGAAGGGATCCGCTCCGCGTTGCGCTATTACAGCCTCGAGGGCGCGATGGGCCATCTGCTCGACGCCGAGGCGGACGGTCTTGCCGAAGCGCATCTCGCGGTATTCGAGATCGAGGAGCTGATGGCGCTCAAGGAGCAGGCCGCAGTGCCGGTGCTCCTGTACCTGTTCCGGCGCTTTGAGCGCAGCCTTCACGGCCAGTCCGCATACCTGATCCTCGACGAGGCCTGGCTGATGCTCGGCCACCCCGTGTTCCGCGCCAAGATCCGCGAGTGGCTCAAGGGCATGCGCAAGGCCAATTGCGCCGTCATCCTGGCAACGCAGAGCCTTTCGGATGCCTCGCGCTCCGGTATTCTCGACGTGCTGATCGAGAGCTGCCCGACCCGGATTTTCCTGCCCAATGCAGAGGCCGAGGTGACCGGCACCGAGGAGCACCCCGGGCCGCGCGATTTCTATGCGGCGCTGGGGCTCAACGACACAGAAATCGCGATCGTCAAGTCCGCCATGCCGAAGCGGCACTATTACCTGTGGTCGCCGGAAGGCCGGCGCCTGTTCGATCTCGGTCTTGGGCCCATCGCCCTCAGCTTTGCCGGCGTCTCCGACAAGGAGACGATCGCGCATCTCGACGAGCTCGCCCGGCGGGAGGGCGAACGGTGGCCTTTTGCGTGGCTCGAGGAGCGCGGCATCGAATTTCACGACCCTCTCCGGGAGGCGGCGGAATGATCGCATATCGCAATCGCCATGGTCGGCGCGCTCTCGTCGCGGCCGGGATTGCTGCGACGTTGGCGGCCGGATTGCTGCGGCCTGCCAATAGCCAGATGGCCGTTCAGTGCGTGAACTGCGCGACGATCTTCCAGCAGCTGCAGGACGCCTTTCAACGCGCGCAGCAGCTTACGACAGCGCTTAACCAGCTGCAGACGGAGATCAACACCTACCAGACGATGCTGACCTCGATTGCCTCGCTGCCGACCAACATCTGGCAGTCCGCGCAATCGGACATTCAGCGGATCGCCAGCATCGCGAACACGGCCTCGCTGCTGTCCGGTAGTACGGGCACAATGATAGCCAACCTGCAATCCGCGAACGGCTACCGGTTCGCGAACCTCACCAACGCGCCGCAGCAGATCCTGGCGGAGCAGCAGGCGATCGGAAATTCCCTCTCCGCCCTCGGCCGCGTGCTGAACCTGCAGCCGGCCCAACTCAACAGCAACGCGGCGCTGATCGCCGCCCTACAGAACCAGTTACAGAGCGCCGCCGGCCAGAAAGCCGCGATCCAGGCGGCCGGGTCGATAGCCGCGACCACCGGGCAGCAGCTGATCAGCCTGCAGGGCACGATGGTCACCGCCGTCACTGCCACCGGCAACATCGCCGCCGCCGAGGCCGACCGCCGGGCAATGGAGGATGCCGCAATGCGCGCGTTCTCGACATTCACGCCCTATCCCACAACGGGCTACAAGAGTTTTTGACGATGACCCACACGCGCCTAGCGGTTCTCGCAGCAACCGCTGCCGTCCTGGTCCTGGCCACGGCTGGGCCGGCCTTTGCCAATGTGCCGCAGGGGAATGTCCTCGACACGATCACGACGCAGTTCCAGACGGCGACACAAAGCTGGCAGAGCGGCCTATACAACGTTGCCCTCGATCTGTTCGCGGCTCTGGCGCTGATCGAATTCGCCCTCGCGATGATCCTGCTCGCAGTCCAGAAGCCGGACTTTTCCGAGATCCTGGCCGAACTGGTCCGCCAGATGCTGACCATCGGCCTGTTTTTCTGGCTCCTGCAGAACAGTCAGACATTGGCGCAGGACATCGTCAGCAGCCTCCGGCAGGCGGCTACAGCCGCAGGAGCGCCCGCGATCACACCGAGCGCCATTTTCGCGGCCGGCATTAATATCGCCTCCCTGGCCTGGCAGCAGCTTTCGGCGACGTGGAACCCAGCCACTCTCGTTGCGCTGATGATCTGCGATCTCGTCATCGTGGTCGCCTTTGTCCTGTGTGCGGTGTGGACGGTCGCAGCGCTGTGCGAGGCTTATTTCGTGATCGGCGCCGCCTCGCTGCTTCTCGCCTTCGGCGGCAACCGCTTCTCGCGCGAGATCGCGATCAGCCTTCTCAAATACTGCTTTGCCGCTGGCATCAAGCTGTTCGCGATAGCGATGATCGTCGGCACTGGCAATCAGATGCTCCAACAGTGGACGGCCGGCGCGGCCCAAATCACCGTGCAAGGGATGTTCACGATTGTCGGCTGCGCCATAGCTCTCGGAGCGCTGTCCAAAGTGGTCCCCGACCTGATGCAGCGCATCATCACCGGTAGCCCGATCTCAATGGCGCATCACCGCCACGTGGCCGAGGCCGTGGCGGCAGCGGCAACGGTTGCGGCAGCTCCGGTCATCGGCTTGGCCGGCAGCGGAGCTCTGGCAACGACCGCTGCACGCTACGGGGTCGAGCAGCTGGCGAGGCGCGACGAGGAAGGCACGGCACCATCCGGCCGAGCGCACCGCGCCGTGGCGGCGGTCGGATATGCGGCCGGCGGGGTCGCGCGGGCCGGTCTCACCAACCTTGGTAACCGGCTCGGCGGCCGGATCGGCGGTCGCGGCGCGGCGATGCGCATGGCGATGGATCTCTCCCATCAACGCCGGGTGATCCAGGCCGAGCGCAAGCGGCCGAATCCAAGCGGCAGCAAGCCGCAGGGGGACTGATGTTCGCGCTCGCACTGGTCATTGCCCTCATCGAGATCATCGTCTGCGGGGTCGTGGGCTTTGTCATCATCTTCCCGTTGGCCCTGCTCTACTTCGCCTTCAAGCGCCGACGCACTCGTCGGCTGGGGGCAGCGCGATGAGGGCGCCTACCTTCGCCCGGCGCCTCCCACCCGACGCTGCGGTCTCGCCGGTGCACCATGCGGCGCGGCGCGAGTTCTCGGAGGTGTGGGGGCTCCATATCCAACAGGCGCGCGCCTGGAAATGGACTGCCTTCGGCTGCATCGCGGTCGCGCTGGTCGCGGTGGGCGGCGTCGCCTGGATCGGGGCCCAATCAAAGATTGTCCCCTACATCGTCGAGACCGATCGTCTCGGCGACGCGATCGCAATCCGGCGCGCCGATGTCGCCGCCCCGATCGATCCCCGCATCGTGCGCGCGCAGCTCGCCCGCTGGATTTGGGACATCCGCACAGTCTCGACCGATGCGGCAGCGGAAAAGCACTTCATCGCCGAGGCCTATGCGATGGCCGACCGCCAGGGCGCTGCCGCGCAGCAGCTCAACGACTGGTTTGCCGGCCACAACCCGTTCAAGCGCGCGGTCGACGACATGGTCGGCATCGCGATCGAGTCGGTGCTGCCGATCTCGGTCAGGACCTGGCGCGTCGAATGGCGCGAAGAGACGCGCACACGCGGCGGGACCTTGGAAAGCAGCCGGAATTGGGAGGCGACGATCACGGTGAGCGTCAATCCTCCGACGACCGACTCCGAAATCCTGCAAAACCCGACCGGCCTGTTTGTCGAGGCGTTCTCATGGTCAGCCCGACCCTGAAGAGGGCGCTTGCCGCCGCCCTCTTCGCCAGTGTCCCCGCCGCGGCCTGGGCGCAGAGTTCTGCTCCCACAAACCCGGTGAAGGTCCCGGCCATCCAGCCGGTCAAGGCCGCGGCACCGGTGCGGGCGACCGCGGCCGATCCTCCGCCGGCCGTCATGCCGCCGCCGATCGACATGCTCTCGCCCTCGGCCCCGCTCGGTCCGAAAGAGCGCCATGCCGTGGCCCTGGTGCGCCGCTGGCGCGCCCGCCGCGTGATGCCGGCGATGGGGCCGCGCGGCGAGGTGCGCTTTCTGTACGGCGCGACGATGCCGACGGTGGTCTGCGCGCCGCTGCAGATCTGCAACATCGCCCTGCAGCCGGGCGAGGTTGTCACCAAGGTCGATATCGGCGATCCCGTCATGTGGACCGTCTCGCCTGGTATCAGCGGCAGCGGCCCCGGCCAGGTCACGCACCTGATCGTCAAGCCGCAGGATGCCGGTCTGCACACAACCATGGACGTCGAGACCAACCGGCGGACCTATGCCATCCGCCTGGTCTCGACGCGGTACAGCTACATGCCGCTGGTCGCGTTCGACTACCCCGACGACCAGGCCGCGCAATGGGCTGCATACCGGCAAACGGTCAGTTACGAGCCGCCCGATACTTACGCGAACAGCTGCGAGGGCGGGATGTGGATCCCCTATGCAATCTCAGGCGACACGCCCTCCTGGCGCCCGCTCGGCGCCTGGACCAACGGGCACAAGACCTGCATCGAGTTCCCGGCCGCGATGGAATACGGCAGCGCGCCGGTGCTCGAGAAGATCGACAACGACGGCGGCCTCTTCCGGAGGCCGACGACGCAGGTCGTCAACTACCGCAAGGACGGGAACTACTACATCTATGACGGCGCTCTCGACCGGGCCGTGCTGATCTCGGGGGTCGGCGGCGCGCAGATCCGCGTCGTGCTGACGCGCGAGGGCGCGCCATGATCTGGCCCTGGCGCGGCAATCCTGGCGGTCCCCAGCCGGGCCTTCTGCCGCCGCCGCCAAAGCGCGGCCGGGGCGTGCGCCGGCTCAACAAGGTGCCGCTCGCCATTTTCTTCGGTGGTGGGGTCGTTGTCGCTGGAGCGTTCGGCTACGGCCTCCATCTGCGATCGGAGCAGCAGGCAACTGGGCAGAGAGAGGCCGTCGAGCATAAGCCCGCACCGGCCAACGCCGCCGCGATCCTCGACGGCGCGCCCTCCGGCGCGATCGCGCCCGCTGTGTTCCATCCGGCTCCGCTGGCTCAGCCGCTGCGGCCGCCATCGGCCGCTCCCAACCCCGCCGGTGCGGCGATCCGGATGCCCAGCGCCGACACCGGCGCCGAGGCCTATCGCAAGGAGGCCTGGAAGGCCTATTGGGCTGCGCTCGCCGAGCTGCAGAAGGCGAAGTTCGACAAGGCCAAGGCGGCGCTCGCGGCCAAGACGGGTGTGTCGATCGACAGCGGGTCCGGCACGCCTGCGGCGCCGCCGCCCGCGCCGGCCCCCGTTCCGAGCCCGGTTCCCGGCGTCCCGCCCGCTGCGGGCTATGCCCCGGCTTTTGCCGGAGGCTTCTCGGGCTTCGGCCTCGCCGGCGTCGCGCCGGTGGGGATCGACGTGCCCGGGCAGCGTGAGAAGCAGGCCTACCTCGCACAGCCGGGCGACACCGGAACCAGCGATGTGCTGCCCTTTACCCGCAGGCCCGCGCCGTCGCCCTTCACGGTCTCGGCCGGCACCTTCATTCCCGCGGCGCTGATCACCGGCAGCAACAGCGACCTGCCCGGGCCGCTCCTCGCGATGGTGAGCCAGGATGTCTTCGACACCGCCGGCCACTCGCGCTGCCCGCTGATCCCGCAGGGCGCGAAGCTGATCGGCACCTACGACAATGCCGTTTCGGCCGGGCAGGACCGTCTCCTTTTCGTGTTCAACCGGATCATCTACCCCGATGCCAGCTCGGTCGATCTCGGCACGATGTCGGGTCTCGACCAGAGCGGCTATGCCGGCGCCCGCGATCAGCTCGACCGCCATTTCTGGGAGAAGTTCGGCAACGCCGTGCTGCTGGCGATCGCCGGCTCGGCGGCGCAGCTCTCGCAGCCGGCCGCGCCCGTCGGCGGCACCTATAGCGCCCAGCAGGTCGCCTCCGCCCAGCTCGGCCAGCAGTTCGCCGAACTCGGGCAGGAGTATGCGCAAGCGGGCCTTGCTATCCCCAACACGATCCGGGTCCGCCCTGGCTATCGCTTCAACGTCTTTGTCAACAAAGACATGGTCCTGCCACCCTGGCACTGCGGCGGCTTCACCCCGCCGCAGCTCCCGATCATGTCCGCATCCGATTAGGGGACCGGGATGGACGCCGCGACGTTTCAGCTCGCCGAGGCCGGCGCGATCCTCGTGGGCGGCCTCGCGGCCACCGGGGCGCTCGCGGTCAGGACGGCCCGCCAGCGACGACCCCGACCCAACAAGGACTTGTTCGGCAATGCGCGGTTCATGACCGAGGCGGAAGTGAAGCGCGCCGGTCTCTTGAATGAGACGGGCGGGGTCTACCTCGGCGGCTGGCCCCTGCGGCGCGGCTGGACCGCCTATCTGCGCGACGACAGCAGCGAGCACGTTATCGTTTTCGGCCCGACCCGCAGCGGCAAAGGGGCCGGCAATGTGATCACCACGCTGCTGAGCTGGCCGGACAGCGTCATTGCGATCGACGAAAAGCGGGAACTGTGGGAGCTGAGCGCCGGGTGGCGCGCGCAAGGGGCCGGCAACCGGGTGTTCCGGTGGGAGCCCGCTGCCCGCGAGGGGAGCGCCGCGTTCAATTTCCTCGACGAGGTTCGGCTCGGAACGGCCTACGACGTCGCCGACGCGCAGAACATCGCGCAGTGCCTGATCGACTACCAGGGGCACGGTATCGATGCTCTCGACCACTGGCAGAAGACCAGCATGGGCCTCCTCTCGGGTTGCATCCTCCATACGCTCTACCGCGAGCGCGCCGCCGAGCGCCGCGCCAGCCTCGCCGAGGTTGCCTCCGATCTCAGCGGAAATACCGGCGACACCGTCAGGCTGTGGGAGGCGATGCGTGACAACCTCCACAACAACGGCGAGCCGCATCCTTTCGTCGCCGGCGCCGGGCGCTCGCAGATCGAGCGCTCCGACCGCGAGCGGGCGAGCGTCCTGTCAACCTTGAACACCTATCTGATGCTCTTTGCCGACCCGATCATCCGCGCCAATACGAGCCGCAGCGATTTTGCGCTGCGCGACCTGGCCGATCATGACCAGCCGGTCTCGGTCTATGTCGTCACGCCCGGCAGCGACAAGGAGCGCCTGAAACCGCTCGTGCGCCTGTTCCTGACGATGGCGATGCGCCACCTGATGTCGGCCGAGCTGAAATTCGAGCACGGGCGGCCCTTGCCCGCCCACAAACATCGCCTGCTTTTCATGCTCGACGAGATGCCGAGCCTCGGCCGCATGGAGCTGGTCGAGGGCATGCTGGCGCGCGGCGCCGGCTATGGCATCAAGGCGATGGTCATCTGCCAGGACCGCGAGCAGCTGACCGCGATCTATGGGCCGAGCCAGGGCATCATCGCCAACTGCCGCACCCGCGTCATCTACGCCCCGAACGACGTGCCGACCGCGAAATGGGTCTCCGATCTCGCCGGCCAGACCACGGCGCTGTCCGAGCGCATCATGGTCAGCGGCCAGCGCTTCGGCGCCACCAGAAACTTCACCCGGACCATTCACGAGGTTCCCCAGCCGCTCCTGCTGCCGGACCAGGTGCTGACCCTGACAAAGCCGGTCCGCGATGCCGCGGGGACCATCACCGCGCCCGGCGAGATCCTGATTTTTCTCGGAGGTGAGCGGCCGATCCGGGCGACGCAGATCTTCTATTTCGATCACGAGGAGTTCAGGTCCCGCGCCCAGATCGCGCCGCCGGAAAGCGGGGCAGGGGCGCCATGATCCGGGCGCTTGCCGCCGCGTCGGTGCTGACGGCGATCCTGCACGGGCTGCACTTCGCCGGGCCGTCGCTGCTGCCCGATCCGGTGCGCACGCCCGGCGCGGTCAACCCGGGCGTGACCCAGGCACGGATCGACGAGACGATCTGCCGGCGCGGCTGGACCCGCACCGTTCGGCCGCCGGAGGAATACACCGAGAACCTCAAGCGCCGGCAAATCCGCGAGTACGGCTATGCCGACCGGCGGCTCGGCAACTACGAGGAAGACCACTTGATCCCCTTGGAGCTGGGCGGCGCGCCGGCCGATCCGAGGAACCTGTGGCCGCAGCCGCACCACGCGCCGGGCGGCTGGGGCAGCTACCGGAAGGACCGGCTGGAGAACCGGCTCAAGCGCCTTGTCTGCGCCGGCCAAGTGCCGCTCCGTGAGGCGCAGCAGGCGATCGCGCGCAACTGGATCGACGCCTACCGAAAATACATGCCGGGGACCCGGTGACGCGCCGGCTCCCCATCGCCCTTGCGCTGGGGGTCACTCTCACAGGCTTGGCGCTCCTCGGCGCCGGCGCGGCTGGGCTGCGCGTCAATGCGACCGCCTCGATGCCGCGGGGTTTGTGGCGTGTCGCACCTGCGGCAGGGCCGATCCCGCGCGGCGCGATCGTCAGCCTGTGCCTGCCGCCTGGCCCGCTGCTGCGCCTCGCGCTGCGGCGTGGCTATCTGGATGCGGGCCGGTGCCCTGGCGGCGCCGAGCCGCTCCTCAAACCCGTCGCGGCGATTGCCGGCGACGTCGTGCGCATCACCGCCGCGGGCATCGCCGTCAATGGCGCGCTGCTGCCGAACAGTGCCGCCCGCAAGCAGGACAGCGCCGCCCGCCCGCTCTCTCCGCTGCCTCCCGGCACCTATCGGGTCGCACCCGGCGCGGTGTGGGTGGTGTCGAGCTATGCCGGCAAATCGTTCGACTCGCGGTATTTCGGGGCTGTGCCGGTTTCGGCTGTGCGTGGCACCGCACAGCCGGTATGGGTCTTTCCGTGATCGCCGCGACTCTCCTGGCGTGCGCGTCGAATATCGCGCCGGCGACGCTGGAGGCGGTCATCGCCGTCGAAAGCCGCGGCGATCCTTTGGCCCTTCATGTCGACGGATTGCGCCGGCAGCCGCATCCGGCCGACGCCGCGGAAGCGGCGCGGATTGCGGGGGCCTATATCCGCGCCGGGTACACGGTGGATATCGGCCTGATGCAGGTGAACAGCGCGAACCTGCCGGTGCTGGGGATCTCGGTCAGCCAGGTCCTTGAGCCGTGCACCAATATCCGCGCCGGCGGGACGATCCTGACCGCTGACTACGCAACAGCGGCGCAGCGATGGGGCGAGGGGCAGGCGGCCCTGCAGCATGCCCTCAGCGCCTACAACGCCGGGAATTTTTATCGGGGCTTCAGGAACGGCTACGTCGCCCGGTACTACGGACCCGGCGGCATCCCGGTCAGGGTCGACGCCTCCTGGCGCCCGGCACCGATAGCTGCTGCGCCCCGTGAGATCGCCCGCGATCGCGGGACCAAAAATGGACATGGTCCTCGCCGCCCGTCCCCCGCTTTCGCGAGGGCAAGACTATGGACCGCGGCCATGCTCGCCCGGTTCAGCGCGCCATCGGCGGTCTACAGCAACGAGCGGGTGCCGTTCGCGGTCCGCTGATCACGGTTCGATGCCGCGCCCGTCATCGTCCCGGTCGCGGTTGCGCTCGGCCTCGCGCGCCTCGTGCCGCTCGAGCGCACGCGCGGCGGCCCGATCGCCCCCCTCCGCCTCGTGCTTCAGCCAGCCGCCCCAATCGGGGAGCGGATGCGCGCGCCGTGCCGCGGCGAGTTGCTGGTCCCTCAGCATCAGCATTTCAACGCGGTCGCCCCGGCGCTGCGCCGCCAGCAGATCCATCGCGTCGTGGCGCACGGGGCCGGGCATCCCGCTGTGCTTCTCCTGCTCGAAGCGCATCTGGTAGAAGCCGCGCAGGTCCTTCGCGTAAGCGTCGAAGCGGCCATAGACTTCGCGTTCCGCCGCCTGGCGCGCCTGCCAAGCGGCCTCGCGCTCGGTCTTGTACCGCTCATAAAGCGGGCTGTTCCGGTCGTTGTGCGGGTCGCGCTCCGGGCGGAGATAGCCGATTTTCTTGTGGTATTCGGCGAGATCGCGCAGCTGCTCCTCCCACGTCCGTGGCGGCTGCTCCTGCGCCGGCGGCGCCTGCGGGGGCGGCGTTTGCCGGTGCGGCTCCTCGACTCGCGGTGCGATCCAGTCGAGGGTCTTCTCGAATGCACTGTGGATCATGCGGCCGCTCCTTTCCAGGAACCCGATCTTTTGCCGCTCCCGGCCGCGCTGCGGGGCGCTTGGTGCAGGGTTCGCCGCCGGCGGTGCTGTCGTCGGGGTCCTCTCCGCTTTCTGCTCCTGTACAACCTCGCGCGCCGGCCTCTGCGGGCGTGCGGGAGGCCTGGTCAGCTCCCGGACCCGCTCCTGTCCTTCATGGGCTTCTCTCGCCCGTGGTTCGCGCGTGGCGTTCCTGGCAACGACCTCGCGGTTGATCTCGCCGGCGGCGCTGCGCTCGCCGCACCTCTCGCGGCGGCTGTCGCCGGGTCCCAGGTGGATCGTCGGCTCACGCTTGATGCCCTGCTCGGCCAGCGTGCGGTGATCGACCCGCGCCGCATGTCCGTGCCGGGCGAGATGCCGGTTCGTCGCCTCGGCCCAGCGCGCGCGCAGGCCTTCGACATACTGCCGGCGGTAGAGATAGCGCTCTTGCTGCTCGGCCGCTTTCGAGGCCTTGAACCCATTCGCGTCGACCCCGCGGGTCGAGACCAGGAGATGGGCGTGGACGTTGCGCCCGTCGCCATGCTCCGGTGCATGGATCGCGACCTGCACGACTCGGCCCTGCCGGGTGAACTCTTTGACGTGATCCTGCAGCAGCCAGATGTTCTGCTTCAGCGTCAATTCGTGCGGCAGCGCGATGATGATGCGCTCCGCGATCTGCGCGTGTGGCTGCCGCTCGGCGAGTTCGGCCCGGCTCCAGAACTGCTCGATGTTCTCGCGGCCGCGGCACCAGTCCGGTGCCTCTTTCGGACCGTAGAGCCCGACGAACAGCGCCGGCTTGCGCCCCGCATCGTAACCGGCCTCGCGCCCGATGTAGGCAGAAGCTGCCGCGATGCCCCGCGCTGGCTCTTGTCCGCCCTGCTCCCGCGGCCGGTGGTTGTAGGCGTATCCGGTGCGCGCATCGGTGTAGTTCTCACGCGCCTGGTAGGCCGCCACCTTGACCGCCGATTGCCCGGCGCCGCGGCTGACCCTGTCGCCCATCATGTAGGAAAAGATCGCCATCCGGGTCCCGAGCGCGCTGGATGGCGCGCTTGTTTTTGCCGGGCCTGCCCGGCTTACAAATGCGCCTTCACCCTTTTCCGCGCCCCCGAGGCTTGCTGTCAACCCCCGCGACAGCGACGTGTTGCCAGCCACGCATATACGCTGTATCAGGCCCAGAACAAGACGCTCCTTCAGCAGGACGGGAGCCGCACCCTATGCGCAAGACGGACGAACAGAAAAAGGCCGCGTTGCAGCAGCGAATCGCGGCGCTGAAGATGAAGGTCAGACGGATCGAAAAACGGGAAGCCGACGCCGAGCGCCGTGCGCGTAATCACAGACTGATTGTCATCGGTGCAATCGTCGAGCAGCGCGCCCTCGACAATCCGCGTTCGATATCGATGCACTCGCTTGTTCGCGACATCGAGGCTCATGTCACAGCGCACCCGGAAGATCACGACACCTTCGCCGGTCTGCTGACCCGGCTGAATACGCCGGCCGATCGTCGGGAGGCCGCCGAATAGGCCGGCAGGGTATGGCCGTCATCATGCGTGGCGTTGAGATGCTTGTCCGGTCTCTCTCCGACATAAGCCGGCAGGAAATGATCAACACCTTGGTTGCCGCGGATGCAGCGCCACAAAAGAGCACGAACGGCACGGCACTACAGGCGTGGAACTCAAGAACGCTTTTCGGCGGAGATGGCGAACGATCAAGCCACAACACTCGTAAGCTTGCTTCAAAAGGTGAGTGGTAGATCGATATCGACGCCTTCTCATCTACAATGTTGAAAATAATGTATACTTGACTTTTCAATCTGAAATGCTATGTTCAATCACATGGAAATCGTCCTGACCCCCGAGCAGCAAGACGTTGTCCGCCGCGCCGTTGAAAGCGGACGTTTTGAACGCGCCGAGGACGCCGTACAGGAGGCGTTGGGCCTGTGGGTTGAGCGCGAGCGGCGCCGCGCGGAAATCCTCGCCGCCGTCGACGCGGCGCAGGCCTCCATTAACCGCGGCGAAGGGATCGAGATCACCCAGCATTCCATGCGCGAGCTGGCAGAAGACATAAAGCGCCGGGGCAGGGCTCGCCTCGCGGCTGCGCAAGAAACCGCGAAAGGGTGATGGCGCATCGCCTCGCACCGCAAGCCCGCGCCGAATTGGACGACATCTGGGATTACATCACCCGGGAAAGTGGAAGCACCACCGTTGCGGATGAAGTGATCGATTCCATCATCGATAGGTTTTATCTTCTCAGCCAATATCCGCGCTTAGGTCGTGCCCGCGATGACCTGCGCCCTGGCTTGCGCAGCTATCCGGCTGGCGAGTACGTGATCATCTATGTCATCGACGGAGCGGATGTGGTCATCCTCCGCGTGCTGCACGGTCGCCGCGATATCGACGGCCTGATCGGCCGCTAGGCAGCTTTGAGCACAGGCATCGCCCTTCCTGACGACCTGTTGGCACACGTTGCCCCGCCCGGAAGCCCTGGCGGGAACCCGCAGGGGCAACCCAAATAGGCGCAGCCCCGACATCGATGGCATCCGCCTCGCGCGCTCGCTCTTCCGTCGGAGGAGCCGGGCTTGCCCGGCTCCGGATCCCGGGAGGGGTCGATTGCTCTCTGCCTTCCCGCGGATACGCAACCATATGCCTTTATAGGTACTTATCCGCAACTATATGCGCACGACAGAAACAGGAGTTGCATATGAGAGCACATAAGTGCATATAAGTGCATGATGCAGCAGCGACGCATGAAAGGCATGGGCCGGTACGCATTTCTGACCGTGGTCGATGAAATCCGGTCTGAGATCTCGGCCGGCATGCCGATCAAGGCGGCATACGAGAAGCGCGCGGGCGAGTTGGGGATCAGCTACGCGCAGTTCCGGCGGTATGCCCGCAAATTCGCCGACGAAGGCGCGAAGGCCGGCGCATCACAGCCTGCGCCCGTACAGCGGACCGTGCCGACGCCGGTATCGGAAGAGCCGCGCGATTCTCTGCCACCCGCAGATCCCGCACCGCAATTCCAGAAGGTCCGGCGGCGCGCAGAGGAGCCGCCCGCAGAGCGCACACCGGAGGAGCAGGAGGCTCTGGAGGAGCGGTTCAAACGTGCTCTCGGAAGGGGAAGGGGGGAGAAGTAGACGATGCCGGAAAGTGAGAAGCAGGTCCCGGCAAGCCTGGGGCGGATGCTGCGGTTTGATCCCGACACGGGTGGGACCGCGGCCGCGGTAAACGGCAAAGCCGTTCCGATCTCACTTCTCGCGCCGCAGCGTGAGCCCGAGCCGCCGATCGCCCAGGGCGTCGATTTATCAGGGGTGCCGAAAATCGTTTTTGCTGCCGGCCGCGGGAAGACGGGCAAGACGACATTGCTTCGGTGGATTACTGAAATGAGTGTCATCGCCGGCCACGATCTGATCCTGGCCGACATCGACCCGTCGAATGCATCGTTCAGTGTGTATTTTGAGGGCGTAAATCGTCCGGAAACCGACGATCCGACCGGGATAGAAGACTGGCTTATCAAGCTGCTCCAGTATGCAGCGCGGGAGAAGCAGTCGGCGGTCATCGATCTGGGCGGCGGCGACACGACCCTGCGCACGATCGCCGGAAAGCTGCCAGGTTTCGCCGATACCCTCGTCAATGCCGGTATCGCGCCGGTGATGTTCTATGTGGTCGGCCGCGAGCCCGAGGATTTGACGCCGGCCTTGACGCTGGCCACACGCGGTTTCTCGCCCAAAGCGCAGGCGATCGTCCTGAACGAGTATGCGATCCCGACAGGCATGACCCGCAGGTCCGCCTTTGCCCGCCTGATCGCGTCCGAGGCCTATGCGCAACTCTCGGCTTCCAGCGTGCTTGTATGGATGCCCCGCCTCTTCGCCGCCGAGGCGATCGAGGCGCGGCACTGCTGGTTCACCGATGTCCGCACCGGCAAGTTGAAGCAGTCGCTCGAGCTGTTCGATAGCACCCGTGTCATCGACTGGCTGAACCGAATGGATCAGCGCTTCGCGGGTGTGCGGACGTGGCTGCCGTAGTCTCGCCGCCGCCTCCCGAGGATCCCACCTTCGACCACCTTGTCACCGTCGCTCGTGATCGTCTCCAGCACGCCGAAGGACTGGCGCGGCTGAATGGCGATCCGGCCGAGATCGGCTATGGCGTGCTGCTCGCTCTTCTGGACGCCGTGGCCGGGTTCCACGCGGCCGAGAGAAACCGTGTCGAGCTACAGGGACATGGCAGGAATTGGGCGGTCGAGTACCGGGCGGAGATCGCTCGTGCGCACGCTGACCTGGCAAGTACGGTTGCCGACCGGATCGCCCAGGCCGCAGGCGGCGCGCTGCGCACAATGGCGCGCACGTCGTATTTGTGGGCGGCTGCCGCCGCGGTCGGCGCTGCGCTTCTGGCGTTTGTGGCCGGCTGTGCAACCGGCTACCTCTGGGGCAGTGATGCCGCGACACGGACTTACCTGCATGCGGACGCCACTCTGCATGCCGTCGCGGTCGAGGAAGGTCCTCGTGCGGTGCGGGATTGGGACGCATTGATGCGGTACAACCCGATCGAGCTGCTGATGGCGGGGTGCAAGGGCGATAATCTCGCGATCGAGGACGGGAGCCGCGGCTGCCATATGTGGCTGCGTATCGATCCACCAATCGTGAGATCCCAGGGAGCAAAAAAGGGCGGAGCCCGCCGGTTAGGGCGGGCTCCGCTGCGGCGCGACAACCAAGATGAGGGCCTGTCCCCCTGATTGTCGCGCCGCACCGGCCGGCGTCGCGGGCTTCAACAGCGCAGTGCCCACCGCTCGAGGATGCTATGAAGCGCCGCCAGGCCATCGGTCAGAGCGGCCGGGCCGGGCTGCAGGATCAGCGACGATTTGATCTCGTACAGGTCCTGGTTCTGAACGGCCGGAATGCGGTCGAAGCCGGGCCGCGCCGTCACCTGCTCGGGCCGGAACTTCTTGCCGCACCAGGAGCCGACGATCAGATCCGGCCGACGCGCCGCAACCTCATCGAGGGTCACCACGCGGTCCTTGGCTGCACCTGCAACGGCACGATCGGCAAAGATGTCGATGCCGCCGGCAATCCCGACGAGTTCCGAGATCCATCCGATCCCGAAGATCAGCGGATCGTCCCACTCCTCGAAAAACACAAGCGGTCGCTTCGGCAACCGCTCTCCGCGGCTGCGGGCATTGTCGAGGCGCGCTTCGAGGGTGGAGACGAGCTGCCGGGCTCTTTCATCCGCATCGACCAGGGCGCCGACCACCCGGATCATGTCGAGGATCCCGGCGACGCTGCGCTGGTTGAAGGCATGGACCGCAATCCCGTGGCGGATCAGATCGGCGGCGATGCCCGCCTGAAGGTCGGAGAACGTCAGGACGAGATCGGGCGCGAGTGCAAGGATCTTGTCGATGTTCGCCGAGGTGAAGGCGCTGACGCGCGGCTTCTCGCGGCGCGCCTGCGGCGGGCGCACGACATAGCCCGAAATCCCGACGATACGGTCCTGCTCACCGAGCAGGTAAAGGGTCTCGACGGTCTCTTCGGTCAGGCAAACGATGCGCCTCGGCGGAAACATCCGATCCTCGTTCGCCGGGTGGTGAGCGATTATAGCCTATCCTGAGACCGCGCGGCCGTCAGGACCGCCTGCAGGCCGCGGTCCATCCGCGGTTCTCTTGCGAGGCCGAAGGCTCGTCCTCACCTCTGTTCTGCTCTCGCCCTCAATGTCGTGGTCCACTCGGTGGCGCCTGCAGCGCTGCGATTGCCCGCCCGATCCGCATCCACACGAGCCGTCCGTCGCGGTCGCCGCGGTCGAGCATCAGGTCGGCATGCCGGGCGGCTTCGATTTCGGCCTCGGCACCGTACTGTCGGATCAGCAGGTTTGCGGCCCGCCAGATGTCGAGGTCGGAAATGCCGCGTGATTTCGGCATGCTCGACCCTGCACAGCCTCGCGCTAGCGCCTGCGGGACTGGCGCTGCGCCTGATGCAAAGCGAGCGTTACCTCGTCCTCCCCCGGATCCAGCAAGCCGAGGGCTTGGCCTTCGTCGACCAGCCGTCGCAATCGCGCCGCCCGGAGCCGGTCGGTCTCGGTCTCAGGGTATGGCCCATAGATCCAGCCGGCAATCGTCAGCCGTGCCTGCATGATCGCATCGGCGGCACGGTCGAAGAGGCCTTGGAAGCATCGGGCGCGAAGGTGCAACATGACCCCTTAATAGCACAACCGATGCGAGATGGCCGCTTCATAAGCTCCATAAACTGCGGCAGGACGCGAAGGCAATCGCCGTGGAACAGGAGGCCGGGCTGCAGTGCGGCCATGCGACGTTCCTTGATGCCGTGATGCGAGGCAGGGAGAGCCGGGGCGGATGCAGCCGCCCCGGCGGTGAGGTCGAAACGCTGCGCCTGTCGCTGCTTGCGCCTTGCGCTTGCAGGGGGAACCCGGAACTGGCGCTGAGGACCGTCACCGGGTGACACGGGGTAGGAGAGGGAAGCTCCGGCAGACCCGATGTGGGCAGCACGCCGAGCCTGACGCCGATGCTGGGGGATTGCGCTGCTTGCGTTCGTGTGCGGTCGCAGAGCAGGCGTGCTGCCGGGCAAAGTGGGGCAGAAGCGGCGCCGTTCTTTCCGCGGAAGCGCCGCCCGACCGTTCCGGGGAAATCTCTGTCTCTACTGCTGTCCAATCGTATCATGCCGGCGCAGACCGCGTCGAGGACGAGCGGTGCCCCCAATTTTGCCGAGCGCAGAGCGCGCGCTGATGCGCGCGAGTCATGTGAACGCTCGACAAAATCGGCACCCCCACTCGCCGGCTCCGCCGGTCGCCTTCGGCGATCCTCGACCCGGCCCGCCCCGGCATGCTGCGGCGATCGTGTTGTTTTGAAAAGGAGCAACACGATGAAGTCCCTCGACAAGCTCAGGACAGGCTACTTCATTCACTGCCCCGTGTGCCCGAAGCTGCACGAGATCGTCGAGATCACGATCGAGGACGACAGGCTAGGCGACGCGCAGCACATTGCGCACGTCTACTGCGATGCGCTCGGCAAGACCGTCTCGGCGCGGCTCGAAATCGCGCGGAGGGACGGGCGATGAGTGGGCCGAGTGAGCCGCAAGCCACCGGACCTGATCCGGTGGCCGCGGTGGGCCTTCAGCCACCGGGCGCGACCAGGTGGCTGATCCGCGGGGAAATCTTCCGCCCGTGGCCCACCGATGACTACTACGCCGCGTGGGTGCCGATGCGGCTCTTCGGAAACGAGGAGCTGCCAAGCTTTGGGGAGATGGCGGAGACCTATGAGGAGGTCACCGATCGGATCCACCGCACGGAACTCGCCGAGCCGGAGTACCACGCCGAGCATCCGGTGCGAGACATCGCGCTCTTTGCGATGGTCAAGCTCACGGCTTGAAATGGCCCCTGAGCCTGTCGAAGGGTCGACGGGCTCAGGAGGGGCGGCGCAAGTCGCCCCTCTTTTCGGCGTATTGAGCGGGTGTTCCTGATATCCCGTCAGGAGAGCGCCACGGCAGGGGGTGGCCTTTGCAGTGGCCGGATTTGCCCAGGGTATGGTGCTACAGCGTCATGGCGGCGTGGCGTCACGACGCTGTGAAGCAAATTTGCGATCCATAGTCGAGCGTTCCTGATAACCCGAATAAAGAGCCGCCTTACGTGGCGGCTGGTCCGGGAAGGCCATGATGGCAGCATTCATCATGGTGTTGGGAGGCTCACAAATCGACGCCGAGGGCTGTCATTGAGTGTCGCAGGAAGGGGCGGGAAAGCCCGCATCGTGCTCCTGCGGGTCCGCGGCGGGCAGCGCGGCGGGGAGGGAAACCGGCCGCACCCGGGAAGAGGGGATGCGGCCGGTCAGGGAGAGGGGCCGCTTACGCGGCCCCGGTCGCCTCCGGTAGGCTGTGCAGCGCTTCGAGGGCGGCATCGAACGCGCGCTCGTGCTCGGCCTGTGCAGCGAGGAGCTTCTTCAGCTCAGCCTTGGCCTGGGCGCGCTCGCGGCGGGTCAGGAGACAACCCGTCATCTCTGCCCGAAGCTGGTAGATTTGATCGCTGATCGTGAGCATGTGTCTCTCCGTCTGCATTGAAGACGGAGAGCCGGCCCCATGCCGGGGCGGGCCGGGTCGAGGATCGCCCTCAGGGCGACCGGCGGAGCCGGCGAGCGGGGGTGCCGATTTTGTCGAGCGTCATGGTGACCCGCGCGCGCCAGCGCGCACTCTGCGCTCGGCAAAATTGGGGGGACCGCTCGTCCTCGGGGCGGCCTGCCCCGGCATGGTAGAATGGGAGATCAGAAGAGACAGGCGTGGTGCAGGGTTCGCACGGACGCCGGAGCCATGCCGATGCGGGAATGAACACCCGCCCTTGCCGAGACCGGCGGCGAATGGCGTGCCTGGACGCTTCCTTGGCCTGTGCCGTCCTATCTCAGGGACCGATGGAGGCCCGCGTCAGCTCCCAGGAAGCCTGCCCTTCCGCCGCAGCGAAGAATTTCCGGACCGCCTCGGCTTCGTCGGCCGGAATGTCCACGCCTTCGTCCTCGTCATCGAACAGGTCCATCCAGTGCCGCCGGCAGAACGCGGCGAGCGCGGCTTTGGCGCCGGCCTCGCTTCGGTGCGCCGAGGTGATGAACCGAGTTGTGGCGTGGAACGGATTGCCGCCGAGCTGGTGCGCGATAACCAGTACGTGGATGGTCTCCGCTTCGTATTCCGCGGGCGGCTGCTTCTGTTCGTCCTCGTCGGCGAATTCGGCGGGGATGTCGAGGGCCGGCAAATCGGAGTAGAGCAGGCTTCGCGGATCCTCGTCGGCGCGACGCTCCCGAACACAAACCGCGGCGGTCAGATAGGTGGGGCCACAGCCGTCGTAATCCTCACTGGAAGATTGCCAGTCGTCATGCTCGATCGCCTTGCGGCAGGCCGTCGCGAAATCCGGTGCCTCCACGATCAAGTGCTGATAGATCGGCAGTTTGTACCCGCGTGCGATGGCATAGATGGGCATTGATCGGCCTTTCACGGGATGAATCCGGCGATGGGCGTGCAGGGCTTTCTATGATCTTCGTGATCCGTCACCGGGTTCTGTTTCCTCCTCTCACTCTTTCCTTTGCCGAGGGCCGCGGGCTAACTTTGCGCCGTGGTGAGCCGCCGGAAATGCGCCCGCGCCTCGGCCTCGCCCCTGGCGTCGGGGCGGTAGCGCCGGCCATGGCGGGTGCCGTCGACGCTCGCGTACCAGACGGCCCAATAGCCGTTGGTCCAGATCATGACGGATCCGGCGATCTCGAACCCGGGCGAGGACCATACGAGCCGGATATTGCCGTGGATCGAGCCGCGGCCGGGCAGCCCGGCGCGTGGCGGCGCGTCCTCGACGATCTCGCGGCGCGCACGGTTTTCCGCGACGACGGGATCGCCGCATTTGGCCAGCAAGATCTTTTCGGGAGGGATCTCGCGCGGCGCGGGATAATTGTCGGTCATATACCGACCTCCGGCTTGCCTGGCAAAAGCTCCTCGTCATGGACGAGGAGTTGTTCGCCGATTTCCGGCGACGCGTCATAATACCGATCCGCGGCGGCCTGCTGCGCGTGTGCCAACAGGTCATGGCCTTGCCGGCTGCAGCCTTCGGCGGACTCTGCCGCGTCCAGACAAGCCGTGATCAGGCGGAACATTTCAGCCTTTGTCATCAGGGGACCTCGATTGCACATGGCAGGTCATCGGCGATTTGCGACGGCGCTCCGGCCGGCCTCGGCTGTACTCTTCACTTGTCGGATTGCTTGTGCTGCGTGAATGAGACGCTGATCTTGTAGCCGCTGCCGTGATCGGCACTGTCGTAGGAAGAGAGCCTAATCCCGGCGTCGAGGATCATCCGGACGATATCGCCATGGGCTTCGGAGAGCCGCTTGCCTTCCGGGCAGGGCGCAGCGATCCGGACGTTGACCCAGCCGTAGGCCGTTTGATCTTCCGTGTCCGGGCTTCCTCGGTGCGGAATGAGAGGTGCCAATCCGGCTTGTTGCGCCGGCCGCTGAAGCCGACGGTGTAGAGCCGGCCACGGCTGTCGGTATAGGTGTAAGCGACGGCACTCGAATGCTCGTGCACGAGCGCGACCGCGCCTTCGGGATGAACGAGTCCCGCGTCTGAAAGTACTGGCTGCGCATGATGCCCTCCGCTGAAGGACCGGGGGAGAAGGCGGTTTCCGAGGCGGGTGCCGAGAGCCTTCTCTTGCCCAGTGATCTTTCACGCAGCCCTGTTTTTCCTCTTACTCTGTTTTTGCCACCCGCTGCCGGCCCGGCCGGCGAGCCTGGTGCAGAGTTGGGCGAATTCGATGAACCCGTCGTTCCCGGCAGGTGCGAGAGACGCGGCACCGTCCGGCAAAATTACGACATCGCGTGTCGCACCCATGCTGCTCCTTTTTCATCGAAAAAGAGCGGCGGCGCCCGGTGTTGGCCGGGGCGCCGCCATCGCCGCGGTCAGCGGTCCGGGCGCGACCAGATCAGCGCGTATCCGTCCTCGACCTCCACGAGGCTCGCGTAGATCGGGGCCGGGAAAGAGGGGTCGTCGAGCTTCACCGAGAAGAACTCGCGGCCGGTCTCTCGGGCGGTGCGCTTCCACCCGGCGCCGACCTCGACAGCCCCGACGTAGCCGCGCAGGTCGGGGGCCTTGTCGTTGTCCTTGTCGGTCGGAACGAAACGGACCTTGGCATTGAGCCTGAGGGTCCTGATGAAACCGACCAGCGAGCCGTCCTCGTTGCGCGTGAAAGTGCCGATCTGAGCCATAGTCGTCTCCTGCTGGATCAGGGCCGCCCCTTGCGGCCTTGATGGCGGTCAAGAGGCGCCGGGGCGGCCGGCCCGCACCGCTATGCGGCCGGAGCAACGCGGAGGACGGTCGGGCGAGGCTTTCTTGTGCCGCGAGGAATGCGCGACCCCGCGCGACCTGGCGCGCGGGGTCGCGCAGGGGAAGAAAGTCGCAGACCGGCCGTTGCGGGATCGAGGCCGGGGCGCGTCCTGAGCTTGTCGAAGGGGCGCGCCCGCACCCCGGTGCCAGATCCGCCAGCAAGCAAGGCCGAAGGGGAGCGGGCCTCAGCAGCAAGGAGACAAGCGTGGCGCACGGCATCGAACCGGCGGGGAAGGCACAGCCGCCGTGCGGTCAGGATCGGATGCGAATGTCAGGGTCCGTCCGGCCGAATGGGGCAACCCGGCATCCCAACAGCGGCTCGTGGTGGAGCTCTGGATCGGCGCCGGATGGGAGCGGACCGCCACGTGGCCGCGTGTCCTGTCGAGAGGACGATGACGATGCCCATCCCGGTTTTGGCGATCGCGCCGCCGTCGAACGGTCGGGATGGTGAGGATGTGCGGTATCCGGTTGGTGCAGCGATCTCGCGGTGTGCCGCGGCGCTTGGTCCCGGCTTTCGCCGGGAGACACCGGGGCAGCTCTGCTTTGCTGTTGCGCGCCGTCGCGCCCGCAGGAGCCTGGCCGCACGCGGCCGGTGGCGCTGACGGCCGAGGAGCGGGGCTCATCCGGGGCATCGGCACCGACGACAGGGCACGACAAGCGACGGGGAAAGGATAGGAGGCCGGTCCAACAGACGCCGGCGACCGCCGGTGTGGCTCACCGGCTGCTAACGGCTGATGAATAGACGAGGGGACGGCGCCTACGCGGCGCCGCCCTCGGCCGGAGCCTGTCCTCGGGCCGGCCTTTGGCCGGACCCGTGGGGGGCCGACTGGTCGAAGCGCAGGACCGGGATGCCGAGCTTTTTCGCCTTGTCGGCGAGGTTGGCGGAAATGCCGGAGCCGGGGAAGGCGACGACGCCGATCGGCAGGGCTTCGAGCATCCGGTCGTTGCGCTTGAACGGGGCGGCGTTCTTGTGCTGGTTCCAGTCGGGCTTGAAGACGACCTGCGGCACCTTGCGATTATCGGCCCAGCAGGCGGCGATGCGCTCGGCGCCCTTCGGAGAGCCGCCGTGCAGCAGCACCATGTCTGGATGCTTGGCGCGCACCTTGTCGAGCACGGCCCAGATGCGCTCGTGATCGTTGCACTCGGCGCCGCCGGTGAAGGCGATGCGCGGGCCAGACGGGGCGAGCACCTGCGCATCGGCGCGGCGGCGGGCAGCGAGAAAGTCGCGGCTGTCGATCATCGCGGCGGTCAGGGTGCGATGGCTGACCATCGAGCCGGCGCGCGGGCGCCAGGTCGAGGCGGTCTCGATCTCGAACAGCTCGGCGGCGTGGTCGCGGAAGAATTCGAAGGCGTTGCGGCGCTCGATCAGGCTGAGGCCCTCGGCGATCAGGCGTTCGAGTTCGACGGACTTGACCTCGGAGCCGTCCTGCTCGGTCTGGCTGTGCTTCTGCGCCTGCTCGTTGCGGTCAAGCTCGGCTTCGAGGCGGTCGATCTTGCGGTGGAACAGGTTGACAAAGGACCACAGGACGTCGGCGAGATCGTCCTCGAGCCTTGTGCCGGTCAGCAGGGTGCTGAGCGCCTCGACCACCGCGTTGAGTTGGGTCTGGGCGGCCTCGGGTTCGGGCAGGGGCCGCGGATCGGGCTCGTCGGCGCCAGGGCGATGGCCGTAGAGGGCGAGTTCGGCGAGGAGATGCGCGGTCGGGGAGGCGGCGTGCGACTCGGTGTCGGGATCGGTTTCAAAGGGAAGGGTGGTGTCGTTGTGGGTCATGGCGGGTGCCTCTCTGCCGGTCCGGCCGCGCCCATCGCGGCCTTCACGGCGATCGCCCGCCGGGGGCGGGGCGGGACGGCACCCGCGGCCGTCCCCGTGCTCTTTCGCGGGGGCGGCAAGGGCCGCAGCAACGCGGAGGATGGCAGCGGGCCGGAAATTTTGCCTCGCGCTGCAAAGCCGGGCCTCTGGCCCGGCGGCGGAAAATTTCCGGCGCGCGCCATTGCCAGCCCGCCGCGCCTCCGGCAGATCGCCCGCTCGGGAAGGCCGCCGGCGCGGCCCCCTCCGGTCAGCAGGGGCAGCCTGCCGGCACGACCGGCACCCGCTCTCCCTTCCGGCCGGATCCGGACGATGACGCTCAAGTTGACCCGCCTGCATTCACGGTGGGATCGCGGGACAGAAGACGCACCCGGTCGGCCGGGGCGAGCTGCGGCGCGAGGTGCCCGAGCAGGGCCGCAGGGCCGAGCCGGCACAGGTCGAGGTTGAAGTCGCCGTGCACCGGCACGAGGTCGTGCACCTCGATGCCGGCTGCCACCCCCTGCTCGTGCAGCCGCTCCGCCGCCCTGCGGCCGGCCGCATCGTTGTCGCGCGCGACGTAGAGGTGGCGCAGCGTCGGCGGGAAGGCGAGGGCGGCGAGGTGGTTGGCCGACAGCCCGGCGATCATCGGCAGGACGGGCAGCACGGATTTGAGCGCGAGCACGGTCTCGATGCCTTCGCCGGCGGCGAGAACATCCAAGACGGAGCCGAAGTGCACGCCGTTGCCGAGCAGATGCCCCAGCGCCCGGCGCGGCTCGGCGATCGGCGCTTTTGCCGGACGATGCGGATCGAGCCATGTGCGCAGGATCCCGGTGATCGTACCGTCGCTGTCGGTGACGGCGGCGAGGAGGGCCGGCCAGGACCGGCGTGGTGCCTCGGGGCTCTCGCGATACCAGGCGGCGGGGTGGAAGCGCAGGGCGGGCCAGTCGAGCCGGCCGGTGATACCACGGGCGCGCAGATAGGCCTCGGCCGGCGTGCCGGGAATCGGCCGGCCGGCGCGGAACAGACGGCGGGCAGCCTCGGGGGAGCCGCTGCGGGCAGGCGGCAAAGGCTCCTTCGGCCTGGAGGACCGCGGCAGGGCGAGGAAAGCGCGGGCCTCCGCCATCGCCGCACTCAGGGTGCCGCAGCCGCGGTTGAGGGCGATCAGGTCGAGGAGATCGCCGTGCTCCAGGGTCGCGGCATCGGTCCATCTGCCGGGAATGCCGGGACCGGCGAGGCGGACATAAAGGCTGCGCCCCGGGGTGTTCATGACGTCGCCGCAGAGCCAGTAGCGGCCCGAGCGGCGGCCTTGAGACAGGTAATGGCGGCACACCGCCTCGGCATCGCGCGCGAGGCGGTGCGCCAGAGCGGCGGCGCTGGCCATGACACGGCTCGCAGTCGCGGTCAGTCCGCGGCGGAGCGCGCATGGACGCGCAACAGCGGATGGCGCTCGAAGAGGGTGGCCAGCAGCGTCGGCCCGCCCTCCTCGGTGACGGGCAGGAAGAGCCGCAGGCGCCAGGCGATGATCTCCGAGGTGAGACCGAGCGCCTTGAACTGGGGCACCGCGCCGCCGGAGAAGCCGGCGAGCTCGACGCGCCAGGCGTTCATCACCAGCGCGCGGCGGATTTGCAGCCCGCCGGCAAGGTCGAGCACCGCGCCGCGCTCGCGGACGGCATCCCAAGCCTCCTCCGGCGACAGGCCGGGCGCTCCGGTGACACCGAGTCCCTCATAAACGCGGGCGAGGGCTTCCGGCGTGACGAGACGACCAATCACGCGCTCGCCGTCATCGGCCGCAAAGCGATAGACGCGCAGGCTGTCGGACGGCAGCCGGTCCCAGATCGGCAGCAGGAGGCCGGTGATGACGTGGAATTCGCTCTCGGAGAATTCCGGCACCTTGGCGCATTCGGCCTCCCACAGCGGCGCAAAATGCTCGGGCGTGACCGCGCGCCAGTGCGAGCGGTTGAACTCGTCGCGGGTCAGGGTTTCGCGCCCCATCGGCCGGATCAGCCGGGTGCGTGGCTCGACGGTGCCGTCGTCGTTCATCAGGCTGGCGGCGGGCACCTGCACCGCGGCGCGGTGCGACTGCTCATTGACCACCAGCCGGGCGCCGGTGCCGCGCGCCAGCGCAAGGGCCTCCTCGAGCGGCAGCGGGCGGTTGCGGTCGCGGCGCAGCACGCGATAGCAGCGCGTCTCGGCGCCGGTGGCGGCGTGAGTATGGACGGTGGTGCGCTCGACGACGGAGAAGCTCTCGGCGAGAAGCGTCTCTACCCCGACATCGTATGTGCCGGCCGCGGTCGCCGCCTCGATGCGCGCCTCCAGGAGATCCTCGAAGACGGCGAAGAGCCGGTTCTGCAAGGCGATGCGTAGCGCCAGGATGCGGTTGAGGAACTGCGTGATCGGCGGCAATTCCTCGCGCAAGGAGCCGTCCTCGTCGGTCAGATCGAGACCGGTCGCCTCCTCGAATTCGCTGAGCGAGCAGCCCTCGACCCGGCCGGCATGGATCAGCTGGTAGAATTGGCGCAACGCCGCCTTGGCATAGGCGCTTTCGAGATTGTCGTCGGCGCGGAAGAGGCCCTGACCGCCGGTCTGGCGCTGCCCGCGGGTGATCGCGCCCAAGGTGTCGAGGCGGCGCGCGATCGTCGAGAGAAAGCGCTTCTCGCCCTTGACATCGGTGGCGATCGGGCGAAAGACCGGCGGCTGCTTCTGGTTGGTGCGGTTCGAGCGCCCGAGGCCCTGAATTGCAGTGTCGGCCCTCCAGCCCGGCTCCAGCAGGTAATGGACGCGCAGGCGCTGGTTCCTGCACCCGAGATCGGCGTGGTAGCTGCGCCCGGTGCCGCCGGCGTCGGAGAAGACGAGAATGCGCTTCTCGTCGTCCATGAAGGCGCTGGTCTCGGCGAAATTCGCCGAGGCGGGGCGGGTCTCGACGCAGAGCCGGTCATCCCGCCGCACGATGCGGCGCGAACGGCCGGTAACCTCGGCGACAGTCTCGGTGCCAAAGCGATGCAGGATCTGGTCGAGTGCGCCCTGCACCGGCGGCAGGGACGCCAAGTGCTCGATCATCCGGTCGCGCCTTTCGACCGCCTCGCGCGAGATGACAGGATTGCCGCCCTCGTCGTAGGCGGGGCGGGAGTGCAGGTTGCCCTCGTCGTCGGTGAACAGCTCGAAGAGCTGCGTCGGGAACGAGTGGGTTAAATAGTCGAGTACATACTCACGGGGAGTAATATCAACCGAAAGATCGCTCCATTCCGAGGTCGGGATTTGCGCGAGCCGGCGGTCGAGCAAGGCCTCGTTTGTCGAGACGATCTGCACGACAGCGGCATGGCCCTCATCGAGATCGCGTTGCAGGGCGGCGATCAGGGTCGGACACTTCATTGCCGTCAGAAGATGATTGAAAAAGCGCTGCTTGTTGCTTTCGAAGGCCGAGCGCGCGGCGGATTTGGCGTTGCGGTTATAGGTATCGCCGCTGGTGCCTGTGATGTTGGCGGCCTTCAGCGCCTCGTTCAGGTTCCGGTGGATGATCTGGAAGGCATCGGCATAGGCGTCGTAGATGCGGACCTGCTCGTCCGTGAGGCGATGCTCGACGATCTCGTACTCGATGCCCTCAAAGGACAATGAGCGGGCGGCATAGAGGCCGAGTGCCTTCAGGTCGCGGGCCAGCACCTCCATCGCGGCGACGCCGCCCTTCTCCATCGCCGCGACAAACTCGGCGCGGGTCACGAACGGAAAGTCACCGGTCCCCCACAGGCCCAGCCGGGCAGCATAGGCGAGGTTCTGCACGGTCGTGGCGCCGGTGGCCGAGACGTAGAGAACGCGCGCCTCGGGCAGCGCGTGCTGCAGGCGCAGACCCGCCCGGCCCTGCTGTGACGGATTCTTCTCGCCGCGCTGGCTCTTGTCTCCGGCGGCATTGGCCATCGCGTGCGCCTCGTCGAAGACGACAACACCGTCAAAGCGTGCCCCGGCCCCCGAGCCGGGGCCTGCCCCGAGCCAGTCGACGATCTGCCGGACGCGGCTCGCCTTCTCGCCGCGCTCCTGCGTGCGCAATGTCGCGTAGGTGGCGAAGAGGATGCCCTCGGCGAGGGTGATGGGCGCCCCCTGGCGGAAGCGCGACAGTGGCACGAGGGCGGAGCGCTCGCCGCCCAAAGCCGTCCAATCGCGCTCGGCATCCTCGATCAGCTTGTCGGACTTCGAGATCCACACAGCCCGGCGGCGGCCCTTGAGCCAGTTGTCGAGGATGATTGCCGCGACCTGGCGGCCCTTGCCGGCGCCGGTGCCGTCGCCGAGAAACCACCCGCGCCGGAAGCGCACCGCGTCCCTGCCATCGGCAGGCGCGGCCAGCACGATGTCCCAGGTCTCGTCGACCGTGTACGAGCCGGCGAGATGGCCCGAATGCGCCTCGCCGGCCATGATGACGCTCTCGATCTGCGCGTCTGAGAGGATGCCCTCGGCGATCAGGCGTGGCGGCAGATGCGGCCGGTAGGAAGGACGCGGCGGTGCGACCGCGGCCATCGCCGCCGACTGCACGAGCTTTGTCGGGTGCGGGTGTGCGCCGGGAATATGGATCGATTGCAGCGCGTAGCCCTCGTAGAGGCTGGCGGTCAGGCGCGCGGAGGGATCGGGCGTCCAATCGCGGGTCTCGTAGGCGAGTTCGATAAAGGCCGGGACCGGCGCCGGACGGGGAGCAGGTGGCGGAGGGACTTTTGGCTTTGCGGCGCCGGGCGCGTGCAGAGGGAACACGCGGGGGTTGGAAAGCGGGGAGGCGGCGGCGACCGGCGGGCGCGGTGGGACGAAGCGGCTGATCCACGCGAGCAGGTCGGACGGAGTGGCGGCTATTCCCGGCGACGGCGGGAAGACGCGGGGGTCCCCGGCCGGGACGCGGTCGATCACGGTCAGCCGCGTGTCCATCGTCGTGCCGTGGCGCGCATAGGCCTGGCCCGAGATCGCCGCGCTGAACACGACGCGGCCCTTCTCCTGCAGGCGCACAAAGCTCTCGCGCCAGCCCGGCCCCTCGGGGCCGACATTGTGGCCGGTGATCGCGACAAGGCGTCCGCCCTCGGCGAGGCGAGCGAGGGCCGAGGAAACATGGCGGAAGGCGGCCTCGGCAAAGCGCTTCTCGACATGCGGCGAGGCCGAGAAGGGTGGGTTCATCAGCACCACGCTCGGCCGGATCGCGGCGTCGAGGCGGTCGTGGATCTGCTCGGCGTTGTGGCGGGTGAGCGGGGTGTCGCGGAAGAGGCGCCCGAGCAGTCCGGCGCGGGTGTCAGCGATCTCGTTGAGGACGAGCCGCGCCCCGGCCAGCTCGGCGAAGATCACGAGCAATCCCGTCCCGGCCGAGGGTTCGAGCACGACATCGGCCGAGGTCAGTACGGCGGCTTGCGCGGCGACAAAGCCGAGCGTGACGGGGGTCGAGAACTGCTGCAGGTGCTCGGATTCCTCCGAGCGGCGCGTCTGCGACGGCAGCTGCGCGATGAGGCGCGCGAGCATGTCGAGCATCGCCGCGGCCGAGCCCGCGCGGGCCCGCATCGCCGCGCCGAACTTGCGCAGGAACAGCACCTGCGCCGCTTCGCACGCCTCGTAGGCGTCCTTCCACACCCAGACCCCTTCCGCATCGCTGCCGCTGAAGGCAGCCTCCATCGCGGCGCGCAGGGCGCGGCTGTCGAGCGGGCGGCCTTGCCCCAGCAACTGCGCGAGCAGGGTCGCGGCATGGACGAGACCCGAGGCCTTGTCGGGTACGGCGGAAGAGGGGAACAGCGGGAGCGTGGCCGCGGGCTGCGCCGCGGCGGGAAGAATTGCCGGCATGGGAGGGAGCTCCGAGAGCGAGGTCAGGGAACCCGGTCGGGCGCTCTCTCGTCTCCTTCCGGATTCACCCGCTCACGGCCTTGCTTTTCCTCTCGGGCAGGCTCGGCGGAGCCGTCGAAATGAAAAAGGGCCCGCGCTGCGGGCCCTGGAGTTGTCGAGGATATGGATTTTGCGATTGCGCCCGGGTCTCTTGCGGCGCCGTATGAGTCCGGCCGGCACCTTGGAACCGCCGCGGCTCGCCCCCGAGGGTCCACAATTATTCCCCGCGCATCGCTCCGCCAGACTCGTGGCGGTCGCTCCGCGATGCGCGGGTCCCCCTTATGGACTTCAGGGACGACCCGCTCCGCCGTCGACAGGGCAATCCCGGTCGATCAGGCGATGGCGACCAGGATTTCGAATGAAAATGAATAAGGGTCTGCGGCGCGGACCCTGGAGTTGCCGGCATATGAGATTTTGCGCCGATAGACGGCGATTAGCGGCTCACCCTGTTGCCGCCTGCCCGCCGCTCAACCGTGGGCAATGACGAGGATGCGGCCGTTATCGAGTTGCGCGCGCGAAATGTATGTCGTGCTGAGGCGCGCCGCAAAAAGCATCGGGTCAACAAGCATCCTGATGCGCTCAATGCTTTCGGTGTGCTCGATCTGTCCAAGCAGGCGCGGCTCGCGCCCGATAAAAACGACCGGCAAGCGGCTGGCCGGCACGTCGCGGATCGCGGCCGTGATGGCATCGGAAAGCTTTGGCATTTCTTGTCTCCGCCCCGGATCTCCGGCGGGGCGCCCGGTGGCGTTTTCTACCGGTCGGGCGATGGCGATCAGGGTTTCGGCGGCGCCGGCGGCCAACGGCGCCCGTTGCGAAACTCGGCAATCTGGCGCAACTCGAGCACACGGGCGAAACCGAGGCGCCGGGCCTCGGCCAGCGCCGCCGTGCGGTCGCGGTAATCCTCCCAATAGCGCCAACCGATCTGATCCGCGTGCGCTATTCCTTGCTCTACGCGGTAAAGCGGCGCCGGCGTGGCGCGATCGGGGTGATTGGCCATCGCTCACTTCTCCCCTGCTTCGCGCCGCAGGATTTTCATGGCCGCATTCCAGGCCGCGCGCGTCTTCTCGCCCCAGTTCTCCGCAACCGCCATCTCCCGGTCGGCGGCTCCGGCGCCTGGATGATCGTAGGCGTGATGCACGGCCTTCTCGCGCCGGAGTTCGCGACGATCGTATCGTTCCAGGAGCGCGATGCAGCGCTTCACCTCTTTCAGCGTCATGGCTCAGCGCCTCCCATCGATGCCAAAATCTGCAAAGAGAGCGGCGTCTTCGATCGCCCTCCTAGCGTGGATAAGGGCGCGGCGTGCGTCAGGGCAGGTCAGATCCGGGTATTTTGTCGCCTCCTCGAGCTGATAGAGGGCAAAGACGAGCGTCTTTCGCGTGTTGACGATTGCCAGCTCGCGGCGCTCGTGAAGATTTTTCCGAACGGCCCCTTCCATTCCTTGTCTCCGCCCCGGATGTCCGGCGAGGCGCCCGGCCCGGCGGCTTTTCCGACCGGTCAGGCGATGGCGATCAGGATTTCGGCGGCGCCGTACACGGCCGCCTCACCGCAGCTCTCACATTCGTACTGCTCGGCGTCCGGCTCGACGCCCCCGGCCTCCGCCCCGCAAGCAAGGCAGAAGCCCGGATTATCGAGACAGACGAGTTCGCGCTCGACCGCGTCGGCGACCCGTTCGGCGGTGATCGCGGGGTGAATGTGCGCAAAATGGTATTGGCGCAGATGCGCGCGTGTCTGGGCTGGCGTGATGCCGGTCATCGAGAGGATCTCCGAGAGCAGAGACAGTGGGCTGAAACCCCCGGACACGCAGCGATCCGGGGGAGGCCCGGCGGGGTGCTCTCTCGCCGCCTTCCGGGCTCGCCCGTTTTCTGCTGCCCTCTCTCTCCCGCGGGAGAGGAAGGCGGATGTCCTCAGGCGTCGATGCCCGCCTCCTTGAGGAACTCCGCGATCAGATCGTCGGTGGATTTGCCGAAAATGCACGCGGCCGTGATCAGCACCGCCAAGCCGCCAAATCCGTCCGGCCGCGGCTTTGAACAATTGAAGGACGAGATTACGCTGACATAGCGCAGCCGCGGCGAGCGGCGCACGATGTCCTGAACAAAAGTCTCCCAGGAGATGGCGCCGCTGAGATCGATTTCGACTTCGGCCTCATCGGCTGGATATTGGGCAAGGCAGTTGGCAACATGATGGGCGGCCCTGCTGTCGCCGGCTTTGCGGGATGCGGCGAGTGCCTTTTCGAGTTCGCCGCGGTCGGCCACCGCGAGGTCCGAGGGACCCTCCTCGGCGTAGAAATAGAGGCCGTCGCCGTCAGGCTCCGAGCTGAAAATCTGCGTCAGCAGAAGCCGCTCCCCGGACACCGCAGGCTGCCACCATTCTTGACGGACTGGTGTCCCACGTCACCGTAACGGACCCGCGTCACGCCTTGTCGGGTCAGCGGCTGCGGCTGGTGTCGCCACGCTCGACGATCGGCTCGGCCTATGTCGTCGTCGCGCTGTCGGACGGGCGCCGCCGTTCGCTGCACCGTTCGAGCACCGATCTCGCCGAGCCGTCGGAGACCCTGCCGCTCGCCCCTGTCCTTTCGTTACGTAACGGTTTTCCTGTCAGCGTCGGCACGCTGCTTCCCTTGGCCCGTCATATCGTCGCCCGCCTCGCCGCTCCCGTCGAGGAGGTGACCTGTGACGACTGCTCCTCCCCCGTTGCCGCATCCGCCCCGCCTTGTCCCACCCGCGTCGCAGCGGTTGCGGCCCTGGCCGGACCTGCCGAGCGAAACGCAAACCCAGATCGCCCGCCTTCTCGGCGACCTGCTGCGGCGGATGGCACCGGAAAGCCGCGCGGTGATGGAGACCTCCCGTGCTGAGCGCCGCGAACAGCGCTGACGAGCGGGTGAGCGCCGCGCACCGCGCCAAGCTCGCCTACGTCTATGTGCGCCAATCCTCGCTCACCCAGGTCCGCCAGAACCAGGAAAGCACCGAGTTGCAGTATCGTCTCGTCGACCGCGCCGTCAGTCTCGGTTGGCCGCGCGAGCGCGTCCACGTCATCGACGAGGATCTCGGCAAGTCGGGGGCAGAGAGCGCCGAGCGGCACGGTTTTCAGCGGCTGATCGCCGAGATCGGGCTGGGCAACGCCGGTCTTGTGCTCAGTCTCGACGCCTCCCGGTTGGCGCGCAACAATCGCGATTGGCACCAGCTTCTCGAACTGTGCTCGCTGTTTGGCGTGATTCTGGCCGACGGCGAGCGCCTCTATGATCCGGGGGCTTATCACGACCGCCTGCTGCTCGGCCTATCGGGGATCATGAGCGAAGCCGAGCTGCACCAGATCCGCCTGCGCCTGCACCAGGGTGAACTTCAAAAAGCGGCGCGCGGCGAGTTGCGGATGCATTTGCCGGCCGGGTTCGCCTACGACCGCGCGGGGGCGATCATCCGCAACCCCGACGAGGAGGTCCAGGCGCGCGTGCAGCTGGTCTTTGCCAAGTTCGCCGAACTGCAGAGCGCGCGCGGGGTGATGCGCTACCTGCGTGCCCACGATCTGCCGCTGCCGGTGCGCGTGCTGCGCGGCCCGGCGCCGCATGAGGTGGTGTGGCGCGAGGCCGACACCGCGCGGGTCCGGCTCATCCTGCAAAACCCGGCTTATGCCGGGGCGTATGTCTATGGCCGCCGGCAGGTGGACCCGGTGCGGCGACGGAGCGGAGCGCGCTCGGCGAGGACCAAGGTCGCCCTCGGCGCGTGGGCGGTGTGTCTGCCGGCGGCGCATCCCGGCTATATCTCCTGGGAGGCGTTCATGGCCAACCAGCGGCGCATGGTGGACAACTCCTATCGCCACGCGGCCGGTCATGCCGGTGCGCCGCTCCGGGGCAGCGCGTTGCTGCAAGGCATCGCCCTGTGCGGGCGCTGCGGGCGACGGATGAGCCTGCACTACACCGGCGCAAACGGCGAGTACCCGGTCTACTGCTGCCGCACCGATCGCGACTTCAGCGCCGGCCCGATCTGCCAGGACGTGCGCGCCTTGCCGATCGACACCTTTATCGAGCGCACGCTTCTTGACGCCCTGACCCCCGACTGGATCGCCATCGCCGTCGCGGCACTCGGGCAGTTGCAGGAGGAAGCGCGCCGGCTGGAGAAGCAATGGGCCTTGCGGCGCGAACGCGCCCGTTATGAGGCCGAACGGGCACGCCGCCAATACGACGCGGTCGAACCCGAGAACCGCCTGGTGGCGCGCTCGCTGGAACGGGCCTGGGAGGAGAAGCTGCGCGCCGCCGAAGCGATTGAACAGGACTACGAGCGCTGGCGCCTGGCCGAGCCGCTCGTCTTGAATGAGGCCGATCGGGTAGCGCTGCAAACTCTGGGCGAGAACCTGCCGCGGATCTGGCATGCAGCGACGACCATCGCGGCCGAACGCAAGCGCTTGTTGCGCTTTGTCATCCGCGAGGTGGTTCTCGACCGGAAGCGCGTGCCGGGCCAGGTGTGGCTCAAGATCGTGTGGCAGACGGGAGCGACCAGCGAGCATTGTGTGCGGCGGTGCGTCCATACCTACCGCGAATACGTCGGTCTCGATCGGCTGCGCCGGCGCGTGACCGCGCTCAACAGCGCCGGCAAGATGGACAAGGAGATCGCAGCGGTGCTGAACCGGGAGGGTTTTGTCGGTGCGTATGGCCGCGCCTTCACCGGCAAGACCGCCTGGCTGCTGCGCAAACGCTTTGGCCTTGCGACGGTGAAGATCAATGGGATGAGCGCGAACCCGCCGCGCTGGCCCGACGGCACCTATTCGATCCAGGGCGCCGCGGCGGCGCTCGGCATCACGCCGCAGACCGTCTTCAAGTATCTCGCGCGCGGGTTGGTGCGCGGGCGGCAGCTGGTGAAGGGGCTACCCTGGCAAATCGATCTTTCCGAGGGACAGATCACCCACCTTCGCGAGCGCCTGCGACACACCAGACGATCAAGAAAGGAGGCATCATGAAAGCGTCGGCTCGATCGGCGTCATATCAGCCTCGGGGATTGTCTGCTGAATGACGGTGGGCAGCCAGTAATTCGCCATGACGATGATCTCCTGAAATGCGAAAACCCGGCGCAAGGCCGGGTCTTCGCGGAGTGAGCGATCGGGAAGAGGATCAGCCGGCGACAGCGAACGGATCGACTTCGCAGTGGATCGGCCGGGCGCGGCCCATCCAGGGTTCGGGGCGGATCCTGCGCACCCAATCGGCAAAGTTCGGGATGAAGCCGAGGTCTTCTCGCACGTGCGTTTCCCCGATCAGCCGCACCGGCACAACGCGGCCGGTTGAAATCGTTCGCGTGGGCCCGTATAGTGATTCCAGGAGGAATATACCTTCTGTGTGGTGTCTGAGAGCACGATGCCTGAAATCCGCAACCAGCTTCTTCGACTGGTCAAACCACTGGTGCAGATCTAAGTAGTCCTCGACCGTGCCGCCCCATTTTTTTACCGAGGACAGCGCGTGATAATAGCAGTGGGCCATTTCCCTCTCCTTCAGAATACGTGCTCGGAGTAGTCGGATTCCATGTGGCGCTCGTTGTAGGCGAGGGTGATCGACCGAGCCGCGACATCGAACGTGAAATCCCCCCAGGCCCCGTCGCCGTTTTCCCAGCCGCCGTGCGTCTCTTCGAGGAGGTTGTAGGCGAGCGTTTCGATCGCATCGGAAACGGAGAGGGTGGTGCGCCGGATCTCGGTGCTGCCCCAGACGGGTTCGGCGAGTTCGATCTCGCCGGACGGCAGTTCCGCCGGCGCCTCGCCGCAAACGGCGTCGATCTCCTCGATCTGGCCGTTATCGCCCTCGCCATCGAAGCGGACGAGGACGGAGGTGATGCCGGAGCTGGCCAGCGCCTCAAAGAGAGCGGTCTTGTTGGCCGGGCGCAGGCCTTCGTTGCGCTCGGCATAGGCGCGCTCCTCAGCCAGGTATTGGAAGTAGCCGGAGTCAGGTGTGCCCGGCGTGATCGGGTTGTCGGTCATGATCGGTCTCCAGAAATTGGCGTGAGAGGAAAAAAAAGGACAGGGCGGCCGAAGCCGCCCCGGCGGCGAAAGGTTGTCCGGCAAGCGCTCTTTGCCGGCCCGCCGTTTAATGGCCGCGCGCCCAGAGCCGCACGGCGTGCAGGTCCATGAAGTCGACCCGCTCCGCGACCCATTCGAGCGGGAGGGTGCAAGGCGCCTCCTCGCCCTCCTCGGTCAAGGAGAGGATGACGCCATTGCCGGCGAGCGGCTGATGGCCGCCCCGGAACATGAAGAAATACTGCGGGTGATCGAGCAGAGCTTCTTCGTTCACATAACAATGATGAATGCCGTCGAGGCCAAGAGTGACCGGCTCGATCATCCCGCCGACGATCTGCTGCAGGGATGCGAGCGAAACGTTGAGATCGGTTTCGGTAATCGTGCGGTCCTCGGCATTGATGACGATCGCGCGCATGCTTGTGCCTCCGGAAGCAGGAGAAAGGAGAACCCGGCGGGCGCTCTCTTTGCCCATCGCGTTCATCCTTTCCCGGCCGGCCTCTCGCTCTTGTCAGCCATCCCCCGTTGGCTCGGAGCCTGTTGCGGGCACGCGGGCGAGTGGACCACCCTTACGGGCGAGCGGCACGCCAGGGTGCGCCATTCCACTTCACAGGTTGGATGATCCGGTATTTCGTGAGGTCGAATCCCTGCTGGGCCAGGTCTCCGACGAGGTTCTCGGCATCGTCGGAGATGCTGAGGCCTCCGTCGTGATCGATGATTGCAATCACATGGCTGTAAACGGCGCGGCTGCATGCCGCGCACACTTTATTCCTGGGCAGCATGGCGGCCTTCCTGTTCTTATTGGTTGCCAAAGAGGGGATGGCGCCGCCATCCCCCTTTCTTTGCCGTATATGACGAAGCGCTTTATCGCTTGGCTTCTTCCCTGGCCTCGGGGATCTCGACGAGCTGATCGCGCGTCCATTCCTCGTGGGCGGCGTCGACAAAGACCACCTTGCCGCCGCGCTTGACGGTCGCCTGGTCGTTCCAGAACATCATGGTTTCGCCCTCATACTCGGCCTCGCCCGTGTCGGGGTCGAAGCCGGCAATCAGGGCGACGCCGGGCACCGTCTCCAGGGTGCCGATAATCCGCGCGCCAGTGGGGCTCTTGAATTGCTTCAGCGGCATTGGATCAGTTCTCCTTTTCCGGGAGAGGGAAGCCGTCAAGCTCCACGCCATCGACATCGAACAGGACGTAGCTGCAATCGAGCTTGCGCCGGGCATGGAGGAGCAGGCGCTCGACCGGCCGTGGCCAGCGGGTGCCGTCAGCCTTGCTGAAGGAGTCCGGCGCATAGAGGATGACACCGTAATCCCCGGCAAACTGCTGCTCGGGATGGTTCTGCAGCCGGTCGTAAACCGTGCGCGGCAGGTAGGCCGACGATACGGTCAGAAACTTGCGGATTTCGGGTTTAGCCATGATCATCCCCCTCTGATGGGTCGATGACCTCTGAGCCGATACTCCAGCAGTCGAGCGACAGATCGTCCGGCAGAAAACCGTTGCCGATGAGGTGATGCTCGATCGCCTCCTCCGCAGCGCTGGCAGCCCGATCATAGGAATCGCGGCTTGCCTCTCTGTCAGGCGCCTCGGGTTCCAGCTCGAACTCGAAACAGACCCGTGCTTTCATTGTCGCCTCCCTGTCAGGGTTCAATGCAGGAACTCGCCGAGCCCCATCCTCTCGAAGGCCTCGGCGATTGCGGGGTTGGAGGCGCCGGGATCGATGCCGGAGTATCGGTCCCAGTGGCCGTGCTCCTTGTGCCAGGCGATGCATTCGCGCACCGTCCTGGCGAAGTCTTCTTCGCCGTCGCACTTCGTATGGTCGAGATCCCCCTCGGCGAAGCACAGCAGCTCGAAGCTGAAAGGGTTGATCCAGTTGCCGTAGTAGCTGGCATCCTGCCCGGTATCGAGCTGCGCCCAGCCCTTTGCCGGCGTGCAGATCCTGGAATCGTATTGGTAGCGCTCGGCGAACGGGCCGGCGCTGCCGCGGGTGACGGTTGCCATGGATCCTACTCCGGATTGGGAAGTTCGGCGCCGAGCACCTTGATCAGCGCGCGCGCTTCATTGTCGGTGAGGGTCAGAACCGACCCTATGACCATTTGGCCGTGGGTTGAGCGCGAGAGGACGATCCCCTCGCTGTCGCGGAACACTGAAAGGACCGAGCCTTTGTGGTGAGTCAGATCGATGTCATGCACGGAGAGGCTTCCGGGAGCGCGGGCGGGATGAACCGGCCAGGCGCTCTCTATTCCGGTCCGGTTCGCTCCTTTCCGGTTGCCCTCTCACTTTTGGCGGAGGCCGCGCGCCCGCCGGCACGCGGTCCCCGTTCCGTAAATGCGCGTCAGGGCACCGAAGCCTCGTTGAGCGCCATGCCCTCAGGCTCGTCCCCGATCAGAAAGGCCGGCAATTCATCGGCCACGCCGGTGATCTCGCCGGCATCATCCTCTTCCGTATCGCTGCCGATGGGAGCGATCGCATCCGCCTCGAGGTCCGCCCGATTCTCGCCGGGGCGCTGCTGCGATGAATCGTCGGCTTCGCCGATCCCGCCGCTGTCATAGGCCATGCCGGGCGGCAGCCAGTTGGCGGCGTCCTCGCGTTCCGCCTGGCCGACACCGATGCAGGCGATGCCCGAAGCGGGATCGCATGCCGCTTCGAGCGCGGCAGCGAGCGCCGGCTTTTTGTCCTCGGCATGATCCCGCGCCCAGCGCTCGCCGAGGATCTGTCGGCCGGTTGCAAGGCTGTGCGCCTTTTTCACCCGGCCCCAATAGTTGGCCGCGGTCGGCCGCCAGCATTCGGCAAACGAGATCGCGAGCCTGCGGCCGGCGGCTTCGATGACCGGGTCGGCGCGGTCCTCGATCGCCAGCTGCGGCTTCAGGCAGAGGGCGATGCACCAGGCGAACAGACGCTGCTTCTCCTCGGCCGGCAACGCGGTGAGCGCGGCGAAGGCCTGCGCGTCCGGCAGTTCGAGCCAATCGAGAGCGAGCGTCTTCCGCTGCCCCTCCAGCAGGCGGTCCGCCGGAGTGCCGGCGAGATCGTTGAGGGTGCTCTTCAGCGGGCTCTCGGTTGCCCGAAGCTCAAGCGGAAGCGCGCGATAGCCGAGCGAGAACAGGTCGATACACAACGCATAGAGCGCCAGATCGAACGCCACCGCGAAATCCCCCGCCAGATAGGCCCGGGTGACCTGCAGGCGATAGGCCTTGAGATCGTCGACCAGCGTTTGGCTAAAACCGCACGCCTTGCGCAGGGCCAACTCGGCGCTCGGCGAGACGCCCCGCGAACGTGGCGCATCATCAAAACCGTCGGAAGCCGGCTCGGCGCCGTCATCCGGGTTTTCGGAGGCATCGATCTCGCTCCCGCCGCGCCGCGCGGGGCGGTCGACGAGGCCCTCGTACAGGCGGAAATCCCCATCAGGACCGATCGTGACGATGGCGCCGGAAAGGGCGCGGTCCGTCTCGGCGTAAACCGCCAGGCCCTCGATCGTCTCGTCGATCTCGGTGCGACGTTCCTCGAGTTGCGCCGCTTCGGCCGCCAGCTCGTCGGTCCATGCGTCCCCGTCCATCTCCTCGAACTCGCTGGCACGCTGTTCGATGCGCTCGATTTCGGCCGCGAGTTCGGCCGGCACTTCCGCCGGCTGCGGGCGCACGCGCCCGTAATGCGCGAGGAAGCCGTAGTCGGGATCGAGCACCGCCTTGGTCCAGGCCCAGTGCGGGCGCAATTCGGCAGCCTTCGCTTCGAGCTTCTCGATCGCCAGCCGGTTCACCAGCGCGGCGTCATCCATGAAGCCGTCCTCGTCGCCGCTGAACAGATCGCGCGTGATGCGGCCGCCGGCGGCCTCGTAGGCCGCGGCGCCGACAAACGCCCCAAGTGAGGAGTCGAGCGGGACGGCGCTTTGGGTCAGGAGGCGCCGCACTGTATGAGGCGAGATGTAGTTCTGGTCCTTGACCTGGCGCCACACCGCGAGCTGCGCCGCGTGGTCGGCGCCGAGGGTGAGGGCGGTGAGGATCTCGAGGCTGAATGCGCCGGCGCGGAATTCGTCGAGCAGTTCGGGCGCGACCTTGCCGAGCCGCAGGCGCTGCCGCACGTGCTTCTCCGATACGCCAAAGCGGCGGGCGATCGCATCGACCGGCTGTCCGGAATCGATCAGCGCCGCCATGGCGAGAAATTCGTCCGCGGCGTTCATGGCGGCATGCGAGCAGTTTTCCATCAGCGAGGTTTCGAGCGCCGCCTCCGGTTCCTCGATCAGGCACGGCACCTTCAGATCGGCCGGGATGGCGCCCTCGGCCGCGAGTTCCTGGAGAGCCTTGAAGCGCCGCCCGCCGGCGGTGACGGCGTAGGTGCCGTCCGCGCCGGGCACGCGGTGCGCGACGAGGTTCTGCTTGAGGCCGGCGGCGCGGATGCGGGCCTTGAGCTGGGCATTCTCGGCCGGCGTCGCCGGTGTCTTGCGCACATTCTTGGGCGACAGCACGAGCCGGTCGAGCGGGATGTTGCAGACGGCGGAGGCGGAAGCCGGGGCCGGTTCCTCCGGCTGCTCCGCGGCTGTGGGAAGCGAGAGGGGGCGGGAGCTTTTGCTCATGGAGGTTTTCCTGCGACGGGCGGGCAGGAGCCGTCTCTTGCCCTGGGAAGCCCGTCGGAAAATCCCTCTCGGCCCTCTACCTCTCGCCTACAGAGCCGCATGGGCTGCCGCTGAAGAGAGAGGGTCCGCCTGTCCCGTCACGCCGCGGCCGCCTCTTTCTCTGCCGCCGCGGGGTTGTTTTCGAGGAAGGCCAGCAGGTAGTCGGCGGCTTTCGAGGCGGCGCTCGCCGCGCGGATGATCGCGCGGTTGTCCTCGCGCAATACGTCCAGCCACGAGCCGAGATAATCGGCGTGCCGCACCGTCGGCACGATCGACAAGGCCGCGCAAACGAAGGCGCCGGTCATTTCCGCGCATAACTCTTCGCGGGCGTAGCTAGGTGAGCCGAAGGAGCCGGAGAGATCGCGGTTCAGCCGGTGAGAGGCTCCGCTCCAGTGACCGAGCTCATGGCAGACCGTCCGGTGCCAATTGATCGGCTCGAAGAACGCCGCAGGCGGCGGCACCTGGATGTAATCGGTGCTCGGCACATAGAAGGCGCGGGTGCCGCCGATGCGGATGTCGGCGCCGGTCGCGCGGATCAGCGCCTCGGCCTGCGGCAGGATCCGGTGCTCGGGCAGCGGCTCCGGCGGCGGGGCGGCTTCGTTAGAAAGGCCCTCGCATTGGTCGGTGTTGAAGACAACGAAGCGTTTGAGAAATGGAATGGCCTCCGGCTCCTCGCCTGTTTCCTCGGCACGCACCCGCTCGCGCTCGGGAATGAAGCGGTCGGCAAAGACGACCGTGGTGCCTTTCTCGCCTTTGCGTACATGGCTGCCGAGCGCGAGGGCTTGGCGAAACGTCAGCCAGCGCTGACCCGAGAAGCCGCGCTCGGCGACAGCGCTCCATAAAATGAGAATATTTATGCCGCCGTATTTGCGGCCGGTCGCGGCGTTCTGCGGCACGCCAAGCGGCGCCTTGAGGCCGGTGCTGCCCCACGGCTGTACCCAGGGCACGCGGCCCTGTTCGAGCTCGGCGATGATCCTGTCGGTGATCTCCTGATAGAGGTTCGTCCGGTCGGAGGCGGAGCGGGCAGCGGTTGCTGTGGCCATGGCGGGTCTCCATGACGGGCGCCGCGAGCCTTTCTCGCGGTTTTCCAACCCGTCACGGCCGTTCCGGCCGCACTCTCACTCTCGCTTCGGAATATGGGCCGATCACCGCCCACCGAGACCTGGCACGACGCTTCCGCTACCTGCCGGATAGGGATTAGGACCAATACGGTTCAGATAGGATGCACGGACACAACATGCAGCGTGTGTCATGGGCAAAAGCCCTCAATATCTTGTATTGTGAGTGCTTAACTGAACAGCATTGGGATTAGGACGGGTCATGACACCTGCCGCGGCTCGCCGCTCGAAATATCCCCTGCCGCACTGCGCAAGACCGGCCTATCGATCCGAGGTGGTTTGTATGTTAACTACTTCCAGTTTAATATCTCTCGTAATTTGGCACGTTTCGAATCTAACCAATGCAGCTTTCCGCTGGCGGTCTGCTTCTATCAGCAAGCGACCTTGTGAATTTCCTCGGCTGCGCGCACGCGAGCTATCTCGACCTGCGCCAATTGACGGAGCCGGTCGCCGTCTCCGGGCCGGACGAGGTAACGGCTTTGCTGATGGAGAAGGGGATCGCGCACGAGCGGGCCTACCTCGACACGCTGAAGGCGAGCCAGCAGGCCGTCGTCGAGATCAAGGGTGAGGGATTAACCCTTATGGACCGCGTCACGCTGACGCGGGACGCCATGCAGTCCGGGGCCGCGGTCATTTCTCAGGGCGCCCTCGCCACGGCACGCTGGAGCGGTTACGCGGATTTTCTGGTGCGGGTCGAGGAGGAGTCGAAGCTCGGTCCGTGGAGCTACGAGGCGATCGATACGAAGCTGGCGCGGCACGCCAAGCCCGAACACGTCATGCAGCTCGCGACCTACACGCGCTTGATCGGGATCGAACAGGGGCGCATGCCGGTCCAGCTGCACGTGCTGCTCGGAAGCGGCGAGAAGGTGTCGCTGCGGGTCGCCGATTTCATCCACTATCACGCGATCGCCCAGACCCGGCTTGAGGCGTTCACGGCCACTCCGCCGGCCTGCTCGACCGCAGAGCCGTGCGGGCATTGCGCGCAGTGCCGCTGGCTCGACCGATGCGAGGCGGAGTGGGACGGCGCCGATCATCTCAGCCTCGTCGCCAACATCACGCGCAACCAGAGAGCCCGGCTGTGCAATGCCGGCGTCTCGACCGTCCGCAGCCTCGCGGCGCTGCCGGAAAGCACGAAAATCCCACATCTTCAGCCGGAAACCGTCAGCCGCCTGCAGAGGCAGGCCGCCCTCCAGGTGGCGAAGCGCGAGACGGGCGAGGATCGGGTCGAACTGCTGCCGGCGGTCGCGGCGAAGGGGTTTGCCCGACTGCCGCCCCCCGATCCGGGCGACATCTTCTTCGACATGGAAGGCAATCCCGCTTCCGAGAGCGGCAGTCTCGAATACCTGTTCGGCTTCATCACTGAGGAGGACGGACAGCCGCGGTTCATCCCGTTCTGGGCGCATGACAGGCAAGCCGAGAAGCGGGCGTTCGAGCAGGCCATGGATTTTATCGGGGCGCGCCTCGAACAGCATCCGGACGCATTTATCTACCATTATGCGAGCTATGAAGAATCCGCCCTCAAGCGGCTCGCGATGGTCCACGGGACGCGCGAGGCCCAGCTCGACGATCTACTCCGCCGCCGCAAGCTGGTTGATCTCTACAAGGTGGTTCGCGAGGCGATCCGGATCTCAGAGCCGCGCTACTCGATCAAGAACCTCGAAGTGTTCTATGGCGCAGGTCGCGCGGGCGAGGTGACTACGGCGCTCGATTCCGTCGTCTTTTACGAGCGCTGGCTACAGAGCGGCGAGTCATCGCTCCTCGACAGGATCGCCGCCTACAACGAGGCGGATTGCCGGTCGCTGCTGCTGTGCAGGGATTGGCTGCTGTCGTTGCGCCCGGCCGGTATTCCGTGGTTCGACGCCGGTCCCCTGACCGAAGAGGATACCCGCGCCCTCGATCCCGAAAGGGCGGCGAAAAGGCGGGAAGCCGAGGAGCGGAGCGCCACGCTTGCCCGCAGGCTCGTGGAGGGCGTGCCGGAGGCGGAGCTGCCCTGGCGCGAACTTGCCGGGCAGCTGATCGATTTTCATCGGCGCGAGGCGAAGCCCGTCTGGTGGGCGATGTTCAACCGCCAGGATATGGCGGATGAAGAGCTGATCGATGACGCCGAGTGCATCGGCGGATTAAGGACGGACCCGGACTGTTCGCCGTTTTCGGAAAAGCAGTCGATCGTCTACCCGTACCGGTTCCCGGCCCAGGACTTCAAGCTGCGCCTCGGCGATCGTCCCCTAATTACCAACACGCTCGCGCCCGCCGGTGAGATCGTCCGGCTCGACGAGGACGCGTGCGAGATCTCGCTGAAGATCTCGAAAAAGCGGGGTCCGCTGCCGCCTTCGTTGTCGCTGATCCCGGCGGGTCCGGTCGAGGACAAGATGCTCCGTGCTGCGATAGCCCGATACGCGGAAGCAGTCGCGGACGGGCATCAAGACCGATATGCGGCGGTCACCGCCATATTGCGCCGGGATTACCCCCGCTTCACCGGTCCGGCTGCGGTCGGCGAGAATGCCGGCGACGTGACCAGGGCCATCGATGCGATCGGGCAGCTCGATGACAGCCATATCCTGATCCAAGGGCCGCCTGGCGCCGGCAAGACCTATTGCGCCGCGCAGGCGATCATCGAGCTGCTCGCCCGCGGCAACCGGGTCGGGGTCTCCTCGCATTCGCACAAGGCGATCAACACCCTGCTGGCGGAGATCGAGACGGCGGCGGCGAAGCGAGGGTTTCGGTTCCGCGGCATCAAGAAGTCCGCGAACGAGGAGCAATACCTGCACGGCGCGCTTATCGAGGACACGACTGACAACGGCCGCGCGACGGGTGGCGGGCACGACCTGATCGCCGGGACGGCCTGGCTGTTCGCTCGTCCCGAATTGGACCGAGAGATCGATTACCTGTTCGTCGATGAGGCTGGGCAGGTCTCGCTAGCCAATATCGTCGCGATGGGGGTGAGCGCGCGGAACATCGTCCTGGTCGGCGATCAGATGCAATTGTCGCAGCCGATCCAGGGGACCCATCCGGGGCGTTCCGGTCTCTCCGCGATCGAACACGTGCTCGACGGTTCAGCGACCGTTCCGCCCGAGCGGGGCATCTTTCTCGGCAGGACCCGTCGGATGCATCCCGATCTATGCCGGTTCATCTCCGAGGCCTTCTATGAAGGCCGCCTGCTGCCCGCGCCGGGCAACGAGCGGCAATGCCTGATCCTCGACGGGGGAGCCGACCCCGCACTCGCCCCGACAGGCCTTCGGTTCGTCTGCGTCGAGCACGCAGGATGCTCCCAACGCTCCGAGCCGGAGGCGGCTCGGGTTCAGGAGCTGTACCAGGGCCTTCTTGGCCAGCGTTGGACCGACCGCGAGGGGGTGGTTCGCCGGATCGAGGTCGGCGATATCCTCGTGGTCAGCCCATACAACATGCAGGTCAACCTGCTCCGGTCATCTCTGCCGGAAGGCGCCCGCGTCGGGACCGTGGACAGGTTTCAGGGGCAGGAGGCAGCGGCCGTGCTGATCTCGATGGCGACCTCATCGGGCGAGGATCTGCCCCGGCAGATCGAGTTCCTGTACTCGCGCAACCGGCTCAACGTCGCGATCTCGCGGGCCCGGTGCTTCGCCGCGATCGTGGCCGCGCCGCGGCTACTCGAGATCTCGTGCGCGACGATCGAGCAGATGCGGCTCGTCAATGCCCTGTGCTGGGCGAAGAATTTCGGGGATGGCTGTCGGAATGGGCCGCGGTGTGACCCTTACAGGCAGCCTCCGTGGCCTCCGCTGTAGCAGTGGCTCTCGGGGGTATCGTCGCCTGACGTGAGGGATATGCGCCCCACTTTCTTGCTCTCCTGGTCGCATGTCTCTTGAGCAAGCACCTCCGGGGCAGGGGTGAGGCATTGATAGATATGCCATAAAAATCATTTCATGATTTTTGTTGACATGGTATCCGATATATGGCATATGCTCCTACCATGCAGAGCGGATCATTCAGACCCAAACCGACCAAACACATGCAGGCCCGCATGTCCCAACGCGGAATCCCGGATGAGTTGGTCGAGCTCGTTCAGCGCCACGGTCGCGACGAGCAGGGCAAACTCGTGCTGAACAGAAGAGACCTTCGCAGCTTGCTGGATAATGTCCGACACCTGCAAAGGGTTATGATCAAAGCGCTTGATAAAGGCGGCTTGGTGGTCGTGGAGGCGGGGGGTGCCCTCATAACCACCTATAATGTCGACAGCTTTAATCCGGATCGTGCCTATGGTCACTGAAACGGACACCGGTAAATTCCGGGAGGCTCTTCGGGCAATCGGGGGCAGCAGCGACCCGATGAATTTGGCAATGACGGTCGGGCGTATGCTCGCCGCGGCGCGTTTGGATCCGCCTGGCGTAGACGGCGAGACGCGGTTCTGCGACGAGAACCGAGAACTGACGAAACCCGACTGGCTGGCCATGCTGGGCGTTCTATCTAAGCAGTGGGGGCGCGAGCATCGTCGAGGGGAGAGTCCATTTGATCGGCCCGCTGAGCGACCGCCGGAGAGGCCAGGGACGCTGGAACAATTGCGGCGGCTCGTCCTCAGCTGGCTTCGTTCCGAGGATGCCACCACAAAGGTCCCGGATTGGGTGCTGCAAAGCACGCTCGAATTGGCGCAACCGCGCGATTTCTTTGCAGGCAGTCTAGATCCTGAGGTCCGTGATCTGATCGACGACATGGTGGGGGTCGTCGGTAAGAGCGGGTCGTTTTTCTGTGCCTATGGATTCAGCGCCGGTGTGGCGCTTCACATTGCTGCCACCCGCGGCGTCAGCATAACTTTGGATGTCGAGCAAGACGGTTTGGCCTCATTGTGCACCTGCCTTGGGTTGGCGGCCGGTCTCCGCCTGCAGGTTAGGCACGGAGACCCGATCAAGCTAGCGCGGTCTGACTTGGCAGCCTCACCTCTCCTACCGGACATCAGCTATGATGCCGCAATCGTGATACCGCCGTTCAATATGCGTCGACATGAAAGTGGTGATGAAGCGCTTGGAACGGGTCTGCCGGCTTTAGGCAGCGGGGAAACTGCTGGTATCATCCTGACAGTTGCACGAGCCAAGAGGTTGGGAATTTGTTTGCTGCCAAATAGTTTTCTGTTCAAGGTGACTAAGGCCGACCAGATATTCAAAGATAGAGCGATTCGCGATTTTAATCTAGAGACGGTTATTGCTCTGCCGCGCGGTATCTTCGGTGGAACTTCATTGCCTGCGGCGATGGTCATTTTCAAGCCGAAGTCTGGATCCGCCCGTAAAGACGGACGGGTGTTGATGGTGGATGCGCGCGGTGAGCGCGATCGGCAGACAGGCTCCCGAGGGAGACTTCCGGAAGGAATTGGCGAACTGCTTCGAACGCACGAGCCGACGGAGATCTCGGCGCTCGTGTCGCTCGATGAAATTGCGGCCAATGATTTCAATCTGTCGGTTGAGCGCTACGTCCTTGAGCCCGCGGCGCTACGGATGCGGGACTTGGCTGCCAAGGCCACGAGTGTTTCGCTTGATGATGTCGCAGAGTTTTACCGGCCGCAGGCGCTACCGAAAGCGCTCGGGCCAACCCTTCCGAAGGAACGATTTTTCGAAGTCGGCGCGGCCAATATTGACGAGGTTGGGCTGGTCCGGCGCCCGACGAAGGAAGTCGTTGTGACTGCTGAGACTATTCAGCATACGCGCCGCGCCCGGCTTGAGCGGGGTGATGTCCTGCTCGTCGTCAAGGGCAGCGTAGGGAAGGTCGGCTTTGTGCGCGACGTGCCCGATGATGATGTCTGGCTAGCGAGCCAAAGTTTTGTGGTTCTGCGGTTGCGGCGTCATGGGCCTCTGATCGATCCGCGCGTTCTGCATAGATTTCTGAGTTCTGACCTGGGGCGCATGACGCTTCAGAGGCTGTGCGTGGGGATTACGGTGCCCGGGCTGCAAATGGCCGATGTGCGCCGGCTTCAGGTAATGATCCCTTCTATCGAAGAGCAAAACGCAATCGTACGGGATGTGGAAGCGCTGTTCGACCTGCAGGACCGCATCGAAGTGATGCTTGAAGAACTTGGCGAGCGGCAGCTGCGTATGTGGCCGGACCGTCATACCGAGCAAAATACTGACACAAGAGGAAGCCTTGGCGGTGAAAAGAAAAGATCTTTACCGACGCGGGCTAATCGAAAAAACGCTTCGCAGTAATTTACGACTGTAATAAGGATCTACACGGCTGCAGGCACCACCGGAAGCATCGGCCGATTGATCGATCGTACCACCGCCGATCTGGCGGCGACGGCCCAGCGTCAGCGCCCGCGCCCGCCCCATGTGAGACCAATAGAGGAGTTTGAGCTGTTGAGTGCTTTGAAGAAAAGGGCGACGGACCTCCAGCCTGAAATACCGGGGTTGGCGAGCAGATCAGAAACGGCTGCTGACCCGCTTCAGAATCTTGAAAAATTCGAGGCAGAGCTGTGGAAGGTCGCGGACGAGCTGCGGGCGAATTCCGGCCTCGCCTCCAATGAATACTTCATGCCCATCATGGGCCTGATCTTTCTCCGCTACGCGACGACACGCTTCTACGAAGCCCAGGCGGCGATTGAGGCCGATAGGGCCGCTGGCCGAATGCCGGATCGGCCGCTCGTCGCAGCCGATTTCCACCGGCGCCGTGCGCTAATGCTGCCGGAAGCGGCGCGGTACGACGTGCTGTTGAAGAAGCTCAAGGACGGCAATCTCGGCGCCGCGCTGACCACGGCGATGGAAGCGGTGGAGGAGGCATTCCAGCCGCTCGCCGGTCAGCTCCCCAAGGACTACGCGCGCTTCGACGGCAGCCTGCTCGAACGCATGTTGCGGATGTTCGACTCCGAGGGCTTACGCACCGCCTCGGGTGACGTGTTCGGCCGCATTTATGAATACTTCCTGGCCGAGTTCTCAAAACAGGGGGCGCATGACAACGGCGAGTTTTTCACGCCGCCCTCGATCGTCCAGACCATCGTCAATGTCATCGAGCCTGATCACGGGATTGTCTTCGATCCGGCTTGCGGCTCCGCCGGCATGTTTGTGCAGACCAGCCACTTCATCGAGGATGCCGGCCAGGACACGATGAAGCGGGTCACCTTCTACGGCCACGAAAAGAACGAGACGACCGCCAAGTTCGCCCAGATCAACCTCGCGGTCCATGGGCTGGAAGGCAGGATCGAGGCTGGAAACGAGGCGATCACCTATTACAGAGACCCGCATGAACTCGTCGGCAAATGCGACTTCGTAATGGCCAATCCACCCTTCAACGTGGACGAGGTCGATGCGGAAAGGGCCAAGGACAACAGGCGCCTGCCCTTTGGCCTGCCCGGTATCAACAAAGAGAAAAAGGTCTCAAACGCCAACTATCTCTGGCTGTCCTATTGCTACAGCTACCTGAACGAGACCGGCCGCGCCGGCGTCGTGATGTCCTCGCAGGCGTCGAGCGCGGGACGGGACGAGGCCAAGGTGCGTCAGAAGCTCATCGAGACCGGCGCGGTCGATGTGATGATCGATATCCGCGGCAACTTCTTCTACACGCGCACCGTGCCCTGCCAGCTCTGGTTTTTTGACCGGGCGAAGGAGCAGGACGAGACCCGCCGCGAGCACGTTCTGATGCTCGACGCGCGCGGCATCTATCGCAAGGTCACGCGCGCCATCTGCGACTTCAGCCCCGAGCAGCAGAAGAACATCGCCGCCATAGTCTGGCTCTATCGCGGGCAGCACGAGCGGTTCCTGAAGCTCGTCGAGTCGTATCTGGCGCAGGCGATCGCCGACGGCGGGGCGAGCAAGGCGCCGTTGAACGCCTACGAGGAGGCGCTTGGCAGGCTGATCGACCTGATCGAGCCATTCGCGACACAGAAGCGCAAGGACGATCCCCTCACCGAGCCGTGGGAGGAGCTGACCGGCGCGCAGGCAACGTTGGCGGCCGATATCGAGGGCTTCGAGGCTGAGATCGGAACGCGAGCGGCGGATTGGGCGGGCGCGGCGAGGGACAATGCCGGGCTTCATGCGGCGCGCAACGCGCTGCACCCGATGGCGGAGCGCTGCCGCGACCTGACCAAGCAGATCGACCTCGCCGCGAAGCTGGCGGGCCGGGTCATCGACATCTGCGTAAAGGAGTTGGAGGCGCGGGACTCCGATCTGTGGGCCAATGCGGAGGTGTCGCGTTCGCGCCGGGCGCTGGAGGCCGCGCGGGCCGAGGCGGTCGAGGCATTGCGCCGCGCGCGCTATTTCGTGCGGCAGGCGGACTGGCTTCAGGAGCGGTTCCCGGATGCAAAGCTGCACGATGTCGAGGGGCTGGTGAAATTGGTCGATCGCGCTACCCTCAAGGCGCACGATTGGAGCCTGACGCCCGGCTTCTATGTCGGCGTGGCGCCCCAGGAGGAGGACGAGGATTTCGATTTCGAGGAGGCGTTGCGCGCGATCCACCTCGATCTCAAAGGCTTGAACGAAGAAGCGGCGGAACTGGCCGCGCGGATCGCCCGGAACTTTGAGGAGTTGGGGGTGTGACGACGCGTCTTGCTGCGATCGGCGATTATGTGGACGTTGTGAGCGGCCCGGCTTTCAAGAGCACCGCATTCAGCGATGATCCAAGCAATATCCCGCTCATTAAAGGCGAGAATATCGCACAAGGCTATATTGCCTGGGACAAATCCAAATACTGGCCGGCGGACGACGCGGCCGCTTATGAGCGGTTCTTCCTGGAGTCTGGGGATATCGTATTGGCAATGGATCGTCCCTGGATACCCGCCGGCCTCAAATGGGCTCGCCTCCGCGAACAAGAGCCGCAGTGTTTACTCGTGCAGCGTGTAGCCCGTCTGCGCGCCCGTGATGGGCTGCGCCAGGACTTTCTCAACTATGTGATCGCCTCGCCCTCATTCGCCGAGTACGTGCGCAATGTCATGGGGGGAACCAACGTTCCGCACATCAGCGGCGGACAGATCAAGGCATTCCAATTTCGGCTGCCGGGGGCAAACGAGCAGAGGGCGATCGCCGAGACACTTTCCGCCTATGACGACCTGATCGAGAACAACCGGCGGCGGATTGCGCTATTGGAGGAAGCAGCACGGATGCTCTATCGCGAGTGGTTCGTCCGCTTCCGCTTCCCCGGCCACGAACACGTCAGGATCATCGACGGCCTCCCTGAAGGATGGCAGTCATCGACATTCGGCGATATTTGCCAATCCGTCGGCGGCGGGACGCCCTCCACCGATAAACCCGAATACTGGAATGACGGTGATATACCGTGGTTCACCCCAACCGACGTTACGCACAACGGCTGCCTCGCATTACTCGACAGCGAGAAGAAGATCACGGAAGCTGGGCTGCGCGGTTCATCCGCCAAGATGCTGCCAGCGGGCACAGTCTTGATGACGAGCCGCGCGTCTGTTGGGTTCTTCGGGATCATTGGAGCCCCTTCGTGCACGAACCAAGGCTTCATAAGCCTACTTCCCCATGATCCACGCATGAGGATGTATCTGCTTCAGAACTTGATGCACCGTGTCGAGGAAATACGGTCCCATGCCGGGGGTGCAACTTACAAAGAAATCAGCAAGGGAAAGTTCAAGGCTCTTTCTGTGGTCGTGCCGGAAGCCTCGTTATTGCGAGAATTCGAGGATCAGGCTTCAGAATTCCATTCTCAAGTCCGAACGCTTCACACGATGAACCAGAAGCTCGCTCAGGCTCGCGACCTCCTGCTGCCGCGCCTGATGAGCGGCGAGATCGCCGTATGACCCGCGCCCGACCCTCTCTGCCTGGGAGGCCATCACACCAAGTCCCGGTATTGAGAACCCACATGCCCTTTGTCATTGCGAGGAGGCCCGCAGGGCCGACGAAGCAATCTCGGCGATCCGCGAGATTGCTTCGCTTCGCTCGCAATGACAACGATATGAGCTCTTACTGGAGAGATTTGGCATAGCGCGATGGCCGCGACCGGCATCAACAGCGAGGACCGGCTGGTTCAGCGAACCTTCGCCGAGCATCTCGAAAGGGTGCTCGGCTGGGAGAGCGTCTACGCCTGGAACGAGGAGACCTTTGGGCCGGGCGGCACGCTCGGCCGGGCGGACACGCGCGAAGCAGTCCTCACCCGCGATCTGCACGCCGCTCTCGAACGCCTGAATCCGGAACTGCCGGCCTCCGCGATTGAGGACGCGCTGCGGAAGCTCACGGTCTACGACGTCAGCCGCTCGCTGGTTCAGCACAATCGGGATTTTTCCCGTCTCGTCCGCAGTGGCGTCCCGGTCCAGTACCGCGACACTGCCGGCCGGTTGCGCGGCGCCCGCGCCCGCGTGATCGATTTTGACAACCGGCCGGGCAGCAACCGTTTTCTCGCCGTCCGCGAATTGAAGCTGACCGGGCGGCGCACGCCGAACTATAACCGGCGCGCCGATCTCGTGTGCTTTGTCAACGGCCTGCCGCTCGTCTTCATCGAACTGAAGGCGGTCTACAAGAATATCCGTGCCGGGTTCGACGGCAATCTGCGCGACTATCTCGACGAGAACGTCATCGCGCACGCCTTCCACCACAACGCCTTTCTGATCGTCAGCAATGGCGATCATGCCCGCTACGGCACAATCACCAGCGAATGGGACCATTTCGCCGAGTGGAAACGCAACGACGAGCGCGACAAGGGCAGCCTCGACGCCGAAATCCTGCTCAACGGCATGCTGAGACACGACCGGCTGCTCGATCTCGTCGAGAACTTCATCCTGTTCGACGACAGCAAGCCTGGCGCGACGCGCAAGGTTGTCGCGCGCAACCAGCAGGTCCTTGGGGTGAACCTCGCCGTCGCGTCGGTGATCCGGCAGGAGGAGCTGAAGCGCGAATTTCCGCCCGGCGAGCGGCTCCGGCATCGCGTTATCGAATTGCCGCTGGAGAAGCGCGCCGCCGCCGATCGGGAGCGCCTTCTCGCTGCCAAGGAGGCCAATGCGCCGGAGCTTACGGCGCCGTCCTTTGTTCCCGAGGGGCCGGTCAGCATCATCGAGCGGGCGCACCCCGATCTCGGCCGCCTCGGCGTGTTCTGGCACACGCAGGGCAGCGGCAAATCCTATTCGATGGCGTTCTTCGCCGAGAAGGTGCGCCGCAAGGTGCCGGGCAACTTCACCTTTCTGCTGATGACCGACCGGCTCGATCTCGACGACCAGATTTACACAACCTTTGTCGGATGCGGCATCGCGGACAAGGCAACGCTGCGCGCCGCCTCGGGGGATGACCTCCGGCACCTGCTGAAGGAAAACCACCCCTACATCTTCAGCCTGATCCACAAATTCAATCAGGATGTGAACCCGAAGAAGCCCTACAGCGAGCGCGACGACATCATCGTCATTTCCGACGAGGCGCACCGCACGCAGGCTGGGCGACTCGCGCGCAACATGCGCCTTGCACTGCCGAACGCGGCATTTATCGGGTTCACCGGAACGCCATTGTTCAAGCAGGACGAGATTACCCGGCGCATCTTTGGCGACTATATCTCGCGATACGATTTCAAGCGATCGGAAGAGGACGGAGCGACCGTCAAGCTCGTCTATGAAAACCGCGGCGAGAAGCTCGGCGTCGCACGTCTCGACCTGAACGACCGGATCGCTGCAAAGATCGAGGAAGCGGAACTCGACCCCGATCAGACTGCGCTTCTCGACAAGCTCCTGGGCAAGGATTACGAGGTCGTCACGGCCGACGAGCGCCTCGACAAGATCGCCGAGGATTTTGTCGAGCACTGCACGACCCGGTGGGAAGCGGGAAAGTCGATGCTCGTCTGCATCGACAAGATCACCTGCGCCCGCATGCATCAGCGGATCATCCCCCGCTGGCAAGCGAAGGCGGCGCAGGTTCGCGCCGCGGCCAAGGCCACAAAGGGGGAAGCGCTGGCGTCGGCCGATCAAACGGTCCGCGCTGCGCTTACGGAGAAGGCCCAAAAGTTGGAAGCGCAAGCAAACTGGCTCGACGAGACGATTGTCGAGATCATCATCAGCGAGGCGCAGAACGAGGTTGTCGACTTCAAAAAGTGGGGTTTCGACATCATCCCGCATCGCGCCCTGATGAAGCAAGGCTTCGAAACGGCCGACGGCAAGCGCGTCGAGGTCGATCGCGCCTTCAAGGACCCGCGCCATCCCTTCCGCGTGGCGATCGTCTGCGCCATGTGGCTGACCGGGTTCGATGTCGAATGCCTTTCGACGCTTTACATCGACAAGCCGATGAAGGCGCACACGCTGATGCAGGCGATTGCACGGGCGAACCGGCGCTTTCCCGGCAAGGATTTCGGCCTGATCGTCGATTACAACGGTATGCTGAAGAGCCTGCGCGAGGCGCTGGCGCAATACGCGCTTGGCGATGATGGGACGGGTGGCGAGGAGATCATCGCGCCGATCGAGGAGCGCGTACAGGCCCTCTTCGAAGCCATCGAGGCCACAGAGGCGCATCTGCGCAGCCTCGGCTTCGATCCCGCAATGCTGATCGGGGCGAAAGGCTTTGCCCGGATCAAGGGCTTGGCGGATGCGGTCGAGGCTATCTATTCGAGCGATGAGGCCAAGCGGCGGTTCGAGATACTGGCGCTGCAGGTCTTTGCCCGCTTCAAGGCGTTGCTGATGGAGCCGTCGGCCTTTGCCTATGCCGAGCGGCACGACAACATCGAGGCAATCTACAAGAAGCTGACGGAGCGCCGGGATACGGCGGATGTGACCGAACTGCTGAAGGAATTGCACCGGATCGTGAATGAGGCCATCCGGACGCAGGCGGTCGGTGACGATCAGGCCGAGGGGCTGACCTTCGACCTGAGCCGGATCGACCTCGAACGGCTCCGCGACGAGTTCGCAAAGAACGTCAGGCACAAGGCAACGGTGATTCAGGATATCCGGGACATTATCGAGCAGAAGCTGGCCGAGATGCTCGCGCGCAATCCGGCACGGATGGACTATCAGCGCAGGTATGAGGAGATTATCGCCGACTACAACCGGGAGAAGGATCGAACGACGATCGAAGAGACCTTCCGCCGACTTGTCGAACTAATGAACAGCCTCGACGAGGAACAAAAAAGGGCGGCGCGAGAAGGACTGAGCGAGGCGGAACTGGCTCTCTTCGATCTGTTGCAGAAGGATGGCTTGGATAAAACGACCCGAGAACAGGTGAAGCTAACCAGCAAAGCATTGCTCACTGCTATTCAAAACCAATTGAAGGAACTTGATCGTTTTTGGGAAAAGGAGCAGACAAAGGCCGAAGTGGAATACACCATATTGAACGAGCTATACACTAATCTCCCGACTCCTCCATTCACGGCCGACGAAAAAGAGAGCCTCGCCCGCGAGGTTTACGGGCACATATGGCAGCAGGCGGTCAGCGGTGTCTCCTCGATGGTGGCGTAGTAATACAATTCGAGAAATTCGGGAGGCGTATTGGCAGTCAGGCCTAGACCAGGCGAGGGCAAATTGACCAGGCGCTCCGATCCACGAGCTGGAAGACTTGCCCGTCCTCATGCCAGCGGCAAAAAAACCTCGCCAGCGAGACTCCGCGCCCGGGCGACTGCGTCGGAATCTGCACTCCCGTCATTCACCAACTGGCGTTCCTATTATGGAAACAATCCAGGTGTTATGCGCTCTGCTAATTTTACAGGGAAAGCCAATGTAAGCCGGTTATCGTCAATCCGCGGGACAACTACTCCCTCCTCTTCCAAGTAGGTCAGAGTTTCAGTTACCTTCGTTTCTGGCAGGCCTAGTAGCTCCACTGCCTCGATTCGACCAAGGTCGCCCTCCGCAAGTAGAGCATTGAGAAGTCTAGTGGCAATACGCGGAAGCCGGTTCAGCTCCGCTTGCTCGGTAATCCAAAGTCCCCAACGAGTCCGTAATGTATCTGGCTGCATCAAACTACGCATGAAGCGTACTTGATCTAGACAACGATTCAAAAAGAATCGGGTGAATCCTGCAAGCGCTTCCTCGCTTAGCTGCCCACGACCATCCAGATCGTTGCGTCGTACCAGGTCACACTCGTGCAAGTGACCTTTGTACTCCGCCTCTGCACGAGCTAATCCGCGAGCCACTGACCAAAGGCCATGATTATTCAATGCTTCAGATAAGGTGGCATGACTCATCAGCCGCGCCACACGTCCGTTCCCGTCTGCAAAGGGATGAATCCAGAGCAGTCTGTGGTGCGCTGCCGGGGTGGCAAGTATCAAGTCCAGCTTACCAAGTCTGCTATATGTTGTCTCGAATCGGCTCATAAAGCGCGGGAGGGCTCCTGGGCTCGGCGGAATATGGGAGCCGATTTTTACATCTTGCTCTCGATAATTCCCGGGCGACAGACGCCAGCGCTCGTTGGTATCTGGGTTGGTCAGCCAAAGCAGCGCGTCTGGAAGCGCTGAGCAGAACCGCTCGTGGATATTGCATAATGCTGCTTGGCTAACCGGCTCTCTGCCGGCGAGCCCGCCGGAGTCTATCCAGTACTGAACAGCGATGTGTGCTTTAGCCTCTAATTGTAAGTCCCGTTTCTTCGGATCGTCACTGTAGACCTGCTTCAGGGCCCGCTCGATGTCTATAGGGTGGGTGTCGTGGCCCTCAATTAGGTTGCTGTAGTAGCAGTTCATGGCCCGCACCAGGTCGGCCAACGGCCGGCGAAGGCCTGGCGGCAGTGCGCCGGTGAATTCTTTGGACTCGGCGAGTAGATCAGCAGCTAGATTGCTTAGGTCATGTCTATGTCGGGAGCTTTCACCTAAAAGCAGAGGCTCCATCAACGAAATATTTTCGCCTCGATCGTCCGGCGCGCGACCTGGATAGCCGAATCGCCGCAGTACGAGATCGGTCAAATGGTCAATCGGATCAGCGGCGCTCAAGGCAAGCTCGGCGTAGGCTGGGAGGACCCGCTCAAGCTGGGCTTCTGTCAGGTCTTGCGCGTAGCGTGCAAACGTCGCCGCGTCCAAGCCTTCTGTGGTCCTTGCCCTAACCGCACGTTCGTTCACGTCGAGGTCAACGTGCACAACGTGCAAATCAGCTCCACTCCCGAGTTGCCTTCGCAACTCAACGTGGACCTCCGCATGCCGTAGGCCGTCCAAGATCACGCTTTTGCCGGAATGCCAGCCTGCAAGTTGAAGCACGGAAGCAACGAAGTGCTCTAGGTGGTCGCGAACTAGCCGTTGGCCGAGCAACTGGAGGACCCCGCGATCATTCGGATCGTCCCCCTGCGCCCTAGCGTATTGCCTAATGTAGTCTGAAAATCGAACGCGCGGCCAACCAAGTCTCTCGGCCACGCGTTGGCTGATCATGCCTCTTCCAGAGCCCATGGCGCCGCTGAACGCGATCACAACGCCCCGCTTGCTCACGAGCACCCCCCTATTGCGCCAAGATCTTTTTGGATACGCGCGAAGGCGTCAGTGATCACCGCTTCCAGGCTGCGATCCGCGTCAAGCACTGCATCCGCAAAGGCTGGAAGAGCCGATTCAAGATCCGCCTCCGTCGAGTGACTCTCGACCTTGGTCGTTAACCCATGACTACGGCCCGCCTCCATGAGTCGAAGGCGTCGTGCTTCATTGGTTGCCGCAAGGTAGATCAGGTAAACAGGCTTTGGGCTCAGTAAACGGCGCAGGGCTTCCAGTACAAGGACGTGGCGAACCCCATCCACGACCAAACCGCACTCTGCGGGGGGGTCTATCTGGGCCAAAACGGCCCGGCAAAAGCCGTCCACATCCCGCCTCAGCAGGACTTCCCCGAGTTCCTGCAGGATCTCTCGATTCCCAGGGTCAAGTCCCTTCTTTGCGGCCTCCAAACGGACGTAGTCCCCAAATCCAACGCGTGGCCATCGTAGGGTGTCCGCTAGGGCGGCAGCGACGGACGTCTTACCGCTACCAATTCTACCAGCGACGGCAATCACGACGCTGTTCATGAAATCAGTCCGAGGCTGAGTTGCCGGGGACGCAACGTCACCCAGCCACGCCGGTCGCGCTTGTCGCAGCTAATGGGGGTCGCGACCCTAGTCACCTCAGCGAGCTCAATGAGCGTCGCAAAGTTCGTGCCGCGCCTTGCCTCCCAAAAAGCGTCGTCTGGAGCGCCGATGCGCTCCCCAAAGGAGCGTCTGATCTCGCTGAGCGTCGCCGCGTTTACCGGGAGACACCACGTGCGCGTGGCACAAGCGATGCCCACGATCGGACCGGCCGCACGTTTGAGCAGGATGACGTCGCCGGCGAATACCGCGCCGAACGGCGGGCTGCGGTGGACGCCGAATCGGGACTCGACCGTCTTCGTTCCGTCCAGAACCCAGGAGAGATATGGTTCGACCAATACCGCAACGTGTAACCCGGTCGCGGTGATCTTCGGCGCGCTCAGGCCGCGGAGGTAGTCGCGCCAGAACGGCGCGTTTCCTACGGGTTCTAGGAGGTCCCGAAAGCCAACCTCAGCGAGGACGAGTATATCCAATCTCCAAAGCTCCAAACGCTGTCAATTCCATCAGCTCCTGCGCGACGACATGGGAGAGATCGGACGCGATCCGCTCTACGTACGCCTCTTCTCCCGCGTCGCGGCTTTTCCCACGATCATCTGGTGGAGACTCGCCCAGGAGGCGCCGGCATGCAAGGTGCACCAGATCGGGTCGCCCGCACCGGAAGACGCGATTGCCGCTCGTCCAGACATCCACGCTGGCGCGGCGTGGGTCGCGACGGCTCACCGACGGCAGGACGCCCCCGTCCACGATCGGGTACAGGCCGGCGGCTATAGCGCCCCGGTCCGGCGCCGCCGTGACCAAGCGCGCGCGAAATCTCACCCCCTTGACGACGCTTTCCTCCCACCCCGCCGCGACCCATTGCTTGCCTGGTGGCGCAACTTGAGCCGGCATACGCTCGAAGACGAGGAGGTCTCCGCGCCGCCATGTGAGAGGCAGGTTCCTAATGCCCGCCGCGACGAGGGAGTTCCACTCGAAGAATGGGGTGTCGTACGTCAGCGTGCGGGGTTCGCAGGCGACGGCTCGCAGGCCGATGCGCCGCGCGAAGGCCAACGTTCGCTCCCTGTCCGCCCACGCCGACGGGCGGACGCCCTCGGAGGGAAGGCTGACCAGGATGTGCCCTCCCACGCGGCAAACCAACGCCGCCATCCTGAACAGCGGGCGGATATAGTCGGCGTACCATGGCGGGTCGATGATCACCGCGTCCGCTGTCCCTGCTAGGCTCGAACCGGCTCCACAGGGCAGGAAGCTGATCTTTGCAGGGCCGCGGAGGGCACGATGGCGCAAGGCCCCGGTCACCACGTTGTTCTCGCCGAGGAACGAGAACGGACGGCCGATGGGGCCGTGTTCGAGCAAGTGCGCGCAGAGTCCGGGGGTGCCGATGAGTGCGACAGGCCAGTCTCTCCGGCTTAGGCCGTCGGCCCTCGCCAGCAGCGTCTCGCAGGTTTCTGCCGAGAACCGCCACTCGAAATCGAGCGGGTGCGGCAGCGGCAGCCAGCCCAAGCCATTACCCTTGCAAAGGGGAGTATGACGCCGCGAGGCACCCCGCTCGATAGCGCTCAGGTGACTAGGCCGCAGGCCGCCTGCTGCCGTGATCCTGCGCAGTGAGGGCAGGACCTCGGTGGGATAGACGCCTGGAAGCGCGCACAGGACCTCGCCGAAGGTCCTCTTGCCGTCCGCGAGCGCGCCCGAGACCCATGCGTCCACTTTGTTGGCGAAGGCCAGATCCTCAGGCGACGAGGGCGGCATGGTTAGTGGCCTTCTAATGGCACGTCGCAGATCGGAGCGGTCCGGGCCGCGTCGTCAAATCTGGCTTCGAGCTCGGAGCACCAAGCCTCGATCGCTGTCTGCTGGTTGTCCAGCGCTGCCCGCCGTGCCTCGTTCATCCGTCCGGCAACCGGAGAGAACCCCACGATTTCGAGGGGCACCACCCGTAGCGGTAGATTGGGGTGCAAAGCTTGTAGCCGGTCCATGAAATGGGCCATATGGTCGCGCACGTCCACGACCACAGGGGCCGTGAAAGTGGCATAGCCGTACACGTCGAGGCCCAGGCCGAGCAGCTTGCCCATAATGTCGAACTGCCGCGCGAAGGCGTCCGGCGCGGCGCGGGTATTAAAGCTGAAAGATGCCTCGTCGAAACCCTTGAAGCAGCAGACCCGGCCATAGTTGCAATAGGCTTGCATTCGCTCGATTTCCGCCGCCGGCACCCACTCGAACAGATACTCCGTGCTCAAGTTATCGTCCGACCAGAGATAGGTGCTTTCGGACAGGCCCGTGGCATCAAGCGCCCCCATCATCCATGGGACCCACTCGGGCACGAGGTCGGGCGACCCCCCCGACAGGTCGATCACGAGCGGGCGTTCCCCCTGCGCTGCGTAGAGCGTGACCAGATCCTCGGCCGTGAGCCATGCGGACCGCGCCGGGTCGGCGGCGAGCAGGGGGTAGGGCACGTAGCAGTACCAGCAGCGCCAGTTGCAGGCAGCGTTCTGGAAGACTTGCGCGGTCATGGCCGACGACGGCTCCAGGCCGAGCGCTCGCGCAGCCGGTACAATTGGCAATGGATTGATCGGCCAGCCTGGCGACGTCGCCTGCCGGAAGTGCCGGATCCGGCCGAAACCGCCGCAGTTCGGGGGCACCGTGAGGTCGCGCGCCTGGTCAGACCCTTCGAGGCGCGAGATCAGCACCCGGCGCTCGCCAGGGTCTATCGCCCTCGCCCGCAGCCGCGCCGAGAAGTTTGCAGTATCGATCAGGCTAATGGTCATGTCGGGACGCGCCCCTCATCGGCGAGGCGCGGTGCGTCACCTCGGCGACTGTGCCGCCGCACTTTCTCGGGTTCTTCCTTAAGGTCGGGCAACCGCTCGCGCAGGTACGCCTCGACGAGGCCGTAGGCATATTCCACCTCTTCAGCCGTCAGCGATTGTCCCTTCGGGATCGCGTGCCAATACTCGAGGCACGTCCTGCAGCAGCAGGCCGTCGCGTGCTGCGCGAGATAGATCGCATTGCCCGAGAACGGCGTCTGCTGCCCGTCCCGTACCGGTTCCGCGGGGGCGAGGCTCTTCATCAAGCGGTGCCGGGCCGCGACTAGCAGGCCCGCCATTCCCTTGCGGCGCGCGTGCGCCATCGCCTTATCGTCGATGACGACATGCCAGGTATGATGGCGGATCAGCTCGCGCTTCAGCGCCGCGAAGGTGTGCGCCACGTCGGCCCTGTCGCGCCGATGCACCCGCTCCCAATCGACCAAGTCCGCGCCGCAGGACCTGCATTTCCCGCGGTCGCTAGCGGCCATCTTCCGGCTGTGGAACTTGAAGCAGTGCAGGCCTTGCTCGCAGTCGCTGTCGGTGCAGCTGATCTTCAGCGGCGCCGGCTTGGTGTCACTCATGCCCTACCCCTCACGCCAGTGCCTGCTGGAGGAGGCGCGCGTCCGCCTCCGGCACGCTCCCGAACGAGAAGCGCCGCAGGAAGACTTCGCGCACTGTGTGCCACGGGTCCGCGCCGGGCTCCTGCAGGTTGGCCGCGGCGCCCCACCAATTCTCGCCCTGCCAGGACAGCCGATAGGCGAGGTAGTTGGCGAGCAGACCGACCGACAGATCGTCCTGAGTTGCGACCTCGACAACCGCGCGCTTCAGATTGCGAAGGTTGCCCTTCGCCCGGACGACGCAGGCCTCGGCCAGCTTCTCGGCGCGACCGTCCAACGCGACGTCCCCCGCGAACCGGCTTGCGGCGATCTCCTCCGGGGAGTTGCGACGCTCCTCGGACGTCTCGTCGCCCTCGACTACCTCCAACTCCTCCGCTTTGGGCCTCCGCTTCGCATGATCGTATTCGTGCAGCAGATCGAATAGCCACCTGGACGAGAAGGCCGACCGCTGCTTGAGCACGATCACGTTGCGGCCGCAGTGCCGCCAGCAGGCGCCATGAAACGTGCCGCTGTCGCGCAGCGGCAGCACGGGCACGCCGAGGTCCCAACAGAACTCCGTCGCCGCTTCGAGCGTCAGGCTTCCGTGTCGCTCGACGATCGCGCGCCGCACCTCGCCCGGCTCCGTGGGTAGCCGCTCGCGGGGCAGGGCCCCGCTAGCCTCTGTCACTACGAGCGCCAGGTAGCGCGCATAGGTGGCATAGGCGCTAATCGCCTTAGACGCGCGCCGCGCTGGCATCTTAAACCGCGCCATCGTGACCGCCTCACGCGGCGGCGCGAGCGGGGCCGCGCCGAACAGCTCGCCGGGTCCCCACCCGAACACGCGCTCGACCGAGGCCGCAGCCTCGCGCAGCAGCATTGCCGCGTCGTCCTCGTAGTCGTCGGCCTCGACCTGCGCGGCAACAGGGTCGGGCAGCAAACGGGAGAGGACAAACTCGCGCTGAAGGCCGGCCTCGCCGAGGCGTTGAAAGAACCTGTCGAAAGTCGGGTCGCGTGGCGGTAGCTCGATGTCTTCGCGCACCCGCACACCGATCGCCCGCGCTACCTCGCTCAGTCGGGTTAAGCTCGCGGAGGCATAGCCCTCCGCCTCGTACCGCTGCACCTGCTGCTCGTTCATGCCGAGCCTCTCGGCTAGGGTCTTGTGCGTGAGGCCGGTGGCGATGCGCGCGCGGATCAGGCCTTCCGGGAGGGCGTCGAGGGTGTCGAGATGAATGACGGACACCTTCCCCGACTTGAGATCTTCGTAGTCCTGGATTTCGCGGAGGAGATCCTTCAACTGGCTTTTCAGACCCTCGCGCTGAGCTTGGAGCAGGCGCGGGTGCACCTCTTCTCGTGCGCTGTCTCGCTCAGCGTCGGCCATCTGGCGAAGGGCGAGGCGGAACCGATCGGCCTCGGCCCTGGTGATGCGGTACTGTCGCTCGTTCTTGATCATGGCAGGTCCCTCAAGCCAAGGCGCACCAGTCCTTTCGCGATGCCGTCGCGATCCCTCTGGAAAAACTCGGCGAACGCGACGCCTGGAGCTGCGGGCCAGGTCGCTGGGAAGAGCTCGCCGAAGTACTTGGCTTTCATCGCCGCCCGTTTGTTCTCGAAGGTGAGCAGGATCGGGTCGACCAGCGCCGGATCGACACCGCTAGGATCCCATGCGCCGTCGTAGTCTCTGGGGAAGCGCTTGGCCGTCACGAAGCTCCCGTTGATCAGAGCGAGGCGGCACCCGGCTCCCCGCAGATTGCGCAGTGCCGCGAGCAAGCCGTTGAGCAGTCGCGAACGGTACGGATTGACGCCGTAACGTGCCGCGAGCTCGCCCCAGGTCGCGTCATGGATGCCGGGCGGCAAGTACCCCGTCGAAGGATCAAAGGGCGGAATCATCAACACATCAATATCGTTGTGTTGTCCTGGTTGTCAAGAGCGATGTGCAAGTACCTATCTGCATGGGCCACGGCCTGCTCGTAGCGGGGCTATTCCCGTCCAGCAGGCTGACTCCGGGCGCCTCCGCGAGTGCGAGGAACGGCGGAGGGTCGAGATACGGCGCTAGGCGTTCCCTCGCACGCTGCGTCGGCGCCACCGCCCGCCCGTGATGATTTCGATGCGACCGCGGTTGCCGAGCTGCACGAGATCGCCGCGGAAATCTCGCGCCCGGCATCGAAGGTGAAATCGATCAGCGATAGATAGGCGACCGGAGCGAGGGCGACGGAGATCGCGCTGGAACTCGGCTACGGCTCGACATCGGCATTTACCTACGCCTTCCGCACGGAGATGGGGCGCAGCCCACAAGCACACCGGCTCGGTTCGGGATAGGCAGACCTCGACCGAGCGAGTAGGTCGCGCGCGCTTGGGGCGAGGCGGCATGGCTGCGTCTTTGCTCGGGGTTGCGCATCATGGCCTGCCGGCCTGCACTGTGTCAGGGAAGCCCGATTTATCCCGAATAATCCCGAACCCATCCGGTCTGTATCCGGCCTAGACGGCCCTGGAGCCGAACCGATTCGGGGTGGCGCCGGGTCGGCAGCATCGGCCTCCGCGACGCCCGCGGGGCGGCGACCTGGGAAGGGCGCGGCGCTCCACGTGATAGTCTGTGTATTTTGTGCACGGAGGACGGCACCGGCCGCACAGTGGAGGTGACGACAAACAATCGTTATCCGCTCGGCGGCATCAAGGCGTGATCGGCCGGTACCGGCAATGCGCCGCGTCATAGTCTCGGCCTCGCGTAGTTTTCAATATGTAACCTTGAATGTGGGGCTGTCCTCGGGCCGGGTCTTGCGGTGGTCGTAGATGCGGGTGGTCGCAATATTGGCGTGGCCGAGCCACTCCTGCACTTTGGCGATGTCGGCTTGATGATCGAGCGCATTGGTGGCGGCCGTCGCGCGCAGCGCATGGGCACCGATCTCGAAGCCGAGCGCCGCCGAATAGCGGCGCACCAGCTTGTAGACGGCATCGGGCGTCAGCGCCTTGTCGAGCCGGCGGGTGCGGTTGTTGCGGATCGGGCGGAACAGCGCACCGGCATCGTCCTCGCCGTGCCCAGCCGCCTCGAGATAGTCGTGGATCAGCTCGTTGGTCCCCGGGTGCAGCGGCAGATACCGGGTCTTGTCACCCTTGCCGGCGACCCGGAGATGCGGGACGCCACGGCGCGCGTGCCGGAAATCCCGGACCCGGAGCTTGCACAGCTCCTCGCGCCGCAGCGCGTGGTAGAGCAAGGTCGAGAGGATGGCACGGTCGCGCTTCTCCCCGACGGTTTCCTCCTTGGGCGCGGCGAGCAGCGCGCGGGCTTGGTGGTCGCCGAGCGCCGGTGTCCGGCCCTCGCCGCTCTCGGCCCGAGGCCGCTTGACGCCTTTGACCGGATTGTGGGTGACGGCGTTCTTCTCGCACAGGTACTCGAACAGCGAGGACAGGGCCGCCAGCCGGTGGCGGACCGTGCTGCCGCCGAGCTCGCGCCGCACCAGGTCGTCGCGCCAGGCGATGACATGCGCTCGCGTCACAATGCGGAATTCCTCCGGCTTGGCAATGCCAATGAACCGCATGAAGTCGCGGATGGCGTACTCGTAAGCGCGGCGACTGTTGGGGTTGCTGATATTGGCGAACCACTCGATCTCGGGCGGGACCTTGGACAGCCGCTGGAATGCGGCGGCGGTCAGCAGGCGCTCGCCCGCGGGGAGCAGGGTCGGCGGCGGGGGGGCGGGGTGCGAGTCGGGCATCGCTCTGTCTTATTCTTGATAAAAGCGGTTATCAAGAATAAACCGCAGCGCGAGCGAAATGGCTCGATTATGTGATCAATCAATCCTATGATGCATGCATCGTTTGATTGATGCATGAGAAGAGCCCCATGGACCGCCGCATTGACGCCCACGTCGCCCGTACCCAGTTCGGCCAGATCCTCGACCTCACTACCCGGAACAATGACCGCTTCATCGTCGACCGCCGCGGCGAGCCGGCTGTCGTCATCATCAGCGTCGAGGAGTTCATCCGTATTGCCGCGCCGCCGCCCGACTGGCTGGAAAAAGCCTGGAGGGGAGCCAGAAGGCGCGGGCTCGACAGACTGACGCCCGCCGAGATCAATGCTGAGATCAGCGCGCACCGGAATAAGGAGTCCGCCACCTCAGGCGGGGCGGCGTGATCCGGATGGGAAGCGACACCAATGCGACCGTCTCAGGGCTTCTCATCCCGCCCGTGGGCCGAGACCGTTGGGCCGAACGTCGGCGCCGAAGCGGTCGCACAGTGCCGGGCCAATACGGCGCAAGGCTAGAGGGCGAGAATGCCGCCATCCACGTGGATTTCCGAACCCGTGATGTAGGACGATTCATCGCAAGCCAGGAACAAGATGGCGTACGCCACCTCGTCAACATCTCCCGGCCGGCGCATCGGAATGATCCGCATGCGTTCGGCCTGCACGGCGGGATCGGCGGTGCGACCGGACGTACGCATCGGCGGCATGATGCCGGGATGAACGGAGTTGGCACGGATATTGTCCTTCGCATGCTGCACCGCGATCCACTTGGTCATCAACCGTACCGCCGCCTTCGAGGCGTTGTAGGCGATGTGAACGTGCTCGCTGCCGATGATGCCGGCGATCGACGACAGGTTGACGATCGATCCGCCGCCATTGGCGATCATGGCCGGGATCGCGTGCTTGAGACCGAAGAACACGCCGGTCGCGTTGACCGCCATGATCCGGTGCCAGGCTTCGGTGCTGTAAAAATCCTGTTCGGCGCTGCCGGAGATGCCGGCATTGTTGACCAGCACATCGAGCTTGCCGAAATGCCGGGTAGCGGCGGCCACGACGGCAGCCCAGCCCTCCTCCCGGGTCACGTCAAGCGGTTCGAACCGGGCCGCGGCGCCGATGGCCTCGGCCACCTGCCGGCCTTCGGGCTCCAGCACGTCGGCGATCACGACCTTGGCGCCTTCGCGCGCGAACAGGCGTGCCGTGGCCGCTCCCATGCCGGAAGCCGCGCCGGAGATGATGGCGACCTTGCCCGCAAGTCTCATGGTTTCTCCCCTTTTGCTGTCGTGGACGGATTATCTCGCCGCAGCCCGGTGCAGCGCCGCGGCGCCAGGAAAGCGCGCAGCTCCGGCACGAGCAGATCGATCCGAGACTAGTGGGTCATTTGGCGTGATACTCGGTATTCTTCACGGATTGTCCAATAGCGCGGGAGAGGTCGCCGGGTATGCGCTGCGGCGCCACCGACACGGTGGCGGGTGTCGGATCTATGGCGCCGCTGGCGGCGCTTGCCGTTCCACACAAAGGGGGTGGGCTGCCGGTTCCAGGCCTGTGCGGTCTGCTCGAACCAGGCGCCGATCTCGGCTGGGCTGTGGGGATGCTGGCCGTCGAGTGCGCGGCGCTTCAGGATGCGCTGGATCGCTTCAGCCAGGTTCAGCCAGCTGCCGCTCAATGGGGTATACAGCGGCATGATGCCATGCTGGCACAGCCACAGGACCATCTCCGGGGTCTTGTGACCGGCGAGGTTGTCCCACACCAGCAACAGCCGCAGCGGTGGCAGGTCCTCGGGCAAGGTGAAGCGCACCGTCAGCCCCTCCTGCCAAGCGCCCCACAAGGCACGGTTCACCGCCGGGGTGAGCGGCACCGCGGGGTCTGGCAACGCCGCCACAATTTCGCTCAACGTCGTCCGCAGCCAGGGATGCAAGATGGCGTTGGTGACGTGCGCCACCGGCTGGATGTGCACTTGGCCGGTGGCGGGATGAAACAGGGTGAGGATCTTGATCGTGCCGGCGCGCACGTATTCGTGCGGCTGCTGCGCCGGCTGGCCTTGCGGCTGCCAACTGCGGCCGGAGTGCGGCACGGCTTGGAACGGCCCGGCCTCGTCCTCGCACCATACCGCCAGGCCGAGAGCGGTGCCGAGCATGTAGGCCCGCTCGATCAGGGTTTTTTCCCTGCCGCATCGGGATCGTGGACCACCACCGCCCCGCTCTGTTTGCGCTTGCGCGCAGCCATCCCGGTTGCGCACCAGGTGCGGCTCTGCTGCCAGCTCAGGCCAGCGCCATGCAGGGTCTGCCAGATCGTGTAGGTGCTCACCCGCGGCAGCCCGTCTTCGGCCCCGCGCAGGGTGCGTTGCAGCGTGCTCAAAGACCATGTCGCCGTGCCGTCGCGCGCGCGATCGGGAGCGCGTTGGGCATCGGCCAGGATGCGCTGCTGCTCCGCTGCACCGTAGCGGATTGGCGGGCCACCGCCATGGCGCGGCATGACCGCGGCCAGACCCTCGCGATTGAAGCGTGTCACCCACGCCGCGACGGTGTCATTGTCGCGGCGCCCCGCCTGTCGCGCCGCCGCCAGATAGCTCTGTCCCTCGGCGACCGCCAGCAAAGCCGTCGCCCGGGCGACCTGCGCCGCTGGCGCGCTCTGCGAGAAACTTAGTCGCGTCAGTTCCGCTCGTTCCGCCGCGCTCAAGGTGCGCAACGGATCCTTCTGGCGACGTGACACGGTCCACCTCACAATATATCATTGGGAAATATTATACCGAATTCCATCCCAAACAACCCACTAGTGGAACGTCCGCCCGCCATCGATCGCGAGCGCCGCACCGGTGACAAACGAGGATTCGGCACTGGTGAGAAACAGGATGGCGTGCGCGATCTCCACCGGATCGGCGATGCGCTTGAGCGCATAGGGTGTCACATCGCGCGGACCGTCCGCCGTCATCGGCGTGTCCACCATACCGGGGCATATGCTGTTGACGCGGATCGCGGGCGCCAGTTCGGCGGCCAGCGCGCGCGTCAGATTGACGACGCCGCTCTTGGAGGCGGCATAGGCCGTCATTTCCGGCCTGTTGGGCAGAAGACCCTGGCCCGAGGCGATATTGACGATCGTCGCGCCGGTCGCCTTGGCCAGCCAGGGCAGGCAACAGCGCACGACGATGTAGATCCCGGTCAGGTTCACCTCGATCACGCGCCGCCACTCGGCAACGCCGACCTCAAGGACCGGCCCGCGCATGACGATGCCGGCGGCATTGACGACGCCGTCGATGCCGCCCATGGCGGCCGCGACCCGTTCGACGGCATGCGCGACCGACGCCTCGTCGGTCACGTCCGCCCCGACGGTGAGGCCGCGTGTCTCGCGGGCGAGTTCCGCCAGCCCTTCGGCATTGCGGTCGAGCAATGTCAACGCCGCGCCTTCTGCGGCGAAGAGCAGCGCGGTCCGCCGCCCGATCCCGGAGGCAGCGCCGGTAATCAGGATGCGGCGCTGAGGGCATAGCGTCGGTTGTTATCTAAACAACGCTAAGGACGAACGTTCTGAGAACGTTGAGCGGTCACAGTCAGCAACTCACGTCAGTTCATCGAGCAGCGCCTTTGCTTCCTTGAGATCAGGGGTGGTGAAGCCCTCGGTGAACCAGCCATAGACCCGCGCGAGCAGATCGAGAGCCTCAGCGCGGCGGCCCTGGTCGCGCCAGAGCCGGGCGAGGCTCACGGCGGCACGCAATTCCCAGAGCTTGGCTGCTTGATCCGCAGCGATGCTCAGCGCTTTGCGATACAGCTCCTCAGCGCTCTTGGAATGCCCTTGCTGCAGCAGTAGCTGTCCTTTATGCCTGTTCAGCTCCGCCGCCAACCAGCGCACTCCTGTCCTTTCGACGATCTGTAAAGCATTGTCGAATTGGGTCACAGCCTCTTCAATTTGCCCTGCGATCTCATATGCCCCGGCCAGGAGGAAGGTATGATGAGGCGCCCACGACTCAGCTCCGCTGGCACGATACGCGATCAAGCCACTGCGCAGGAGAAATATTCCTTGGGCGATGTCACCATTCTTGACCTTGATCCAGCCGCGGCTGGTTGTTCCCAGTGCATGGTAGTGAGGGAAACCTTGTTCGGTCGCAACCGTAATCAGCTGGTTTGTCCATTTCTCCAGGGTTGTATCATCTCCGAACAAAAGCAGATTGGTATGCCATCCCAAGGTCACAGCCAAAGACGGCGGATGAGCTAGTCTTTGAGCCTCGGCGATAGCAGTGTTGCTCTGTGCTAATGCCTGTTCTGGATAGCCGAGGCAAAACAGGACAAAGCTCAAAATTGCCTGTGAGATTACCTGGGGATGGAATGCGGTCTGTTGGACAAGTGAATGGTGGGAGATTGGATCATAAAGTGAAAGCCCCGCTTCCAGATGCGATTGGGATTCCGCGAACCTGCCGGCAAACAACAGGTCTCGACCGGTCGACAAGTACCCCAGAATGAGCCCGGCCGAATCGTCGCGCTGACGGCTCAGACGCAGCAAATCCTCGTCCAAGTGCAGCCCCAGATCCAATTCACCGCGGATCGCATGATAGGTCGATTGCCCAAAGGGAACTCCAAGAAACTCGGAGGGGGAACCCAACTGCTCCCACAGTTCTCGCGCGCGGGCATAGGCATGGCCCGTTTCCGGCGCTGCGAAGCCTTTGGCGGCTTGCAAGGCTGCGCCTAAAGCACTCCTAAGCTCGAGCTCCTGTCGCTGCCGTTCGGGGGTGTCGGGCAACAGGGCCAGCTGGTCCAGTCCCTTTTGGAATTGCGCGGCGGCTTCCGCCATTGCCGAGCGGGCGGCGGACCTATGGCCGGCCTGGCCCCAGCAGGCGACCGATTTTTCGACGAGCCTAGCCTCGGCGTAATGCTGGGCGAGCAGCTCGGGCTGGTTTTCTATGATCTCTGGGGAATGGGCTTCGAGCGTTTCGGCGATCTGCGCATGTAATTGCTGCCGAGAACTGCGCAGCAGGCTGCCGTGTGCCGCGTCCTGCACCAGAGCGTGCTTGAAGCTGTAGACCGCCTCAGGCGGCGTGCCGCGCTGGAAGACCAACTCGGAATCGACGAGCCGGGCGAGAGCGGCTCGCAGCTCGTCCTCGGGAAAGCGGGAGACGGCGTTCAGCAGCATGTAGGAGAACTCGCGTCCGATCGCCGCGCCGATCTGCGCCACTCGCCGTACCGAGGCCAGGCGGTCGAGACGCGCCAACAGCAAAGCGTGCAAACTCGTCGGGATCGCGAATGGCAGCAATGCCCGGTCGAGCACATAGCGCTCCCCCTCTTCGCGCAGCAGACCGCTTTCCAGCACGCTCTTGGTCAGCTCCTCAATGAACAGCGGCACGCCGTCGGTGCGATCAGCGATCTGGCCGATGACCTCGTCGGGCAATGCCTTGCCATCGGCAATCTGCTCGACCAAGGCGGTCCGGTCGCGACGGTCGAAGCGATTGAGCGCCAGCATTGTCACCTGCGGCTGGCCCGTCCAGGGCGGCGGGAACTCGGGGCGGAAGGTCACGATCAGTAATACCGGCAGGCTGCGCACGCGCTCGACCGTGAGGTCGAGCAGCTCGCGTGAGGTCGGGTCGATCCAATGCGCGTCCTCGAAGACCATCAGCACCGGCTGCCGGCGCGCCAGCCCTTCGAGCTGGCGGATCAGCGCTTCCAGTGTCCGCTCCTTCTTGCGCTGCGGGCTGAGGTCCGGCAGCGGGTGGCGCTCCGGAGCCGGCAATGACAGCAGATCGGCGAGGAATGCCACATCCTCGTCCGGCGGCGCTGCGAGGGCCAGCAAGGTTTCGAGCTTCTCCAGCCTCGCCGCGGGCGGATCGTCGCGCGCAAGCTTCGCCGCCCGGCCGAGTTGGTCGATAAACGGATAAAGCGCGCTGTCCCGATAATAGGGCGAGCAGAAATAGCGCAGGCGGCGATGCGGCTCGGCATGGAGGCGCTCCGCCAATGCCGCGGTGAGGCGCGATTTGCCGATGCCGGGCTCGCCCGAGATCAGCACGACCTGACCGTCCCCTGCTTTGGCGCGCGCCCAGCGACGCAATAGCAGGTCGATCTCCTCGTCGCGACCGACCAGCCGGCTCAGCGCCGAGCCGCGCAAGGCTTCGAACCGGCTTGTGACGACGCTCGGCCGCAAGACCTGCCAAGCCGGCACCGGCGCGGCGATGCCCTTGACCGCGGCGGCACCGAGATCGCAGACCTCGAACAACTCGCCGACCAGACGGCGCGTACTCGCGGCGATGATGACCGCATCCGGCTCGGCCAGGGCTTGCAGCCGGGCAGCAAGGTTCGGCGTCTCACCGACGATCGATTGCTCCCGTGCCGAGCCCTCACCGATCAGATCACCGACGACGACCAGCCCGGTGGCGATGCCGATACGCGCTTGCAGCTTGACGGATCCGACAGCGAGGCGCCGGACAGCGTCGATGCAGCCCAGCCCGGTGCGGACCGCCCGCTCGGCATCGTCCTCATGGGCGCGCGGATAGCCGAAATAAACCAAGATGCCGTCACCCATGTACTTCGCGACAAACCCGTCGAAGCCCCCGACGACCTCAGTGACGGCACGATGATAAGCGGCGATGATGTCGCGCAGATCCTCGGGATCGAGCCGCGCAGAGAGCGCCGTCGAGCCGACGAGATCGCAAAACATCACCGTCAGCTGCCGCCGCTCGGCGTCGCTCTTCGGCGCGAGAGTTGCGGCCGTCTCGGCCAGCTGTCTTGGCGCATCGGCCGCTGGCGCGGGGGCGCCCAAGGCGGCGATGGCATCGAGCAGCCTACGGCGGTGGCCGACAGAGGCAACGCCCAGCTCGCGCAAATCCTCGGCGGTCAGCCGCCGCAAGACCGCATCGTCGATGTCGTTGTCGCGGAAAGCCGCCGCGTATTGTTCGAGCCCCAACCCGCGCAGCCAATCGGTGATCTCGATCGACATTGCCGGGGCATCCCATCACCGGTTGAGGCGTCGCTGCCAAAGGCAATCTTGTCCCCTGGCGCTAGGTGCTGAAATCCAAGGTTTTGCTTCGAGATTGACGGCCACCATCATCCCCTCACTCCACCGTGGATCAGCCCCACCGTGCTACCGCGCGATACCTGCCCGGCTGACCTCTCGATAAACGGTTGACCGTCCGAGCCCAAGCTGCCTGGCGGCAGCGGTCGGAGAAAGGCCCGATTTCACCAGGCTGAGCGCGGCGGCGATCTTGTCAGCATCGAGGGGTCGGCGTCCCGGATGCTTGCCCTTCGCACGGGCGGCGGCAATTCCATCCCTGGTCCGCTCGGCGATCAGGCGCCGCTCGAAATGCGCGATCGCTCCGAAGATATGAAAAACCAGCTCGCCGGCGGCCGAGTTCGTGTCGATCCGTTCCTCCAGGCTGAGCAGGGCAATGCCGCGCTCCTTGAGCATGGCGACAGTCATGAGCAACTCGCCGAGTGAGCGGCCGAGACGGTCAAGGCGCACGACCGCGAGCGTGTCGCCTTCGCGGGAATAGGCGAGCAAGGCTTCCAGGCCCGGCCGCTCCATCGTTTTGCCGGAGCGGATATCGCTGAACACCTTGATGGCCCCGGCCTGGGTCAGCCGCAGGGTCTGGCCGGCGACGTCCTGATCGCCGGTCGAGACCCGCGCATAGCCGAGAATGTCGCCCATGCCGTCTCGCAACCGACCGTTCTGTGGACAGGCACACCGGTACTCTACCGGCTCGCGCATTTCCGTCCACAAAATACGTCCATCAAACCACCCGCGTCCACAATCCTGATGGACGGTTATGGGACAGGAGGGAGAGATCGATGGCGCGCCGACCGCTACTTACCGACGAAGAGCGCCAGCTGCTCTTTGGCGTGCCGGGTGATCCGGACGCCCTGGCGCGGCACTACACCTTTACCCGATCCGATCAAGACCTCGTGGTGGGCCGCCGCGGCGCCGCCAATCGCCTGGGCTTTGCCGTACAATTGGCCTTGCTGCGCCATCCCGGCATGGGCTTGGCGCAGATGGAAGAGTCGATCGATGCCCTTGTCTGGTGGTTGGCGGCGCAGTTGGACATTCCGGCCACCGCCTTCGCCGAGTACGCCGGCCGGCCGCAGACCATGACGGACCATGCGCTCTTCCTTGCCAGGGCGCTTGGCTTGCGGCCGCCGAGCAACGCCGATCTGCCCTTCATGATCGAGGCGGCGGCGCAATCCGCTTGGAGCACGGATCGCGGCCAACCGATCGTTGTCGGGGTGCTCGCCACCCTGCGCGCCGCGAGGATCATTCTTCCGGCGCCCGAAGTCATCGAGCGCACCGCTATCGCGGGGCGGGCCCGGGCGCGCAAGCGCGCCGCGGATGCTCTGCTCGCAGGCCTGTTCCCCGGCGCAGCTCGCCAAGCTCGATACGCTGCTCATCCTAGATCCGGCGCTCAAGGCAACGCCCTTTGGCTGGCTGAGGAATGCCTCGACCTCTCCGAAGCCGGACCACGTGCGCGCGCTGCGCGACCGGCTCCGCTTCGTCCGCGACATCGGCATCCCGCCCGAGGCCGTGGCGCGGATCCATGACGATCGTTTTCAGCAGCTTGTCCGCGAGGGCCGCATCTCGGATGCGCATCAGATCGGCCGCTATGTGGCGCACCGACGGCGCGCGATCCTTGTTGCCTCCGTCCTTGATCTCGAAACTCGGCTCACCGACGCCGTGCTCGATATGGCGGACAAGCTGATCGGCGGCTTGTTCACGCGTGCCCGAAAGGCCTGCGAGCGGCGCTACGTCGCCGGGACCAGAAATGTCGGCCGCTTGATGCGTCTGTTCCATAACACGATCGAAGCGCTCGGCATGGCCCGGAACAGCGAGCGGGATGCCTTCACCGTCGTCGATGAAACCGTTGGCTGGGCCAAGCTGCTTCGCGTTCAAGGCGAGGTGAGAGAATTGGCCGATCTCGCCGGCGAAGATCCGCTGCAAGGTGCCGCGGACCGCTACCTGACGCTACGCAAATTCGCGCCCGAGCTGATCGCGGCGCTGGAATTCAAGGCCGCGCGCCCGCACGACCCGACCCTCTCGGCGATCCGCCTGTTGCGGGATCTCAATCGCTCCGGCAAGCGCGCTGTCCCCGTCGACGCGCCAATGCCCTTCCGAAAGGATTGGAAACAGTTGATTTCCGAGCAAGGCCAGCCGAACCGACGGCTCTACGAAACCGCCGTTTTCGCCACGCTGCGGGACAGGCTGCGCTCCGGCGACATCTGGGTCGAGCGATCGTCCAACTACCGCCGCTTCGACAGCTACCTGCTGCCGGCGGCGGCCGTGCCGGCGATCGCAGACGAGCTGGGCCTGCCAGCCACGGCCGATGAGTGGCTGGCCAAGCGCGGCGCCGAACTCGACCGGCGGCTGAAACGCTTTGCCCGCCGGCTACAGCGCGGCGAACTCGAAGGGGTCGCGCTGCGCGAGGGGCGCCTGCACATCACCCCGGTCAAGGCAAACACTCCACCCGAAGCCGAAGCGCTGGCCGCCCGGATCGATGCAATGCTGCCGTCGGTCGGCATCACCGAGGTCCTGCACGAAGTCAATCGCACAACCGGCTTCTCCGCGGCCTTCACCAATCTGCGCACCGGCGAGGCCTGCGATAACGAAAACGCGCTGCTCGCGACCATCCTGGCCGACGCGACCAACCTCGGGCTGACGCGCATGGCCGCGGCCAGCCAGGGCGTCACCCGCGACCAGCTGATCTGGATCGCCGATGCCTACATCCGCCCGGAGACCTACAAGGCGGCGCTCGCCAGAATTATCAATGCGCATCATGCCCTGCCGATCGCGACCCTATGGGGTGATGGGACCACCTCCTCATCTGACGGCCAGTTCTTCCGTTCCGCCAAGCGCGGCGATGCCGCCGGCGAGATCAACGCCCGCTATGGGCACGACCCCGGCGTCAGCCTCTATACCCATCTCTCCGATCAGCACGGCCCCTACAGCGTCAAGGTGATGTCGGCGACCCATCACGAGGCGCCCTATGTCCTCGACGGCTTGCTGCACCACGGCACGCTGCTGAAGATCGAGACGCACTACACCGATACCGGCGGCGCCTCGGATCACGTCTTCATCCTGTGCGCCCTTCTCGGCTTCCGCTTCTGCCCGCGGTTGCGCGACCTGCCCGAGCGCAGGCTCGCTTGCATTGCATTGGCCTCGACCTACCCGTATCTACAGCCGCTTCTCGGCCAGCGGATCAGGACCGAGGTCATCCGGGAACATTGGGGCGAGATATTACGCCTGGTCACATCGCTGAAAGCCGGCACCGTGGCGCCTTCCGTCATGCTGAGGAAACTCGCGGCCTACCGCCGGCAGAACCAACTCGATTTGGCGCTCCAGGAGCTGGGGCGCATCGAACGCACGCTGTTCATGCTCGACTGGCTGGAGAGCCCGGAATTGCGCCGGCGCTGCCATGCCGGGCTCAACAAGAGCGAGCAGCGTCATTCCCTCGCGCAGGTCATCTGCACCTTCAAACAGGGCCGGATCGCTGATCGCGGCGCCGAGGCGCAGCAGTTTCGCGCCTCGGGGCTCAACCTTGTCATCGCCGCGATCGTCTTCTGGAACTCCACCTATATTGCCGATGCCGTGGCCCACCTGCATGCAATAGGAGAGCCGGTGCCCGACATGTGGCTCGCCCATACATCGCCGCTGAGCTGGGAGCACATCAGTCTGTCCGGCGATTTCCTGTGGGATCGCGCCGCAGCAACGGCAGGCAAGCGCAGACCGCTCAATTCCGGTCGTGTCAGAATTGCAGCGTGAACCTCATTGTTCCTGGTCCGTTCAACCTTAGCGTTGTTTAGATAACAACCGACGCTATGCCCTCGCGCTGGTGCAGGCGCCCTGTTTCGGCCATCGTTCCGCTTCCTCCCGTCGAATGAGCGCCTCAAGCCATCTGCGAGAGCTCTGGGCTCGGATTTCCTGCCGGAGGTGAATGCCGTATTCAACGTGATCGTCTTCGGTTGCGCGGCATAGGCTCCCCATCCGGTAGATTGGCCGGGGCTCCGGCCCAAAGCGAGGAGACGTGCTTGAAGGTGCTCAGCGGCCCGTGAAATTCGGCCGGCGCTTCTGGGCGAAGGCCCACACCGCTTCCTGGTGGTCCTTGGAAAGGTTCGATTGTGTCTCAAGGCTGAGGCTCAGATCCATCATCGAGTGGGCAAGCTGACGCAGCGGGATGTTGACGGCCCGCTTGGTCCAGCGGATCGACCGCATCGCGCCGCCGGCCAGTCTTCGGGCCAGCCCATAAACCTTCTCGTCGAGCTGATCGGCCGGCACGACGTGGTTGATCAGCCCGATACGCTCGGCTTCCGCCGCGGTCATCAGGTCGCCGGTGAGCAAGTATTCCTTGGCACGCGCAAAGCCGATGAGCTGCGGCCAGATCAACGCCCCGCCGTCACCCGCCACGAGGCCGGCGTTGACATGCGGATCACCGATCTTGGCATGATCGGCCGCGATGATGATGTCGCAAAGCAGCGCAATCGTCGCGCCGAGGCCGATGGCATGGCCATTGACCCGCGCGATGATCGGCTTGTCGCATTCCAGCATGCGGAACACGATCCGCCGTGCCTCGGGCATGCCGGCCTCCCACGCGTCCGGATCGTCGATCTTCTGCTGCATGGCGATCACGTTCCCGCCGGCCGAAAACGCTCGCCCTGCCCCGGTCAGGACGACGACATGCACGTCGGGGTCATCGTTCACATCATCCCAGATGCGGGACATCGAGCTGTGCATCGGCCCGGTGAACGCGTTGAGGGTCTCGGGTGAATTCAAGGTTATGGTGAGCACCTTGTCCTGTCGCGCTACCAGTAAACCGCCATATTGAGAGTAATCATAAGCCATTCTTTGCTCCTGTGAGTGTCGCCAGAACTGCCATAATCTACCATTCCGGGCCCGACAGCCACATCCTCGCCCTGCTCGGCAGCATCGTCCGGGCGAAGACCTATTTGGAGGCGCCGGCGCACGTGTGGAGTTTCGACGAGGTGCGGGTCTGGAGCCGACGCGAGCACGGAAGGCGCTTTGCAGCAGAGCATAGCGCCGCGCGACGGAGGCCGAAGCGGCCGCCCGGCGTCTTGACACCCGCGCCGCGGGCGTATGCTGATTACAGCCGCGCCGTCCCGCTGCTCGAAAAGCGCTATGAGACCGGGTTGCTGGTCGAGGCGGCGACGATCGAAGAGCTGGCCGCCGGCATCGCGCCGCGCTGGAAGGTATTGCGTATTGACACTGAGCGGATGCGGGCGACGATCGCCCAATACAACGCCGCCGCCGACCGCGGCGACGGCTTCCGCCCGGATGCGCTCGACAGCAAGCGGGCGCGCGGCGCGGTGTTCGGCAGACTCGCCGGCGAGAGCGCCGCGGCTTTCCTCGGCAAATCCGTTCCCGCCACCTAGCCCGCTCTGATCGCGAGGTGCCCGATGAGCTTCACCATCCTGCTGCTGCCTCCGGATGCCGACCCGTCATGGCCGGAGAAAATCAGGCAGGCCGTTCCGGGTGCTGTCGTCAAGGCATTCGCGGATCCCAAAGACGCTCTTGCCGATATCGAGACCGCCGACGCCGCCTACGGGACCGTGCCGCCCGAGCTGTTCGCCCGGGCAAAGAGACTGCGCTGGATCTGCGCGGCCCGCGCCGGTCTCGGCGGCGAATGGTTCTACGAGGCGCTGGTCAAGAGCGATGTCGTCGTGACCAACATGCGGGGAAGCTACAACGAGCACCTCGCCGCTCACGCTGTCGCGTTCCTGCTCGCTTTTGCCCGACGGTTCGAGCACTACCTGCCGCAGAAGCGGTGGCAGAGAGGCCCGGGGATGATCGATCTGCCGACGCAGACGGTGCTGATCGTCGGGGTCGGCGGCGCCGGCGGCGAGGCAAGCAAGCTGTGCGCCGTCCTCGGGATGCGGGTGCTCGGCATCGATCCGCGGGTGCGGGATCGGCCGCCAGGCATGGCCGACCTTGGCACCCCCGATCGGCTCGAAGAGCGTCTCGGCGAAGCCGATTTCGTCATCGTGACAACACCGGAGACGCCGGAGACCTCGGGCCTGTTCAATACGAAGCTGTTCTCGCGGATGAAGCGGGGCGCGTACTTCATCAATATCGCCCGCGGCCGCTGCGTCGTCACCCAAGACCTGATCGCAGCCTTGCAGTCGGGCCAGCTCGCCGGGGCGGGATTGGACGTTGCCGACCCGGAGCCGCTGCCGCCCGAAAGCCCGCTGTGGGAAATGCCCAACGTGCTGATCACGCCGCATGTCGCGATCCTGGGTGCTCCCTATCGCCAGAAATGGGAGGAGATCCTGATCGAGAACTGCCGGCGCTTTGCCGCCGATCAGCCGCTGCTCAACGTGGTCGACAAGGAAAAATGGTACTAAAGAGTCGCGCAGAACGCGCGCGGCTCCGCAATCCCAGCTGAATATCGGTCAGCAGGGGAGATCAGCGGGAGGCAGAAAATGATCGAAATCCGCAAAACCCTCACGATCCGCGAGGTGGTCTTCTCGGAACTCGGCGTGGCAGCCTCGCGGCCGATCATACGGGCAGCGGGGATTGCCGTGATCCGGAACCCATTCGCCGGGAAGTTCGCCGAGGACCTGAAGCCGCTGTTCGAGGCGGGGGCGATGCTCGGGGAGCGGCTGATGCCCGAGTTGGTCAAGCTGCTCGATGGGCCGGCGATCTCCTACGGGAAAGGCGCGATCGTCGGCGTCGCCGGCGAGATGGAACATGGCGGGGCCTGCGTCCATCCGATGCTCGGGAAACCGATGCGGGCCGCGGTCGGCGGCGGCAAGGCGGTGATCGGCGCGAACGTCAAGGTCGCCGCGGCCGGCGCGCTTCTCGATGTGCCGCTCGGGCACAAGGACGACCCATGGTCGTTTCCGCATTTCGACACGATCACGATCGCGGTTGCCGATGCGCCGCGGCCGGACGAGATCGTCGTCGTGATGGCGATTGCGGACGGCGGGCGGCTCCATAACCGCTGCGGGACCGAGCCGATCCGCTGATCATTGCCAACTTGGATATAGGGCGCGCCGCGAGCCTGCTGATCCGGCGGCATGGCGCCGGTGCCGAGCTTGCGGCAGCCTAACGCGCCGATCTAATGCTCGATCGCGGTGATCTCGCTGGCGGCTGGCGCTGAAGTCGCCATGCGCGACACCGGCGGATTTGGCCTCACCCTGATCGATCTCTGGACAGAGGGTGAGCGCGAGATCGCAACGAGATCCGCCGATTTCGCGATCTCTCGTGCACGTAATGAACCGGATTATCACGTGCAGCGCCGCGCCCCTCCCGCGCCGCCGCCCCGGGGATGCCGTACCGGGTGCCGACGCCACCGGCCCGGCGCCGCAGCCGATTCGGTTCGGCTACAGGGCCGTCTGGGCCGGACACAGACCGGATAAGTTCGGGAATATTCGGGATAAATCGGGCAACATTGACGCCGCACACGCCGGCGGGCATTGTTGTTCAACCTTGAGCAAAGACGCAGCCATGCCACCTCGCCCCAAGCGCGCAAGACATGATCAGCCCGCCCGCTCGGCCGAGGTGCTGGACGTGCACGGCGCCGCGGCCTTGCTCATGGTCTCCCCCGATACGGTCTATGACCTCTTTGGCAGGGGCGAGCTGCCCGGCCGCAAGGTGGGCCGGAAGTGGATCACCACCCGAAGCGCGGTGCTGCGCTGGATCGAGAATACCTCGACGGACGACGCCCTGGCCCGCGCCATCGAGCGCGGCGACGGGGAGGCCCTGGCCAAGGCAATGAACAACGGCAAGGTGAAGCTCAGGTCCAAGGAGTGAAGCGATCGTATGTTGCATCCTGTCATGCGCCGCCAGGGCTACGGCAAGATCATCAACATCGCCTCGGGCACGGTGTTCAAAGGCACCCCGATGATGCTGCATTATGTGGCGTCCAAGGGTGCCGTCGTGGCGATGACGCGGGCGCTGGCCCGCGAACTGGGCGAGCATGGCATCTGCTGCAACGCGCTGGCTCCCGGTCTCACCCTGAGCGAGACGGTCAAGGGCCGCAACGATTACGGCGCCTCGCGCATGCTCAACGTTGAGAGCCGCGCGCTCAAGCGCGAGGAGACGCCGGACGATCTCGTCGGTGCGTTGCTCTTTCTCGCTTCGCACGACAGCGACTTCATGACCGGGCAGACGCTTCTAGTCGACGGCGGCTCGGCCATGCACTAGGGCTTGGCTCGGGCAGGTGTAGGCACTCTTTCGCGCCCGGCCACGCGGCGCATTCCGGGGGATGCTGGCAGTGGATCCATAAGGTTAGGCGATCACAGCCAGCAACGCTGCGCCGCCCCAGAGGATGAGGCCGATCCCCGTTGTGCGCCCCAGCAAATGGCCTGCCGGGACAACCTTCTCTATAAGGACAAACAGCGCCAGAGCGGCGATCCAGAGCACGTTCATCACGCCGCCCACGAACAAGAGCGCCATCACCGCCCAGCAGCACCCGAGGCAGAAGAGCCCGTGCCTCAATCCCATTCCGAAGGCGCCGGAGGTGCCGCTGCGCCAATGGCGGGTCAGGAAGTCGAGCGGAGAGCGGCATTGGCGCAGGCATGCCTGCTTCAATGGCGTCAGCTGATAGGCACCAGCAAGCAGGAACAGGGCGCCGGCCAGCGCGGTGCTGCCGGCTGCCAATGTCGGCGACAGCAACGCCAGCTGTTGCAGCCCCCACTGCGCCCACGTCGCCGCAATGCCGAAGGCCGCCCACACGACCAGATAGCCGAGCGCGAATAGACCCGTCGCGCCAAAGGCCGAACCTCCGCCCGCCTTCCTGCGTTCGATCGCCGCGAACAGGAGAATCATCGGCGCGGCGCTCGGCAGCATCATGGCGACCATCATCGCGATCCACATGACGACCATGATGTGGAAGGTCGCAAGCGTCCACGGCATGGGCATAGCAGCCCCACCCATGCCCATTGCGGTGTCGGGACCGGCCACAAAAAGCAGATAGGCCCAGGCGAAAACGACGACACCGATCAGCGCAGGCACCACGATGGCGCGGTCGCGGCGCAACAGCCACACGAGAGGCGCGCCACCGCGCATCATCAGCGCAGCGCTTGCCGGCGAGGGAGCACACAGGGCAATGCCGTATCCCCTGTACGCGGAGGAGAAGGCGTGCTCAGGCCGCGACGCCCCTCGGGGTCTGATCGACCTTTGCCAGTGAGCTGTGCCCCTCGGCGACGCTGAATTTGATCCCGCCGGTGCTGTCGATACGGGCGCTGGCGATCTCGGCCCGGTGATGCTCGAACCCCTCGGGCATGACGATCTCGATGTGGTGCTCCACGCCGGTCACCGGGTTCTTGATCGGCTGCGTCTCGGTCTCCAGCACGCCGGGGATCGACACGCGCGCGGTGCGGCGGTCCATGTCGAAGGCGACCGCGATCGGGGCGAAAATCGGGTCGAGCATGGTCGAGACGATCAGGCTGAAGATATGGAAAAGCGTCCCCTCGGCAGCGTGCTTGCCAGAGAGGATCTGGAACAGCGCGTCGCGCTGCTCCGCCGTGGCCCGCTCGTCGATGATCGCCTGCACCGTGCCGTTGCCCTCGTGCAGGGGGCCGGGCCAGGAGGCCACGACACAGAAATTCAGGCCATCCAGATTGGTGGCGCCGAAATGGCCGCGCTCGATGCGCATGCCGAGCACGGCCTGGCAGTTGCCATGCGTCGGCGGGGCCATGAAGTCGCACGGGCACCCGAACGCGCAGTTGCAGTTCTTGATCCAATCGCCGCTGAGCCGCCACTCGGTTCCTTGCATGTGAGCCTCCCCATCAGATGAGTCCCCGCGTCAGGCGGTTCCCGCGCCTTCGACCGGCAGCCCGACCGCTTTCCATTCCGGAAGCCCGTCCTCCAGCCGCCGCACCCGGTAGCCTTGGCGCCGCAGCAGCGCGACGGCCTCGAAGGACAGGACGCACCACGGTCCGCGGCAATAGGCGACAACTTCGCGGTCCGGCGACAGCTCTGCCAAGCGGCGCGCCAATTGCGCCAGCGGAATATTGAGTGCGCCGGGCAGATGGCCGTGAGCGAACTCGTCCTCCGGGCGCACGTCAAGCAGGGTTACGGCTCCGCACCGCAGCCGGTCGAGGAGTTCCGTGCGCGACACCGGTTCGAGTGCGTCGCGGGCGCGGAAATAGCTCGCCATGACCCGTGCGATTTCCGCGCTCGTCTGTTCGCCGACGCGGCTCAACGCGCTCAGCAACTCGACAACCGCACTCTCCCCCGCCAAGCAATAGTAGACCCGCTTGCCCTCGCGCCGTCCCGCGACGAGGCCGGCGCGGCGCAGCAGTTGCAGATGGCGCGAGGCGTTGGCAAGCGTCAGGCCAGCCCGTTCGGCAAGGTGCTCGACGCTGCGCTCGCCCTGGCCAAGATGCTCCAGGAGTTCGAGGCGGTGGGCGTGGCCGAGCGCCTGCGCGATCTCGGCGAGGCTGGCGAAGACGTGCTGCTTGGGACCGGGACTTGACATCACGCGTTATCCAATGATCATTCCGCAGATTGATCGAATGACAGCCGCTGGTCAAGCCCGGCGGCCGTGCGTTCCGGGAGGGTTCCATGATCCTGCGCCAGTTTCTGCACAAGGACCCGGTAGCGATCTCCTATCTGTTCGGCTGCGGCGGCCATGCCGCCTGTGCGGTGGCGGACCCGGTCGGCGACATCGCACCGTATCTGCGCACCGCCGACGAGACCGGCATGCGCATCCGCTTTGTCATCGACACGCATGTCCATGCCGACCACCGCTCGGCCGGCCGGGCGCTCGCCGCTGCCGCCGGAGCCGAATACGTCCTGCACAAGGATGCGGCGGTGGCGTTCCCGGTCCGTGCCGTAACGGACGGCGACCACCTCCCGCTCGGCAATGTGGTCATCGATGTGATGCATACCCCCGGCCACACCCCGGAGCATGTGTGTCTCCTGGTCACCGACCGTACCCGCGCGGACGAGCCGTGGTTCGTGCTGACCGGACACACGCTGATGGCCGGCGATATCGGCCGCACCGAACTGGCGAGCGATGCCGCGGCCGGCGCGCGTATCCTCTTCGCCAGTCTGCGGCGCCTCAAGGCATTGCCCGACCATATCGAGGTACTGCCGGGGGCTTATGCCGGCTCGGTGTGCGGCCGGCGGCTGAGCGGCAAGCCGTTCTCGACGATCGGGTTCGAGCGGCGCTTCAACGCCGCGTTCCGGATCGCGGCGGAAGCGGCCTTCGTCGAGTATATGGTGCAGGACATCCCGCCGGCGCCCGAGGGCGCGGCGGCGTTGCGCGCCTGGAACAGCGGGATGCGGGCGCAGGCGGCGGAGTAGTCCGCCGTGGCCGACGCCGCCGATGCTGTGCGGAGTCCGGCGGGGATCGCCCTCGGCATCCGCCCCAACCTCAACCAGTTCCTGCTGCTGATCCTGATCAACGCCTTTGTCGGCGGCATGGTCGGGCTGGAGCGCACGGTCGTGCCACTGATCGGGTCGGAAACCTTTCATCTCGCCTCGGTCGGCATCACCGGGTTCATTGTCAGCTTTGGCATCGTCAAGGCGTTGACTAACCTGATCTCCGGCCAACTGGCCGAGAGCTGGGGCCGCAAGCGCACGCTGGTGCTGGGCTGGGCGGTCGGGGTGCCGGTGCCGTTCATGATCATGTTGGCGCCGAGCTGGGGCTGGGTCATCGCCGCCAACGCGCTCCTGGGCGTCAACCAGGGTCTCGCCTGGTCGATGACGGTGCTGATGAAGATCGACCTTGTCGGCCCGAAGTCGCGCGGTCTTGCCGTGGGCCTCAACGAGTTTGCCGGCTATTTCGCGGTCGGCGTGACCGCCTTTCTGACCGGCTGGCTCGCCGCCCGCTACGGGCTGCGCCCGAGCCCGTTCTATCTCGGCATCGCCTATGCCGCGCTCGGTCTGGGTTTCTCCGTGCTGGTTGTGCGCGATACCGGCGCGCATGTCCGCCACGAGGTCCGCGCGCACGGCCACGGCGAGGCCGAGGCGCTCGGGTTCTGGGAGGTGTTCGGCCGCATGACCTTTGGCGATCGGAGGCTGTTTGCCGCCTGCCAGGCGGGGCTTGTCAACAACCTCAACGACGGCATGGCGTGGGGGCTGTTCCCGCTGTTCTTTCTCGCCCACGGCCTCGGCATCGAGCGGATCGGCGTGCTGAAGGCGGTCTACCCGGCCTGCTGGGGCGTCTTGCAGATCGTTACCGGGCCGCTCTCCGACCGGATCGGACGGCGCGGGCTGGTGGCGTGGGGTCTGTCGTTGCAGGCGGCGGCGCTGGCGCTGACGGCGCTGACGGGCAGTTTCTCCTGGTGGCTGCCGGCGAGTGCCCTGCTCGGCCTCGGTACGGCGATGGTCTACCCGACCTTGATCGCGGCCGTGTCGGATGCCGCGCATCCGACGATGCGGGCGAGGGCGCTCAGCGTCTATCGCTTCTGGCGCGATCTCGGCTATGCGGCCGGCGCGCTGACATCGGGGGTGATCGCGGATATCTTCGGCTTCGAGGCCGCGATCCTGGCAATCGCCGCGCTCACTTTTGCCTCCGGCGGTGCCGCGGCCGCGATGATGCGCGACCAGGTGCGATGAGGATCGGACCCCGACATGACGATCTCGCAAATCGGGCCGGCCGCGCGGCGGCTGCATTACGCCTGGATCATCGTCGCCGTCACCTTTGCGGCAGTGGTCGTGACCGCGGGTGTGCGGGCGACGCCGAGCGTGCTGATCGTGCCGCTCGAAGGGGAATTCCACTGGTCGCGGGCGACGATCTCCTTCGCCGTCGGCATCAACCTGCTGCTCTACGGGGCGATCGGCCCGTTCGCCGCGGCGGTGATGGATCGCTTCGGGGCGCGCCGCACGATGGTCCTGGCGCTGGCGGCGACCGCCGCGGGAGTAGCGCTGACCCCGCTGATGCACGCGCCCTGGCAGCTCATCCTCTTGTGGGGCGTCGTCGTCGGCCTAGCGACCGGATTTGTCGGCGGCTACCTGGCGGCCTTCATCGCCGCGCGCTGGTTTCACGAGCGCGCGGGGCTTGTCGTCGGCATCCTGACCGCGGCCAACGCCGCCGGCCAACTCGTTTTCTTGCCGTCGATGGCCGAGATCGCCACCGCCGCCGGCTGGCGGATCATGTCCCTGGTTTTGGCTGGGACCGTCGTCGCGTTCCTGCCGCTGCTCGCCCTCTTGATGCGCAACCGGCCGGAGGATCTCGGCTTGGCGCGTTACGGCGACAAGACCGGATCGCGGCCCCCTGCCCCGCCTGCCGGCAACCCGGTCGCGGTGGCGTTCCGCGCCCTCGCCGACGGCGTGCGCTCGCGCGACTTCTGGCTGATCGCCGGCGGCTATTTTGTCTGCGGCGCGACGACTAATGGCCTGATCGGAACGCATCTGATCGCGGCTTGCGTCGATCATGGATTGAGCGAGGTCGCCGGCGCGGGCCTCCTCGCGACAACCGGGGTTTTTGCGCTCCTGGGCGGGACGGTCGCGGGCTGGCTCAGCGACCGCTGGGACAACCGAATCTTATTGTGCTGCTATTACGGGTTCCGGGGTCTGTCATTGCTTTATCTGCCCTTTGCTTTCGGCATGCCGCTTTACGGCCTGTCGATCTTCAGCATCGTCTACGGGCTCGATTGGATCGCCAGCGCGCCGCCGACAGTACGCCTCTTGAGCGGGGTCGTCGGCGCGGAGCGGATCGGCATCATGGTCGCCTGGATCACCGCGATCCATCAGATCGGCAGCGCTTCGGCGGCCTATCTCGCCGGCCTCCTGCGGATCGACTTCGGCACCTATTCCGAGGCCTTCTTCCTGGCCGGTATGTTGCTGCTCGCCGCGGCCGTGATGGTGCTGTTCATCGGCACCGGAGGCGGCGGGCGCGAGCCGGAAACCGTGCCGGCTACGGCGATCTGACACTGGCTATCGCCGCGGGCTGTAGGCGCGAATTGCGACGCGCGCCTTGGCCGCATAGCTCGTGTCAACCTGTCCCCGCTGCCGAAGAAATGACCGCATAGCGGCGCGGCTAGGCCGCATCCTTGTTTCGGATCCCGGCGCTCGGCACGCGGATTGACCTCGCCCCATTCGCGGATCATGTCCGCCTCGTAGCATTTTCCCGGTGGTCGGGTGGCAGCACGGTGATGCCGTCGGTCGCCCATGCGGGTATGGCGCCAGACGACAGTCACGGCAGCCGTTGAAAGCACCTCCGAGCTCGTTTCGATATTTCGACGATCGCCGTTGACTCGCACGCCCTGACACACTATTTCGATGATCGGTGAAATGTCCAAAGATAGTATCCATGGATCAGAAACACGCGATCGCCGCACTCGGCGCGCTCGCCCAGGAAACCCGGCTCGCGTTGTTTCGCCTCCTCGTGACCTGCGGGCCCGAGGGGCTGCCGGCCGGCATCATCGCCGAGCGGCTGGGCGTGCTGCCGTCCTCGCTGTCCTTCCATCTGCAGCAGTTCGTGCATGCCGGTCTGATCACGCATCGCCGCTCGAGCCGGCAGCTGATCTACTCGGCCGAGTATGGCACGATGAATGCCTTGCTGGCCTACCTGACCGAAAATTGCTGCGGGCGCGGAGCCGCCTGCGCGCCAGTGTGCGACCCGGCCGCCGGATGCTCGGATGCCGCGCCGAAGACCACTGTCGCATAAGGAGTCAGAGCGATGGATGAAGCCCGGATCAAGGAGATGGTGCGCGCCCGCTACAGCGGCATCGCGGCGGCGGCCGCGTCCTGTTGTGGCCCGAACGTCGCCGACACCGCGGCCGACAAGGCGCGGCGGATGGGCTATTCCGAGGCGGAGCTGGCCGCGGCTCCCGAGGGCGCCAATCTCGGGCTCGGCTGCGGCAACCCGCAGGCGATCGCCGCGATGAGACCGGGCGAGACCGTTGTCGATCTCGGCAGCGGCGCCGGTTTCGACTGCTTTCTCGCGGCCCGGCAGGTCGGCGAGAGCGGCCGTGTCATCGGTGTCGACATGACTCATGAGATGCTGCAAAAGGCGCGCGACAACGCCGCCCGCATCGGCGCCGGCAATGTCGAGTTCCGTCTCGGCGAACTCGAACACCTGCCGATCGCCGACAATACGGCCGACGTCGTGATCTCGAATTGCGTGATCAATCTCGTCCCCGACAAGGAACAGGTGTTCCGCGAAGCGTTCCGCGTGCTGAAGCCCGGCGGGCGGCTCGCCGTGTCGGACATCGTCAACACCGCTCCGCTGCCGCCCGAACTGCAATCTGACCCCGAACTGCTGTGCGGCTGCGTCGCCGGCGCCGCGTCGGCGGAACAGGTCGAGAATTGGCTCGCAACGGCCGGATTCGTCGATGTTCGCATCACGCCCAAACCGGAAAGCCGCGAGCTGATTGCGACCTGGGCGCGGGACCGGAACCTTGAGAACCACATCGTCTCGGCGCTCGTCGAGGCCCGCAGACCCTGAGCCGAGGCGAGCGAAATGACTGGTGGGCGGCTCTACAACGTCCTGTTTCTGTGCACCGGCAACTCGGCCCGCAGCATCCTGGCCGAGGCGCTCGTCGAGCATTGGGGAGAGGGGCGGTTCAAGGGCTACAGCGCCGGCAGCTTTCCCAAGGGCAGCGTGCATCCGCTGACAATCGAGCTCTTGGCAAATCTCGGCCTGCGGACGGAGGGCCTGCGCAGCAAGAGCTGGGACGAGTTCGCGCGGCCGGGCGCGCCGATCATGGATTTCGTGTTTACGGTCTGCGACCAGGCCGCCGGCGAAGTCTGTCCAGTGTGGCCGGGCAATCCGGTGACGGCGCATTGGGGCACACCCGATCCGGCCGCGGTCGAAGGATCGGACATCGAGCGTCGGAAGGCCTTCCGCGAAGCCTATCGGGTGCTCGAAAACCGCATCAAGCTTTTTACTGCGCTGCCGATCGACAAGCTTGATCGCCTGGCGATCAAACGGAATGTCGTTGAAATCGGCCGCCGCGGCGCAGCCCCAAGGTTGGAGTTGCCATGACATCGGTCAGTGAAGTCGGCCGGCGCGCGGCGCCGGCGCTCGGCACCTTCGAGCGCTATCTGACGCTATGGGTCGCGCTCTGTATCCTGGCCGGCATCGTGCTCGGCCGGCTGACCCCGGCGCCCTTTCAGGCGCTCGGCCGCATGACGGTGGCCGAGGTCAACATCCCGGTCGCGGTCCTGATCTGGCTGATGATCGTGCCGATGCTGGTCAAGGTCGATTTCGGCGCGCTGCACCGGGTCGCCGAGGCCTGGCGCGGCATCGCCGTCACTGTCGGCATCAATTGGCTGGTCAAGCCGTTCAGCATGGCGCTGCTCGGCTGGGTGTTTATCGGCTGGCTGTTCCGCCCGCTGCTGCCGGCCGGGCAGATCGACAGCTATATCGCCGGCCTGATCCTGCTGGCCGCGGCGCCCTGCACGGCCATGGTTTTCGTCTGGTCGAACCTGACGGACGGCGATGCGAATTTCACGCTGAGCCAGGTCGCGCTCAACGACACGATCATGGTGTTCGCCTTCGCGCCGATCGTCGGTCTGCTGCTGGGTCTTTCCGCGATTACGGTGCCCTGGAACACGCTGTTCCTCTCGGTCGCGCTCTACATCGTCGTGCCGGTGATCGCCGCGCAAGCCTGGCGCCGCTCGCTGCTCGCGCGCGGCGGCACGGCAGCCCTGGCGCGCACCCTGCGCGCGCTGCAGCCGGTCTCCCTGATCGCGCTGCTGGCCACGCTCGTGCTGCTGTTCGGCTTTCAGGGAAAAGAGATCGTGCGCCAGCCGCTCGTCATCGCGCTGCTCGCGGTGCCGATCGTCATCCAGGTCTATTTCAATGCCGGCATTGCCTATGCTCTCAACCGCGCGCTCGGCGTACCCCATAACGTCGCTTGCCCGTCGGCCCTGATCGGCGCCTCGAATTTTTTCGAGCTGGCCGTCGCCGCGGCGATCGCGCTGTTCGGGTTCCAGTCGGGGGCGGCACTCGCGACCGTCGTTGGCGTGCTGGTCGAGGTGCCGGTCATGCTCTCCGTGGTGCGGATCGTGCTGCGTACCCGCGGGTGGTATGAGCATCGGAAGCCAGTGCTCTCCGGCTGACCGTGCATCGAGGGGCTGCACGATCGTGCCTCGGACTACCCGTGCCGAGGTCACGAGCGAAGCCCTTGAGCCAGCAGCACGCAGAGTGCCATGGTAGAGTGCCTCGAAAAAGAAGGCGTATCTAATGGATGGGCAGATCGGCGGCACGATCGAGCGGGCACCGGCGGTCTCGCATCGCGGAGCGCCAACAGGCCTTGGCGCGGCCACCGGCAGCCTCTTCGGGGCGGTGGCGGCCTCCTCGTGCTGCATCCTGCCGCTCGTGCTGTTCACGCTCGGGATCAGCGGCGCCTGGATCGGCGATCTGACCTCTCTCGAACCCTATCAACCCGTCTTTATCGCGATCACTCTGGGCTTTCTCGCCGCCGGGTATTACCGCGTGTTGCGACAACCGCGGATCGCCTGCGCTGGCGCAGCCTGCGCCCGCCCGCTGCCGCGGCGGATCATCAAATCGGCTCTGTTGGCCGCGACCGTTCTCGTGCTCGCGGCGATCGCCTTTCCCTATGTCGCCCCGCCATTGCTCGGGGTGTGATCCCGATCGGAGGAACGGATGATCCGGATTGTCGCCGCGTTGTTCGTCATTGTCGCGGTTCTGAGCGGCGTCGTCGCCTCCGCCGCCGAGCGCACGGTGACGCTCGCCGTCGATCACATGCTCTGTTCCGCCTGCCCTTACATCGTCAAGAAGAGCCTCGCGCGCGTCCCCGGCGTCGGCAAGGTCGTCGTCTCGTTCGCCAAGAAGACCGCCACCGTCACCTATGACGACGCAAAGACCACGACCGCCGCACTGACCGCGGCGACGACAGAGGCCGGCTATCCCTCGAAGGTGATCCGCTGACCGCCTACAGCAGGACCTGCAGCGGCGGCACCAAACCGGCGGCCGCTCCGCTCTGGTAAAGAAAATAGAGCGCAGCGATCAGAAACAGCACGCCGCCGGCGCGTTCGATTGCCGGCACCCACAGCGTGACGCGCGGCACTCGCCTTGCCATGTCGGCCGCTCCGCCGACCACCAGCAGCGGCACGCCTCGCGCCAGGCCGAAGACAAAAAGCAGGACGCCGCCGAGCCATGGCGTTCCGGTCGACGCGGCGGCGCCGAGGATCGGCAGCGTCATCGGCGTGCAGGCCGGGCAGGCGGAAAGCCCGAACGGGACCCCCAGGGCATAGGCGGCAGCAAACGAGGCGGCCTGCCGCGGCTTGGGCCGCAGGACCGGCACGACGATGCGGATCTTGCGCAACAGCGCGAGGCCCAGAACGAGCAGAAGCGCCGCGAGCAGCAGATCGGTCAGCGCGAGAGCGCCGGCGACCGCTCGCAATACGGCGAAGCCGAGAAAGCCGAACAGCGCCCCGAGCGCAGCATCGACCGTCGCCATACCGAGGACAAAGCCCGCCGCTTGCAGAAGCCCCCTTGTCCGGCGCGCCGCCTGCCCGCCGACATAGCCGGCGACGACCGAATAGAGCGGCAGCGAACTCGGCGCGAGGCCGACGAGAAGCCCGGCGAGCGCGACCGCGGCGACGGCCAGCAGCGACATCGCCGTCCCTTGCGCCAGCCAGGTGCCAAGGTGCTCCATCACCCGTCATTCTCCCTTGGTGTTGCGGCATATCCACGGCCTTCCCGCTGCGCGGGCGGGCACGGCACCGAGCCGAAGGAGCAGAACACGCAGCAATCGCCGGGTTCGGGCCGCAACACCGCGCCGCAGCCTTTGCATTCGTAGAGGATCCGGCAGGCGTCGGTCGGCATCATCTCGGATTTCCAGTACCCACAGTGCGGGCAGGCGATCATCGACAAAAGCGCAATCATTCGCTGTCCCTCCGCTCTGCCGGGGGAGATGCCGCGTCGATCTTGCGATCTCTCCGCTGCTTACCGAGGCGGCAGCGGTACACCCCGTACCACAGTCCGGTATCAACCCCGCCCGCGGCTTGCGAAAATGCCGGGGGATCTTGACTCCGTACCGTGGTACGGACCCCATATTCCCGCCCGAGAGGTAATCCATGAGAGACCTGACGATCGGAGAAGCCGCCCGCCAGGCCGGGGTCGGGATCGAGACGATCCGCTTCTACGAGCGGCGCGGTCTGATCGAACAGCCGGCGAAGCCGGAAGGGTCCGGTTTCCGGATTTATCCGACGGAGGCCGTCAAGCGCATCCACTTCATCCGGCAGGCGCAGCAGCTCGGCTTTTCGCTGCGCGAGATCGCGGAATTGCTGGCCTTGAGGGCCGACCCGAATGCCGACTGCTCAGGGGTCCGCGAGCAGGCCACGGCCAAGCTTCGCGAGGTCAGAGGCAAGATCGCGCAATTGCAAGAGATCGGCGCTGCCTTGGAAGCGGTCATCGCCCGCTGCCCGGGACAAGGCGGGATCGAGGCCTGTTCGATCCTTGACAGGCTCGCCGAAACCGCCGCGGCCCCGATCGGGAAGAGCGCCGCTCCGCCAGGACGGAGAGAGCCGAATGGGCGCGGCGCTCGGCACGGGAGAACGCTGTGGAATCGGTGACTTTGCAGATCGCGGGCATGCATTGCGAGGGCTGCGCCGCGACGCTGAGGGCGCTCGTCGAGCGCGAGCCCGGCGTCAAGGCAGTTGCCGTCAGTTATCAGAACGGCGCGGCGCGCCTTCTTTACGACCCGGAACAGACGGGCGCGGAGCGGCTCGTCGCTGCGATCGGGCGCGCGGGTTTCCGGGTGATCGGCTGCGCTCCGTGATCGCGCCCGGCGGTCGCGCATCGCGGCTCGGCCGGCTGGTCCGAAAAATTCCTTGCACCCCCTTGAACCGTATGCCGGTACGGGGACCGCATGCGGCTGCGGTCATCAACGAGGAGGCCGCCGTGAGCACCGCAGCCTTGTCTGAAACCGCCGACCGGCTGTGGTCGGAAGAGCCGTCGAGCCGGCCGGATCGCAGAAAGATCTGCGCCCGCATCGGCGGGCTGCACTGCTCGCTGTGCACCGGCACGATCGAGAAGGCACTGGGGCGGCTGCCCGGCGTCGACAGGGTCGCGGTCAGCCTGACGCATGAGCAGGCGCTCGTCGAATACGATCCTCGCCTCGCGCGCCCCGAGGCGATCCTGGGGACGCTGCGCGACATCGGTTACACGCTGCACGACCCGCGCAAATTGCGCCCGTTCGAGGAGGAGGAGCGCGACCTCGTGCGCGAGGGCAGGCGCTTTGTCACCGCCGTCGCGCTCAGCGTCGCAGCGATCCCGATCATCGCCGATCCCGGTGTGGGCTGGGTCGGTTTCCTGCCGGCGCTGGTCTGCCTCAGCCTTGGCGGGTTCGTATTTCTGGTGTTGCGGTCGAGTGGATTGTGGACCGCGATCGGCGCCGCCGGCGGCCTCGCCGTCATGGCGCTCGCCCTGCTCGCTCTCAATCTGAACGGATACCTGGCGGATGCCGCCCCATGGCTCACCGGGGCATTGGCCCTGTTGCTGGTGTTGGGTGTCGGCCGGCATATCCTCGCCATGGCGGTGCAGGCCTTGCGGCGCGGCATTCTGAATCAGCACGTGCTGCTGGAGATCGGCGCCTTCGCCGGCATCGTCGGCGGGGTGATCGGCCTCGCGCTGCACCCTCCCGGGTACCCGACGGCGCCGTTCTTTGCCGTCGCGGTGATGATCGGCACCTATCACATCTTCTCGGAATGGCTGTCGCTGATCGTCAAGACGCGCAGCTCGCAGGCGGTCAAGCGCCTGCTGGACTTGCAGCCGGACATGGCGCGCGTCGTGCGCGGCGATCACGAGGTCGAGATCCGCGTCGAGGAGGTCGCCGTCGGCGATCTCGTGCGCATTCGCCCCGGCGAGCACGTGCCCGTCGACGGCACCGTCGTCTCCGGCCGGTCCGGCGTCGATCAGTCCCTTGTCACCGGCGAGCCGCTGCCGGTCGAAAAAAGTGAGGGTGATGCGATCATTGGCGGCGCGATCAACGGCACCGGCACCTTGCTGGTCCGCGTCGCGGCGGTCGGCGAAGACAGCTTCCTCGCGCGTGTCGTGCGTCAGGTCGAGGATGCGCGCGCGTTGAAGCCCGGCATCCTGCATCTCGTCGATCGCATCCTGCGCGTCTACACGCCCGCGGTCTTGGCTGTAGCCGCCTTGGCCTTTGTCGGCTGGATGGCCGGCCCGTTCGTCATCGCCGGGCATCCCGATCTCGGCCGCGCGGTGTTCGCGGCGCTTTCGGTGCTGGTGATGGGCTATCCCTGCGCGGTCGGCATCTCGGCGCCGCTGTCGATCGTGCGCGGCGCCGGCGCGGCGGCCGAAGAGGGCATCCTGATGCGCACCGGCGAGGCTTTTCAGACCTATCGCCTCGTCTCGCAGATTGCCCTGGACAAGACCGGGACCCTGACCGAGGGCAAGCCGGCGCTGCGCGAGATCGCGGCCGCGGGCACAAGCGAGAACGAGCTGTTGGCGCTCGCCGCGGCGGCCGAATCCGCGTCCGAGCATCCGCTCTCTGAGGCCGTCGTCAAGGCCGCTTTTGCGCGCAACATCCTCCCGCCCGCGGTCGAGGATTTTGAAGCCGTCCCCGGCAGGGGTGTTGTCGCCCGGATCGCCGGGGACGAGGTGCTGGTCGGCAGCCCCCGCTTTCTCGGCGAGCGCGGCGCCGCTCTCGGCCCGCTCGCCGCGCGCATCGTCGAGTTGGAGGAAAAAGGGCGCACGGTCGTCGCGGTCGCCAGAAACGGCAGCGCCCTCGGCCTTCTCGCTTTCGGCGACAGCCTCAAGCCCGACGCCGCCCACACGGTCGCCGCGCTGCGCAAGGCCGGCCTCAGGACCGTGCTGGTCACCGGCGACAACGAGCGCGCGGCGCAACGGGTTGCCACCGATCTCGGCATCGAAGAAGTCCATGCCGGCATCTTGCCTGGGGCCAAGGCCGAGATTGTCCGCCGGCTACAGAAAAGGGGCAAGGCGGCGATGGTCGGCGACGGCATCAACGATGCGCCGGCGCTGATGCAGGCCGATGTCGGGATCGCCCTGGGCAGCGGCACCGATATCGCGATCGAATCGGCCGATATCATCATTTTAGGACCTCGGCTCGATCTGATCCTGAAGGCCCGCGAGATCAGCCGCCTGAGCTATCGCAAGATGGTGCAGAACGTCATGCTCGCCTTCGCCTTCAACGGCATCGGCATCCCGCTCGCGGCGACCGGTTTGGTCCATCCCGTCTGGGCGATGGCGGCGATGGCGCTCTCGGTCACCGCGATCTTCTTCAACTCGCTGTGGGGCCGGCCGTCCCTCTTCATCAATGCGATCCTCAGTGTCGGCCGCGCGCCGGCTCAGGCGAGACCTCGGCTCGCCTAGCCAGCCCACCCGATGCCGAAGATCCGCTCGCGGAACATCTGATCCGCCTGGCACCCGCCGCGGTCACGAGGACGGCCGAGCCGTGATGAACGGCCGGGGCCCGCCGGGACCTTGTCGAGATGGGCCGCGGCGGCCGGATCGAGCGGCACAAAGCCGCCTCCCGCGATCGCGCGCTTAACTCTGGCGACCGGGTGACACTGCTCGCGCTCTGGGGGCAGGTCAGATCGGCGCTGTTGCTGCCAGCGAGCTCCCGGCTGCTACCCGCTGTCCGCAAGCAGATGACTGCCCGGCGGCGCAAGCGCTTCGATGATGCGGCATTCTGAGATCCTGCCGCCGTGGCACTGCCTGATGAGGCGACGCAGTTCTCGGGCAAGGCGTTCGAGGTCAGTGATTTTCCGTTCCACATCCGCGAGGTGATCGCGGGCGATGGCGTCCACTTCGCCGCAGTCCCGGTCCCCCTTTTCAGCGAGCGCCAACAGCGCCCTGATGTCCTCGATGCCGAAGCCCAGATCCCGGCTCCGCCTGACAAAAGCGAGCCGTTCGGCATCCTTTGCGCCGTATAGGCGATAATTTCCGGAGCTTCGTCCCGGCGCGGGAAGCAGGCCGATCCGCTCGTAATAGCGGATGGTCTCGGCCTGCGTCCCGGTTGCCTTGGCAAGCCCGCCGATCGTGATCCCCGGTTTTCTGGCCATGCTCTTGACCTTGTAGTCGCTGCAAGGTCCATCTTAACCGGCATGGCCGGATCCTTTGGGTCAGGATCGATATGAGTGCAAGCTGCTGCAATCGCGATTGCTCCGCCGCGGCATCGCCGCCGGACGACCGCTACCGTCGCGTTCTGTGGGTGGCGCTCGGCATCAATCTCGCGATGTTCGCCGTCGAGATCGCCGCGAGCCTGCTCTCCGCAAGCGTGAGCCTGCGCGCCGACGCGCTCGACTTTCTTGGGGACGCGGCGAATTACGGTCTTGCGCTCGCGGTCTTCGGCATGGCGCTGCGCTGGCGCGCTTCGGCGGCGCTCGTCAAGGGTGGCGTGATGGGCGCCTTCGGAGCATGGGTGGCCGGGAGCACGATCGACCATGCGATCTCCGCGACCGTACCGAAAGCCGAGGTCATGAGCACGATCGGCTTCGTCGCCCTCGCGGCCAATCTCGCCGTCGCGGCGCTGCTCTACCGCTACCGGCGCGGCGACAGCCAGGCGCTGTCGGTCTGGCTGTGCACGCGCAACGACTGCCTCGTGAACCTCGCCGTCATCGCCGCCGGCGCGGGGGTCTGGGCCTCCGGCACGCCGTGGCCGGACATCGCGGTCGCCGCCGTGATCGCCTGGCTCGGCCTCTCCTCGGCTGTCCGCGTCATCCGCCTGGCGCTGCGCGAGATGCGCGGCTCCGCGACGGCCATTGCCGCCAGGGAACGGTATCTTTCCGTGCACAGGACGTGACGCCATGCTCCATTCTCGCAATCATGATCATCATCATGGGCATGGCCACGGCGGGCATGCGCACGGTCATGCGCCGCGCAGCTTTGGCTCGGCCTTTGCGCTCGGGATTGCCCTCAACACCGGCTTCGTCGCCGTCGAGGCCGCGTTCGGGGTCCTTGGCCACTCAATGGCGCTGCTCGCCGACGCCGGGCACAATCTGGGCGACGTGCTCGGCCTTGCCGTGGCCTGGGGCGCCGCCGTGCTGTCGCAGCGGCGCCCGACGGCGCGTTACACTTACGGGCTCCGCAGCTCGTCGATCCTGGCGGCGCTGGTCAACGCGGTCGTGCTGCTCGTCGCCATGGGCGCCATCCTGCTCGAAGCGGCCCGGCGGCTCGCCGCCCCGGAACCCGTGGCCGGTAAGGCCGTCATCATCGTCGCCGCCATCGGCATTCTGATCAACGGCGCAACCGCCTGGCTTTTCGCGTCGGGCCGAAAAGGCGACATCAACATCAAGGGTGCATTCCTGCACATGGCCGCCGATGCAGCCATCTCGCTAGGCGTGGTGCTGGCCGGGATCGCCATCCTCGTCACCGGATGGCTCCGGCTTGACCCCGCCGTCAGCCTGGTCATCGCCGCCACTATCGTCTGGGGCACCTGGGGGCTGCTGCGCGATTCCGTCAATATGTCGCTTGCGGCGGTTCCTCCCGGCATCGAGCCGGCCGAAGTGCACGAGTTTTTTGAACGGCTGCCGGGCGTCAGTCATGTCCACGACCTCCACATCTGGGCCATGAGCACGACAGAGACGGCGCTGACCTGCCATCTCGTAATGCCGAGCGGTCATCCCGGTGACGAATTCGTGCTGCGCATCATGAGTGAACTCCGGAACCGGTTCGGCATCCGGCACGCGACCGTGCAGATCGAGACGAGTGAGGAGGTCACCTGCGCGCTCGCCCCCGAGCACGTGGTCTGAATCTGCCTTTCACTTGTCGAGGAGCTGATCGAGCACGGTGAGAGCCAGGAAACCGACGAAGAACAATGCCGCGCCCCAGGCGGTTTCCGGTTTCTCATGGGCCTCGACGAGCAATTCCTCGGTGACGAGATAAAGGAGCGCGATCAGGCCGAAGGCGAACGCGGCCGTCCTGTACGACGCCGGCAGCGCGCCGATCGGCTTCGCGATCAGCGCCCCGAGCGGCACCATCAACGCGATGCCCGCCGTTGTGCCGATGACGAGCCAGCGGGAGCTTCCCTGGCCAAAGGCGGCCGCAAGCGACAGGCCGAGAAACAGGAACTCGATGGCGAGGGCGATCGCCAGCAATACCCCCTGGTGCTGGCCGGCCATAAACCCGAGACCGAGCACAAGCCCGTCGATCAGCGCGTCGATGGCGGAGGCGCCCGCAAGCCCCGCCGGGCCGCGAACCTTCTCGGCGCCATGCCGCAGCAGCAGCATCGCGAGGATGCCGACCGCCCCTCCAGCAATAATGGGCCAGATCAGTCCGTGGCGCGTGGCGTCGGGCAGCAGCTCCCCGGCTGCCGCGTAGAAGATGACCCCGGCCGCGAAGTGCTGGACGGCGCCCACCGTTTTGTCGCTGGGCGGCCGGAGGACGGTGTAGACGGCGCCGGCGGTCGCTACGGCGGCGGGAATGAAGGCATAGAGCCACATGCTCGCAGACCTGGGCCGCCGGTGGCATGGTCATTGCCGGCTCGATGGCGGCATTGGCGGGATCCCCGGCCGCTGGCTCCTGTCGAGTGCCCCACCCCCGGTTGGATCTGCCCATCCCGAACCCGGGCATATCGGACCTGGTGCGAGCTTCGGCCGAGCAATTCCCCTCGCCGGCGCAATCTTCGACGAGTCAATCACGCTGCCGCCTGGAGAAAATGTACTTGGCCAAGGCGACAATCGCGAGAACGAGCAGAACGACGAGCAACAGCCATACCACGGCGCCCGCCGCCATCATGGCCCACCCCCAGCCGTTCATCATATTGGCGCCCATCGCTTTCCTTTTCGTTTATCGGGTGAGGTGCGGAGCGTTGGCATGTTCGCGGCAGCCTGCCGCTCGGCTCGATTGGCGGGCATCGCCCATTGCGCGCACTCCGAACGGCGTCAGGGCAATGCGTGATGCGCCGGCGGCCAAGCGGTTCGGCGACCAGAATCGCCGGCCATGATACATTGGACCGCCGCGGCGCGGCACCGCATCCATGCCGGCCCGCATATAATCGGTTGGGCAGCGCACGGCGAAGCCACTGTGATGCTGTACGCTACAGCGCTCTGCGACATGGGATTTGAGCTGGGGCTGCCGGGCGACAGGGCTTCATGGCGCTCCGGCGTCCGGCAACGGTCATTCCTTCCCATGGCCCGCATATTCGGGAGAGAATGAAAGGACCTCGTCGATCGGCGAAGCGGGCGCCGGTACGCCACGCAGACGGTTGTGGATCGCCGTGGCGGCGATCGCGGCCTCGCCCATCGCGACGCTGATCTGGTCCAAACTGCGGACGACATCCCCGGCCGCGAAAAGAGCGTCAACCGAAGTCCGCTGGTGCTCGTCGGTCGCAATGCAACCTCTGGCGTCCAGCACAGCCCCTACCTGGCGTGCGAGATCGGAGCGCGCATCGCTGCCGAGGGCCGAGTAGAGCGCATCGAACGTGTGGGAGGCGCCGCTGCGCAGCGTAATGGCGCCGATCCGATCGCCCTCGACGGCGACGGAGACAACCGGCTCTTCCATCAGGATGATACCGGCTGCGGTTGCACTCCGATGCTCATCCTCCGAAAGCCCCAATGGGGCGCCAAGCGAGAGCAGCGTCAGATTGGAGGTATAAGTTTTCAAAAAGAGCGCCTCGTGAAGCCCGCTGTCGCCATGCCCGAGGATGCCGACCTTGCGGTCCGTCACCTCATAGCCGTCGCAAATCCCGCAGTGCCGGACCAGACCGCGCTGGATGACGCCAGTCAGGCCCGGCAGCTCAGGCTCCCTGTCAATGACGCCGGTTGCCAGAAGGACCGTCCGGCTTATCAGCCGGTCTTCACCCAGCCTCGCTGCGAACATGCCGTCAGTACGCCGCTCCAGGCTGTTAATGGTTCCCGAGATGATGGGAGCGCCGTATTTGCGGGCCTGAGCCCCCATGCGCTCGAGAAGCGTGGGGCCGTGTATACCCTCCGGAAAGCCGGCATGATTGTGCGAGGTCGGGATCAGAGCCGCGCGGCTGGCGCCGTTGTCCACCACCTGAAAGCGCCGGCGAAACCGGGCCAGATAGATCGCCGCCGTGAGGCCGGCCGGTCCGCCACCGATGACAAGGCAATCGAGCGGGGCGTCAGGCATTGCGCCAGCAGCCGCCGCATCCGCCAAAAAGCCGGCTGATCACCGTGTCGCCAATCCCGAAGCCGGCGCCCGCCGCCGCCGCACGGCCGAACCCGGAGTTCAGGAAACTGCCGAACATGCCGCCGCCCCCGGCACTCGGTTGCAGCGGATAAGAGCTGCCCGGCGGGGATTGCGGCTGTCCGCTCCACGGGCCTGACGCCGGCGCAGTCTGCGGCACCGAGCCCATCTGTTCCGCCTGGCGCGTGACGAAACCGTGCAGCGCCTGCAACAACGCGCCGACCTGATCCTGCTCTTCCCGGACGGCGAGCGTGATCTCCTTGCGATCGAGCATCCATTCGCGGGCGTCCGGGTTGCCCGCCAGATTGGCGGCTCGAAGCTTGTCAGCCAGCGTCTGGAGCTTGCCGATCGTCTCCTGTGCCTGAGCCTGCAATTGCTCGTATTCGCGATCGATCGTCTGGACGTCCATGTAACCTCCTGTTTCTGGGTTATTCGGCGCGACAATCGCCGGTCACCCGTTGCCGCCGCAGCCGTCCGACAGGTTCCACACCTCGGTGACCTGCGGGCCGGTGAAGCCGCGGCTGCGGATCAGGAGCTTCGCGAGCCCGCCATAGGCATGCCAGCGCCAGCACTTGCAGCAGCATGGTCCCTTTTCCTCGGAATGCTGCATCGCATAGGCGTAGGCTGCCTGCTGCTTCGGGGTGAGTTTTACGTCGTAGGCGGCCATCATCTTCCGCGCGAGGCCGGCCTCGATGTTGTAGGGATCGGGCGGTATCTCCGGCACATTCGCGTATCTCTTGAGGCCTTCGACCTGCTTGATGTAGCGCTGCAGAACCATCGGGTTGCAGCACGAACCTTGCAGGCGCGCGCCGGGCGGCATCGACGCGATCGAGTCCATAAAGGATTGCGAGCAGTTGGAATTGCCGTGCGTGCTCAAATAGGCAAAGCGGGCCTTCAGGTCTTTGCCGGCCGCGCTCGCCGTGACTGCCGGGGCCGCCAAGGACGGCCCCGCGACGATTATCGCCAGGAGCGCGAAAACCGTTATCAAACCTCGTTTCATCGCGTGTTCTCCTTGAAATCCTTAGCGCGCCGTAGCGCGGCCCACTCGCCGGGCAGCCGAAAGGCTCACTGGGGACCATCTGTGCTCTCTCAGTCACCAGGTTGATGAGACGCAGCGCTTGAGGAAGGAAAGCCACCTCGAACCTCCGTCTCCTCCCACTGGAACTTTCGTTCCTCCGGCGTCCATAAAGTCTTCAGGTAGGTGATAACCGCCCGGATCTGCGCGGGCGTCAGCTGATCACCGAAGCTCGGCATGGTGAGCTGCCGGCTCTTGTTGAAGGGGTCGCGCCAGCCCCCGGCCACGATCCGATACAGCATGGAGTCGGCATGCTTCCAGGTGTGGCCTGTCGCGTTATGGGGCGGGGCCGGCATATCTCCTTGGGCGTTCGGCTCCTGCCAGTTCGGCTGACCTTCGCCATGAGGCCCATGGCAGGATGCGCAATACTCCTTATAGACCGTTCTTCCGAACGCCACCTGTTTGTGATCCAGAGGCGGCGGGCCGGCCCCGCCGGCCAACGCGGCACCTGCGCCCAGCCCCAACAGTAGCGCCGTGCCCGCCAGAAGCATGCCCCGCATTCGCCTATTTCCAGTGCATGCCATTGTCGTTGCTCCGCATGACCCGGCCACCGGCCAGCAGTGCGTACAGCACACCGGCAGGCGAATATGTGAGACCAGTGACGCGAGCGCCCGGCGAGCCTACCGGATGCCACTGCTGACCCCCATTCGCGGAGTTGAAAACCCGCTCGCCCACCGCCGCATAGAGTTCCTTCGGCTGCTTCGGGTCATAGGCAACGGCGCCGACAGGGCCCGGCAGGTTGCCGGCGTTCCGGAAGCCGCAGAAGCAATCCATGGAACGATAAACACCTTTGTCAGTGGCGGCGAAGAGCCAGCCGGTCTGCATGCTGCCCGCCATGTTAGTATGGATGATCTGCCTGATCTCGGCCGGCGGCCCCTTGCCCATCAGACGCCAGAGCGTCCCACCATTCTCGCTACGGTAGATGCCCTTCCCCTTCACCACGGCGTAAACTGTGTCGGGCGCGGTGCTGCGCGTTGCAAGGGCGATGACATCGCGCCTCGGCAGGCCTCGGCTGACGGAAACCCATCTCTTGCCGGCGTCGACGCTCCGCAGCACCCCCAGCCCGGGGCCGGCCACATAAAGTGTGCCCTGTCCGACCGCCGTGACGGCTACGGCAGTGATCAGGCTCCCGTGGGCGAGTGCCGCAAGCGGCATCTTCGCCCACTGCCTGCCGCCGTCGTCGCTGCTGTACAGCGCTTTTCCGTCAGACTTGTATAGAGTCTTCGTTTGCCACGCATAAGCAAGTGCGCCCACGGCCTGGTTCACGCCGAGGGGCACGGTATTCTCGGAGGCCTGGACAATGCCGATGCCAGCCAGCATTGAAATCGTCAAAACAACTGCGGCGAGACGATGCACCTGTTTTGCAACGACTGTAGGCATTTGGTTTCCTGATCCTTTCCGATCGATAGTATTTTTGGAAGGAGAAAACAGATGAAAAACGGCAATAACCAGTGCGCGTCGAGGAATGCGCAAAGCCCATGAGCCAGGAGTCAAGGTCGAACCTGTGCAGTCCGTGGGCGCCGCTAAACAGCAATGCCGCGGTAGCGCAGCACCGTCATCATCCCGGTCATCATGTGGTAGAGGTTGTGGCAGTGGAATGCCCAGCGCCCCGGATTGCCGGCATCGAAGGCGATCCGCACGCTGCCCATCATCGGCTCGACAAGCACGGTGTCGCGCACCGCGCCCAGGAGCGGCCGGCCATTGATCGCGATGACCTGAAACGCATGGCCGTGCAGGTGCATCGGGTGCGGCATCATCGAGTGGTTCTGCAATTCGAACTCGACGCGCTCGCCCGTCTTGACCATCAGCGGGGTGATGTCCGGCCAGCGCTCGCCGTTGATCGACCAGGCAAAGCTCATCATTCCGCCCGACAGCACCATGCGGTGAAGGCGATCGGCTGGGCGCGGAGCGGGCGGCTCTGTGGCGCTGAGCCGTCTCTCCAGGGAGTTGTCGACAGCCGGCGCCCGCTGCGGTGCGACCTCGGCGATCTTCGCAACGGCCGCGCCGGGAGTCGCGAGCACGATGCCGGTGCGGCGGCGCGAACCCTGCAATTGCGCGAGGAGCGGGAAGGCGCCCGCCCCCGGCAGGTCGAGCAGGATGTCGAGCCGCTGCGCGATGGCGAGCGGAAACCGCCGGCCAGCGACGGGACGCACCGGGCGGCCGTCGGCCGCGACGACGCGCCCCGTGAGCGCCCCGAGATCGATCCAGAAGTGGCTCGCCGAGGCGCCGTTGATGAGCCGCAGCCGCACCCGGCCAGCACGCGGCACGCGCACGATCTGCGGATCGGCGAGGGTGCGGTCGTTGGCGAGGAAGGCGTCGTAGACGACCTCGTTGGGGTTCATCATCCGCATGCCGCCCCTGCGCATCCCGGCCATCATGCGACCCATACCGGACCCGCCCATCATCCCCATCATTCCCGCACCGCCCATGCCGGCCGCCCGGTCATCGGCCGCCGATGCCGTCTCGGGCGGCGCCGGCGCGTTCTCGACCTCGCGGGCCATCCTGTGGACGGCGCCGGCGCTCATGTCTGTGAGGCCGGCGAGCAGCTCGTCGGGTGCGCGGAAGCTGAAGTCGTGCAGCATCAGCACGATCTCCTGCCGGTCTTCGCGAAGTTCCGCCGCGTCATGGACGATGAGCGGCGCCGCCATCAAGCGCTGCTCCTGCAGCCCCTGATGAGAGTGCATCCAGAAGGTCCCCGGGATCGGCGCGAAGTCGTAGGCATGAACCCCGCCAGGAGCGAGCGGCGGCGTCTGCGGCCAGGGAAACCCGTCCTCTGTCCAGGGCGGCAGCTGGCCGTGCCAGTGGACGATCGTGCGCACCCCGGCATCGTTGGCGAGCTTCACCCGGAACCGCTCACCGGGTGCGAGGCGGATGCCCGCCTTCCCGTCCGGGCCGGAGAGACCGAACACCCGCGCGGGCTTGCCGTTCACCTCAAGAATTCGCGTGGTGGCGGCGAGGCGCTTCGGGACGGTCGTTGCGGCGTTCGCAGCATCGGCTGTCTGCGGCAAAGCAATCCGCGCCCCGGCGACCACGGCAAGACCGGCGAAGGTTTTGAGCATATCGCGCCGTCGCATCATGAAATTGGACCCCTTGAGGAAGAGCCCGTCGAAACGGCAAAGATTACGGCGGCGGCCCCTATGGCGAGGGAAACTGCCTGGATCGGCAAGCGGCACGGCATATTCCGGCTCCGCGATCAGAAGGTCATGAACACGGACGGGTTGCCCTCTTTTGGGATCGCAAAAACCGTCAGCTTCCCCTCTTTCGCCCCCATCATGCCGGGTGCCCCCGTCGGCATTCCGGCCAATGTGATGGCTTTGAGCGGCGGGTGGTCCTTGAGGAGCTTCTGCACGGCCGCGACCGGGACGAGCCCGCCAACGGCATAGCCCTGAATGAAGGCAATATGGCAGCCCTCGAGATCCGACGGGATGCCGGCCTTGCGGCTCATCGCGGAGACCTCGTCGGGCGAGGCCGATTTGGTGGTGACGTCGAAGCCATGCCGGCGCAGATAGCTGACGTAATTGTCGCAGCACCCGCACCCCGGGTCGCGATAGAGCGTCACCGCGACGCCATTGGCGTGCGCGGTCGGAGCGAGCGCGAGGAGCGGCGCGGAAAGCAGCAAAGCCCGTCTCGTGATCATCGGAATTTTCCTTTTCCATTTCGGCCAGGATGTCGGCGGCAGGGCATGACTGCCTGCCGCCGACAAGCCTTGAGCGCGGGGCAGGTCTTGCCTAGCGCGGCTGGTGGACGTAGCGCAGATAGGGTTTTGGCGCGCGGAACCCCTCGGGGTAGATCTTCCGCGCCTCTTCGTCCGAAACCGAACCCGAGACGATGACATCCTCGCCCGGCTGCCAGTTGACCGGGGTTGAGATCGGGTGCCTGGCCGAGAGCTGGCACGAGTCGAGCAGCCGCAGGACCTCGTCGAAATTGCGCCCGCTCGACATCGGGTAGGTCAGCATCGCCTTCACCTTCTTGTCCGGGCCAATGACGAAGACCGCGCGCACGGTGGCGTTGTCGGCGGGCGTGCGGCCCGCGGCCCGCTCTCCCGCTCCTTCCGGCAGCATGTCGTAGAGCCTGGCGATCTTGAGTTCGGGATCGCCGATCATCGGATAGGTGACCGGCGCGCCCTGCACATCCTCGATATCCGTCTTCCAACGCTGGTGATCCTCGACCGGATCGACGCTCAATCCGATGATCTTGCAGTTGCGCTTGTCGAACTCCGGCTGGAGGTGCGCCATGTACCCGAGCTCGGTCGTGCACACCGGCGTAAAATCCTTCGGATGCGAGAACAGGATGGCCCAGCCGTCGCCGATCCACTGATGGAAGTCGATCGTGCCCTGGGTCGTCTCGGCGGTGAAGTTGGGAGCTTCGGAACCAATTCTGAGCGACACTGCGGTTCTCCTTTCCATATCCGGCGCCGGCGCTCCTCGCCGCTCGCCGGTTCCGGCGCGCGGGGGTGCCGCGCAGCAGCGTGCGAGGAACCTTATTTCGGCGTTCCCGGTGCCGGTTTTCCGGGTTTGCCTGCCGCGGCCTGGGCCTGTTGCATCTTCTGCAACCGCTCCATCATTCCCTGTAGCTGGATCGTCATTCCCTGCATCTGCGCCATCATCGCGTTCATCTGGGCCATCATCACCTGCGGGTTTGTCGTTCCGGCAGCCATGCCACTGCTCATGCCGCCCGCCATCATGGAAGGCATCATCATGTTCCGCATCATCGAACCCGTCATACAGGACCGACCCATCATGCCGCCGGACATCGGCTGCATTGTCGAGGTCGACATATTGGTGCCGCCCATCATGTTCCGGCCGTTCGTCATGCCTTGGCCGCTCATCATCCCCTGACCCGGCATCGCGCTCGGGGCGTTCTGCGGCGGTGTAGCCGTATTGGTTTGGGCAAAGGCGGTTGTGGCGGAGCCGATGCCGGTCATCAGGACCGCGGCCGTCAGAACCCGGAACAGTTTTGTGTGCATGGTGAATCTCCTTGCGAGAAGCGAGTCCGCCCGAAGCGGCTGTTCAAGACAGCGTGATGCTTTCGGGATCGCGAACCGGTTGCGACGGGGGAACGGCTTCGGAGCCGTCGCTGAGCAGTGGGGGCGCCGCGGCCACTGTTGCGGCGTCTGTCTGGGCGTCCTGCGATCCGGCCGAATTCATGCCCTTCCCCATCATGCAGAGGCCGAGCGCGCACATCACCAGGCAGGGCACGGTTGAGAGCAGGATCGGGGCGATGCCGGCGGCAACAAGCCATGGCCAACCGACCGCCGCGCCGCCGACCGCGAGCGCTGCGGCGCCGATGCCGAGAACGACGATGCCCCGCCTGCCTCGCAGCCAGATCGGCAGAGAGCCGCCTCCGCCGCAGGCGCTGCTCATCGCTCCACCTGATGCTCCCCGGGAGCACGAAAGCGCAGGCGGCGTATTCGTCTCCAATCTCTTCATATTTGTCGTTTCCATCCGTATGGTCCTCTCTCCGGCTGCCGGCTGGGATGGCCGAGGCGCGACCGCGAACCCCCTCGCGAGGGTCAACGGGAGTCGGCTTATGCCGGCCCGCAGCGGTAGCTTCTGCGAAGCTGCTCCGCGTTGATCATGAGACGGCCGCAGCCGCTCGGCGGCCGCGCGCCGTCACCGCCGCCACATGAGGGGCGGCGGTTACGCGAGAGCGGGGGATCTCGGAGGGAAGGGATCGGGCGCCGGGTTCAGCCCGGGCGGGAGGCCGCTTGCACTCGCGGCAAATTGGTGCGGAGTCCACACGACCGGGGCGGCGGCCGCGCTCGGGCCGGGCAATGTCCCGGGAGTGACGCAGGGCGGCTGGCAAGCCTGCATGCCGGGATGCTGAGCCATGCCCGACCCCGAGCACTTGCACCCCGAGCACTTGCCATGCGCCGTCGGGCATTCAGCCTGTGCAGCGCTCGCGACGCCGGCAGTCACAGCCGGCATGCCCATGCCTTGGGCGATCAGGCCCAGGATCACGGCAATCATGACGGCCGCGGAACGCAACTTGCGCCACATGCCGGCCTAAGTGCGTCTTGCGCTTTCGGTTGTCAACCCTGCTCGAACTCTCGCATCGCTCGGGATCACCGGGTCGATCGGCCCCCTCGTTGCCGTCGTTTGAGCGCGGTATCGCGCCACGGCGGCTCGCCCGAGGCGGTGTAGATAAGATCGGAGCGTGATGATAGGGTTCGCGAACATGGCTGCCGTCGGCCTTATCCGCTCCCGCTTGTTTTTGCTGGTCCTGGCCTTTGGCCTGGGCCTCGGGGGGCAAGTTGCGGCTCGTATTGCCATGGCGACACCCCTGGCGTCGACCGTGGCGATCGCCTCGGCGGCAGGCCAACACCCGGGCTGCGGGGGCGCCGCCGCGCCGGCGCCTCGGTGCCCGATCGCCTTCTGCTCGATCGCTCCCGCGATCATCTTGCCAGCATCGAGCTTGGAACCACCCGCCGCGGCGATTCCTCTCTTCCCCTTCGAGGCAGCCGGGCACGGCGTCGCATCGCGGCCCGATCCCCACCCTCCGAAATTCCTCCCGGTCTGAACAGCAGCTTCCGCCCCCAAGGCGAAGGTCCAGGCTGAGGCAAGCGGCATAAGCCGGCGTACCGTCGCGCCCTCTCGGGCATGTACGGCGCCGAGCGCGACGCCGCCCTACCCTCTGATCCGGATGCATCGAGAGTGGCGGAACAGGGAATTCAACCATCGAAGGGCCCGAAGACGCTTGGAAGGAGCGCCATGCCTGCAACCGAAGAAATGAGCGCACGCGCGACCGCATCCACCGAAGCGGCACCGCCGCCGCAGAGCCGGCGGCATCGTCTCTTTTTTCTTTTGCCCCTCGCCGTCTTCGTGGGGCTCGCCGCCACCTTTCTGTTCGGTCTTGGCCGGGATCCCTCGCTCGTGCCGTCCCCACTGATCGGCAAGTCGGTGCCGGTCTTCAGCCTGCCGCCGCTGCAGGGCCGCGCTCATGGCCTTTCTTCCGACGACCTCAAGGGCAAAGTATCGCTGGTCAATGTCTTCGCCTCGTGGTGCGTCGCCTGCCGCGAAGAGCACCCGCTGCTGATGGCGCTGAAAGAGCACGCAATCGTGCCGATCAACGGCATCGACTACAAGGACAAGCCTGCCGACGCTGCGGCGTGGCTCGCCGCCATGGGTGATCCCTACGCGCGGATCGGTGCGGATCTCAATGGCCGGGTGGCGATCGATTGGGGGGTCTACGGCGTTCCGGAGACCTTCGTCATCGGCCGCGATGCCCGCATCGCCTTCAAGCAGATCGGCCCTATCACCCCGCAGGTCCTGGACAAGACGATCCTTCCCTTGATCGCTCGGCTGCGCCGCAGCCGTCCATCAGCGGCAAGATCCTCCGCAGGAAGCAGCAGGCCATGATCCAGGCTGGCGGAAGCGGGATCGGGCGAATGCTGCTGCTCGCGGCGATGGCCGCGAGCCTCGCACTGGCGATCGCCCTCGTCGTTCTGTGGATCGATCTGCCGACCGGACCTCCTCCTGCGATCTCGATGGTCCCCGCGACATCGTCCGGCGGAGCCCTTTCGAAGGAAATCCGTTTCGCGCGGCTCACCAAGCCGAAGCCGCTGTCGGAGCTGCATTTCGTGAACGGCGATGGAAAGACGATGACTTTCGCCGATTTTCGCGGCCGCGTCGTTCTTCTCAATCTGTGGGCGACCTGGTGCGTGCCCTGCCGCAAGGAGATGCCGGCCCTGGACCGGTTGCAGGCGAAACTCGGCGGCCCGGAGTTTCAGGTCGTGCCCCTGTCGATCGATCGTGGGGGCCTGCCAGCCATCAAGGCCTTCTACCGGAAGCTCGGGCTCAAATCTCTCGGCATATACAACGACCCGTCCGGCAACGCGACGAGCGAGCTGGGCGCGATCGGCATCCCGACGACCCTGCTGGTGGATCGGAAGGGGCGGGAGATCGGCCGCAAAGTCGGTCCTGCGGAGTGGGACAGCCCGCAGGCCATCGCCGTCATTCACCGCACCCTCGTAGAGCCGCCGCCCGGCACCGGCGAGCCGGCAGCAAAACCTGTGCCGGCGAACTGAACTCGTGAGGTCGTAATGAAGATTCCCGCAGACAGGTCGCGGGCCCGGATGACAGCAGGTCCTGGCAAGGCCAGAGTCTCACCGAGGCTGCACACGAATGGATCGGCGTCATCGGTGAAACTCGCATTTTTTCTGGTTTTCCTGCTTGCAGCTTATGCAATCCCACTACCCGCGTTCGCCTATATTTTGGGGCAAGTCCAGCAGCAGCTGCATGACAACGAGGAATTTTTTCAGATTGTCAACAGCAAGGCCGCGAAATTCACTCTCCGGGATGCCGAGGGGCAGACGGTCGGCCTCGGCGACTTCAAGGGCAAGGTCGTCGTGCTCGACTTCCTCGACGGCCATTGCACCGATCTGTGTCCGCTGCTGTCCGATCTTCTTGCCAAGATCCAGGGAATGATCGACCGGACGCCATTGCGCCGCCAGGTGCAGTTCGTCTCGATCAGCATCAACCCGACCAAGGACACCCTGCCTTTCATGAAGAAATACGGGCAGGACCACGGCTTCGATCCGCGGAATTGGGTGTTCCTCACCACCCTTCCCGGCCAGCCCGAAAACGCGACGCGTCAGCTCGCCCGCGGCTATGGGCAGGAGTTCACGGAGGCCAATGACGGCGACTTCCTGCACGGCCTCGTCACCGATGTCATCGACCCGGAGGGTATGCTCCGCGGCAAATTCTACGGTCTCAAATTCCAACCGGCGGACCTCATCGCCTTTGCGGGCGCCCTTGCCAATGATATCGACAAGCGGCAGGGCGGCAAGGGTGTGCAGGCTCCCCTGGCGCTGGTCTCCGACCGGCCAGCGCCGGTGGCTGCTCCCGTCGATTATGCGGCTGTGGCGATCCCGGCCACACTCCTCGCGCTTGCGACCGTCTGGCTCGTCGTCATGATCGCCTTCCTCCTGCACCGCAAGCGCGCCGCTCGGCGCGACACTTCCGAGCCGCAGTGGAGCGGCAATATGACTGCGCCGCCTGCGAGCGACAGCAGCAGAGGCGCCGACTGACAGAGATGGCCTCCGCCCGCCTATCCCCTTGTCCGAAACAAGTGCTGCTCCGAATGCCGCGGTCACCTGCCAAGCTCATGCGGTCTCATCCAGGCTTCGGAGCCGCATCGGAACATGCGGTATTCCGCGCGATGCGCGGCGCGCCCGGGGAGCGGCGGCATGTTTGAGATCTCGGGGATCGGCGCATTGACCACCTTTGCCGCCGGACTGGTCTCTTTTCTGTCTCCCTGCGTTCTTCCGCTGGTCCCGGGTTATGTGTCCTATGTCGCGGGAGAGTCCCTCGAAAATCTCCAGCGGCGGTCGTCGGCGCAGGCGAGACTGTCCGCCGCAGGGCTCAGCCTGTTTTTCGTCCTTGGCTTCTCCACGGTATTCGTCGCGCTCGGCGCCAGCGCGACGGCACTGGGGCGGCTTCTGCTGGCCTACCGCTACCAGATGAACATCGTCGGAGGAGCCATCGTCATCCTGTTCGGCCTGCTGACGACCGGGACCTTGCGGCTGCCTTGGCTGCAGCGCGAGTTCCGCTTCGTCAGCCGTGCCGAGGGCGGTCATCCCTTCGGCGCCTATGTTCTGGGATTGGCGTTCGCCTTCGGCTGGACGCCGTGCATCGGCCCGGTCCTGGGGGCCATCCTGACGGTCAGCGCCTCTGCCACGCAGAGTTTCGACGGCGTCTCCCTGCTTTCGATCTATTCCCTCGGCCTCGGCGTTCCCTTCCTGCTCGCGGCGCTATTCATGGCGTCGTTTCTCAAGCAGCTGAGAAAGATGCGGCGGTTCGGCCGGGCTTTCGAGCTCGGCGCCGGGACCGTCATGGTGATCATGGGGATCGCGATGATCACCGGCTATATGTCGGCATTCTCCTATTGGTTGCTCGATATGTTCCCCGTGCTGGCCACGATCGGATGAGACAGGTTTCAGCTTTTCAGGGGGCCTCGCCAGCCCGGCGGCGCGTCCGGGCAATCGCTGTCGCGGGAGTGCAAGGACTGAGCTTTGCAAGCCTTGCAGGGCCTGCCCATGCCCAGGGCGGCGAAGCATCAATAGCAGCCGCCGGACTGGACTGGCATTTCACGCCGGATGTCGTCGTCGCCACCGCGCTCTTCGCGCTGATCTATGCCGCAGGCATCGCGCGCCGGCGTGCCGGCGCTGCGGCGCGACCGCAACTCCTCGGGCATGTCGCTTTTTTCGCCGGCCTCGTCGTGGTTTTCCTCGCCTTGCAGTCGCCGATCGACACGATTTCCGAGCACCTGTTCGCGATGCACCAGGTCCAGCATTTGCTGCTGCGGATGATGGGGCCGATGCTGATTGCCCTGGCAGCTCCTCAAGCCACGCTGATTGCAGGCCTGCCGTGGACGGTTCGGAAAGCGGTGCTGAGGCCTCTTGCCGGCAATCGCGGCATGCAGGCGGTCTTCGCCGTCCTTGCACAGCCTGTCATGGCGACCGCGCTGTTCATCGGCGTCCTCTACTTCTGGGAAATCCCGCGCTACCAGGACCTGGCGGTCCACAATGAGGCGGTCCACTACGCGATGCACGCGGTCATGCTGATCGCGGGGCTGTTTTTCTGGTGGCGCATTTTCGACCGGCGCGCGCCGCCGGCCGGGCTCCGCTACGGCGTCCGGCTGATGATGCTGTGGCTCGCCATGCTCTCCAACATCGTCCTCGGGGCCTACACGACGTTCAAGACCCCCGTGCTTTATCGGGCGTACGGCCTGGCGGAACGCTTCTGGGGCATCTCGCCTGCCGACGACGAGCATCTCGGCGGGATCGTCATCTGGATCCTGAGCAGCATGATGTGCGCGATCGCGGTCGTGATCGTCCTATCCCTATGGGCGCGATGGGAGGCGCAGGTCGAGGAGCGTCGGACTGGGGCATGGGCTGCCCCGGCGTCGGCTGCCGTCGCGCCGATCAGCCAGTGCGCTGCCCCGCCGCCCGCGATCGGCGGTCGCGAACTCGCCGACCGGCAAAGATCGCAGAACCGCACCCTCGCGCTCGGCTTTGCCGTATTCGCGGCTGTCGTCTTCTCGGCCGCGCTCCTCGTTGGTGTCGCGGACCACCTCCTTGGCGCCGGATAGCCGGAACCAGCCCCCAAACCGGTATTCGTGCTTTGACCCGGCTGCCCCCTAAGCTCGACTTTGGCCAGTCAAGCGGCCGGGAATTTCTGCGCTCCATGCGAGCGCTGAGATATGACGAAACCGCTTTCCTGCCAGATCTGCTGGCGCACGGCGGCCAGGGTATCGATAAAGGTGGGATGGGGCTACGTCCGGACAGCCAGGGCGTGGTTCGCGCCACCTTCGAGGCGAGCCCGAAGGTCGATCTGCGCCCGCCGCTCTGTGTTGTGGCATTCGTGTTGGCGCTCGTCGATCGGTTGATCTCCTACGGCCTGCGTGGTCTGATGCGGCAGTGCTTGGCGGGCCACCACTCTCCTCTTATTCGCCGTGCTGTTCGGTCCGGCGGCGGCGCATGCCGACGACGCCTTCGCTCTGAAGGCGGCCGCGAAATTCCACCTCGCTTATGTCGAAACCGGCGATGCCGCGGTCGATGCAGTGAGCCGCGCCGGGCTCGAAGGGCTGAGCGCCGCGCTGACCCGGCGCACCGCGGTCGAGCCGGGAAAGCCGATGGCCGTCGATATCGACAGGGATGAGCTGGCCTTCTTTCCGCTGATTTATTGGCCGATCACCGCCGACGAGCCGCCGCCCTCGCCGCAGGCGGTCGATCGCCTCAACCGTTATCTCGAAACCGGCGGCACGATCCTGTTCGACACGCGCGACGGCGACAATCAGACGCCGGGGCCGTTCGGCGGCGGCGAGGCTGCGGCACAGCGATTGCAGCGTCTCCTCGCCGGCATCAGATTGCCGCCCTTGATTCCGATCCCGCCCGACCACGTGCTGACAAAAACCTTTTACCTGCTGCACGAATTCCCCGGCCGCTGGGACGCTGTGGGTCGAGCCGGCCGGGGATCACGTCAACGACGGCGTTTCGACCGTTATCGTCGGCGCCAACGACTGGGCGGGTGCCTGGGCGATCGACGACGAGGGCCGGGCGATGTTTCCCGTCGTGCCCGGCGGCGAGCCGCAGCGCGAAATGGCGCTGCGCTTCGGCATCAACCTCGTGATGTACGTGCTGACCGGCAACTACAAGGCCGACCAGGTGCACGTCCCGGCCATTCTGGAGCGGCTCGGCCAATGAGCGGTAGCACTCTCTCCGCGGCGACCCGCTCTCGCCTTGGCCGGCTTGCGGCACCACATTCCTCGTCCTCGCTCCTGGCATGTCGCGCCGGGCGCGCGGCCTTACTTGGTGTGCGGCCGCGCTTGCGCTTCTGCTGGCAGCACTCGTTAATCCGCCTCTGGTTATGGAAAAGCACCTGCCGCGCTCTCGGCAAACGATCCGCGCCTCCTCCGACTGCGGCCAGCGCCGGCGCCGCGCCACGCCCGTGATCACCTCCACGCGCTGGAAGGGGTCACGCTCCGCTGATAATCACGGTGCAAATCCGACATCGAGGCCCTCCCTCCTGAAAGGCTCGATCATCACCCTTCCGCGGCCGCTCGACCCTATTTCGCTGCAGAGGGAGGGCCTCCCAAGTCCTCTGCCGGCTCGGATCAGATGCCGCAGCGGCTTCCGCCGGGCGCGCCGGAGCCCGGCACAAGGTTGGCGGCGCGCAGAGGGATATTGACGTTCCTGGTCCACCCACTCGCCGAGGAAAACCTGCGGCCGAGGAGCAGCTCCGGCGGGATCTCGTCCCACGAGCGGCCTTCGAATATCAGAAAATACAGAGCCGTCTGCAGGTACTGCACCGGAAACCAGTAGGCATTGGCGACGAGCGCAAAGCGATAAATCTCTCCGGCGGAAAACCCGTGAAACGCCGCCAATTCGATCAGCCCCAGCAACGCCGACCCGTGATTGCAGTCCTGGAAGAAAGTCGCGTTGTCGCAGCAGGGCCGAAAGGTGTTTTGTCCGATCTCCAGCGCGACGGCTTGCTGTGTCGGGCTCAACGGCAGGGCGTCGACCTTGTTGAAATAGACGGAGCCGTTGCCCGCTCGCCCGAGCGTCCAGCCGCCGGTGCTGGCGTAGGATAGCAGATCTCGACCATTGATCGGGCTGTGGTTGTTGAACGCGGCCTTGTTCGAAAGGCCGAGCGGCCACAGCAGGTCGAGCAGGTAGGGGGCTGTCTCGAGGCTGAACCGGAGGGCTCTCGGGGACAGCGCCTTGAGCAGGTCCGCGAACCATGCGGCAGGCTGGCCATTCTTGCCATAGAGCGCGAGAAGCTTGCCGGGATCGATCGCGCCTGCCGCTATCAGGCGCTCGATCGCGGCGCCAAACGCGAAGGGCAGGCGGACGCCGGCAGCCGGCACCGCTGCGTCGAGCGTCTTCTGGATCGCCCGGAGAAGATCTCTTCCCTCGCGGTCGCGGCACCCGGCAAGACCATACACCGGTAGGAGCGCCGCCCACGCCGCGGCAAGCCAGAGAAATCGGCGGCGCGACGGGGGTGAGACGGCGGTGCTCGTTGAACTCATGCGCGCATCGTATCACGTGCGGGATCGAGGTCGGGAAGAGGGGCACCTCGGGCTTCTGCCCGCCTTCGATGATCGCACGAGACCAATGAAGAAATGAGGTCGGTGATCCCAAATACGGGCCTGCGAACCGAATCTCCGGAGCGATGCAGAGGACGGGGACGATCTCACCGGCGCCGAACCCCGTCGGCAACAGCGCTGCCAACGTATTGGGGGAGATCGTGCGGGCCATAGAAAAACATCCATGGCGCCTGGGCCCACGCTATGGGACGGCCGACCGCCGACCGTAAGAAGACGCCTCGCCATCGATGAAGATGACGGGCGGGAAAGGATTCGCCCGCGCCGGACGAGCTCCTGGCCTTCGGGTGAGTCGAGCGAAGGCATCGACATGGCAAGCGGGTACTCGCCCGCAAGCCGATTGAAAAAAGCTTAATATGGGATCGAACTCAAGCTCTAACGAGCCATTGTCCTGAAAGTAGAAACGCTCGATTTGACCGAAGAGCGCCGGAACGGCATAGTCTATGGCGAAAGGAGAGTGGAAATGGTCGCAGAAAGCCGTTTCTGCGGTCAACTCTCCCGCGCAGGATCTATCGTCCTGGGACGCGGACGGTATTTGCAAGCCCGGGCATTCGCGCGGGCCTCTTCACCACGACGCCGGACGAGAGAACGGAAGAGGCCGAAAAACCGGCGGCCCGGCGTTGAATGCGCAACCTCGGCGCGCCGGAAATGTCCGCCGCCAGTCTCCTGCTCCCGTCGGAAAGCCTTCCCATACAAATCGGTGCGCCGCACATTGGCCCCGTTCGAGAGCCTTCCCTTCGCAGGGGGTGTTCGATGAGGTCTAGCCGATATAACCTATGGTTGCCGGAGCCCGAGATAGCTTCGATCCCCGCTCGGCGGCATGGACCCGAGGCGGATTCAGGCCTGCGCCGCTACATGTTGGGGGTGTACGGGTATGTGGCCTGCGGTCTGGCGGTGACCGGTCTCGCCGCCGTTATCGTGACGTTTTCCGGCTTTCACGCCGCGATGATGGATCGAACTCCGGCATTCCTCCTGCCCTTCATCTGGGTTCTCCTCCTCGCCCCGCTCGGACTGGTCCTGCTTTTGTGGTTCAGTATCGACGAGATGTCCTTGTGCGCCGCGCAGGCAACTGCTTGGACTTGCTCGGCCCTGACCGGCTTTACGTTTGAGTGCATCTCGCTGGTGTATACCGGCACAAGCCTCGTGCCGGTTCTTTTCGCCGCCGCTGCTATGTTTGCTGCGCTGAGTGCATACGGGTATGCGGCCAGGAGCGATCTCTCGATCTCGAACCATTTCCTCGGAATGGCGGTTCTGGGCGTCCTGCTCGCGGCCGCGATCAATCTCTTCCTGGGCTCCACGCCATCCGAATTCGGGCTGTCGGTCGCGGGGATCATTGCTCTGGTCTGCCTGACCGCCTGGGACACCAAGCGTATAAAGGAGATATACCTTGGCAGCGATACCGGTGAGCAGATCGGCAAGAGGGCACTGATCGGTGCGCTGGCTTTGTATCTCGACGCGAACCCTATCGTGCTGTTGTTGCGGCTCGAGACTGGACGCGATGGCTGAATAATGCCTGCTCTCGAAGTCACGGTGCAGGCCTGCACGGATCAGATTTGCCCTCAGCCGGCCGGCACGCCTGCGACGACGAGTGACTTGAAGTCCCTCGCATCGCTGCTTTAACCTAGCCGGCGATGCGTGCCGTGTTTGATCGCCTGGTAGCTGCCTTGACGATACTCGCCTTCGTTGCGGCGATTTCGGTGCAGGCGATTCCGTCGGCCGAGGCTTCGGGCCGCATCGCTCCAGCTGAATCCGGTATGGTCGATCAGCATTGCCCGCGGATGGCTGCCGGGCACTTGGAGCGCAGAGCTCCGATGACGATGCCGTGCAAGCATCTGATGCCCGGTTGCATGAAGCAGATGGGCTGCTTCGAGGCGTCGAACCTGCCGTCCCGGTCTGACGTACTGAGCGGCTCGGTCTCCTATACAATGGTCCTTTACGCATCATTGACGGAGCATCGCGCCGGTCTGTCGATCGAGCCCGATCTCTTTCCTCCTATAAGCGGCTAACCGCGTCGGTACGCGTTGAACGCGTGCAGCTCCGGCGTGCCTGCTTGCGGCGCGGTGGCTAGTGCTGCCGCAAGGCTGAAGCGCACAAATGCGAATTTCCAAAGGACCCTGAAGGTCGTCACCCATACGACGATTGGCCCTCACGCCTCTTGCGCCTCTTGAAGGAATCCGTTCATGTCAGGGAACCGCTTTGCGGTACTCGTTGCGGCTGCAGCTCTGTTTGCGCTGTTTGCGCTCATGCTTCTCGCTATTCCTGTGCCGTCTCAGAGTTTTGCCGCCGCAGAGGACTACCGGTTCGAGCTGGTCGGATCGCCGGTGAAGTCAGGCAAGATCACCCTGATCAAGGTGCGGCTGGTCCACCTTCCAGACGGGAAGCCGGTAGCAGGGGCGATCATCGTCCAGTCAAAGCTCGATATGAGCCCCGAGGGGATGGCGACCATGACCGCTCCTGCGAAGGCGGTAGGGACGCCGGAAGCCGGCATTTATCAGATCGTGGCCGAGCCGGCGATGGGCGGAAATTGGGCGCTCCACCTCTCGGCCAAGGTCCAAGGGGAGCCCGGGACGGTGAACGGTACCGCAACGCTCGCCATCCCAAAGTGACATGCAGCCGGGGCTCAAGCCGTCGAGATGGCGGCGGCATTTCCACCTGCTGGCCCTTTCCGCTGCGGGCATGCTTCTGGTCGCCGGTGCTGCGGTGAGGGCGGGCGCGGGTTCCAAGGCGCTTCCGGGGGCCACCGTCGATGATCTCCTGATGCTGGTCAGGAACTACAACCCGGAACTCGCCGCGGCGGCCCTCGATCGGGAAGCTGCGGTCGCGAGGATCTATCCCGCCGGGGCCCTCGATGAGCCGATGGTGAATTTGTCGCGTGACCAAGGGTTTCGTCAGACGCTGCTGACGATCTCGCAGGATTTCCCGCTTTGGGGAAAGCGGCGGCTTCGCGAGGAGGTCGCCGAAGCGGATGCCGCGGCTGCGAAGGGCCGCGAAGGCGGCGTGAAGAGCGAGCTCGAAGAGCAGGTGAAAATGGCTTTCGCACAGTATTACGAAGCGGCCCAGGCGGTTCGGATCACCCGGGACATCCGTGGCCTGCTGCAAGGCGTCGCGAGTTCCGCCCGAGCAAGGTATGCGCAAGGTGTCGGCAATCAGTCGGACGCGATCAGGGCTGAATTGGAACGGGCCCGCCTCGATCCCGAACTCGCCGGGCTCACGCGCGATGAGCAGATTGCCAAGGCCAAAATCAATGCCCTAATCGGCCGGCCGGCCGATGCGCCGCTCGCGCAGCCAAAGGGGCTCCGCAGACTCCCGCCAGCCTCATCCTTGAATTTCAAGGTGTTGATGATGCGGGCCCGCGCGGCAAACCCTACCCTCGCAACCGCTCGGGCCGAGATCGCTGCGGCCGAAGGCGAGGAAAAGCTGGTCGAAAGGAGCTGGTATCCTGACGTGACGATCACGGCCGGCATGAGTGACGTAGCCGGCGTCGGGCCGCGTCCGATGGCCGGAGTGGGCGTCAAGGTACCGTTTCAATGGGGCGTACGGGAAGCGAAGGCGCGTGAAGCGACAGCCAAGAAGGGCGCGGCCCAGCTCCGCCTCGATGCCGCAATCCTGAAGATCGGAAACGAGCTCCAGACCGCGCTTGCCGATTTGAGCCAAGCCCAACGCACCGAGGAGCTGCTCCAAAATGCCCTCGGCCCGCAAAGCAGAACCGCTTATAGCTCTGCGCTCGCTTCCTACCAGCAAGGGCGGGGTGATTTCACCCCGGTCCTGGAGGCGGCGCGACAGCGCCTTCAGTTCCAGATCGAGCTCCTGAAAGCACAAATCGAGGCGCAAGCGGCTGTCGCGACGATCGAACGCGTCGCAGGCGGCAATTTATGAAGCGCCTAGCGATCGCCGTTCTGCTGCTCGCCGCCGCTTTCGCTATCGGCGCCGGCGGTTACTGGCTGGGTTTGCGAAGGGCCGCCACGAGCCCGCAGATGGCGGCCGTGACCACGCCAGAGGCGACCGCTATTGCGGCTCCCGCGGCGGGTTCGGAGCGCAAGATCCTTTACTACAGGGATCCGATGGGAAAGCCCGACTACTCGCCCGTTCCCAAGAAGGATTCGATGGGGATGGATTACATCCCGGTTTACGAGGGCGAGGGAAACAATGTCACGGCTTCTGCAGCCCCAGCGGCGGCGCCGGCAAGACGCAGCGGTAAAGGCAAGATCCTCTACTACCGCAACCCGATGGGTCTGCCCGATACGTCGCCGGCCCCGAAGAAGGACAGCATGGGGATGGATTACATTCCCGTATACGAAGGCGAAGAGGACGACGAGAGCGGTACGGTCAAAATCAATCCGGCGAGGGTACAACAGCTCGGCGTTCAAAGTGAGCCTGTACAGCTTCGTAGGCTTGCCCGCACGATCCGGGCAGTCGGAACGGTTCAGCCGGATGAGCGACGGCTGTTCGTCGTCAACACGAAATTCGATGGGTGGATCGAGAAGCTGTACGTCAACGCGACAGGGCAGGCGGTGCGCCGCGGAGAGCCGCTGATGGAGGTTTACGCGCCCGAGCTCGTCGTCGCGGAACGGGAATATCTGCTCGCTTGGCAGTCGCTGCGGAGCATGGCGAATGCCGGTGCGGAGGATCGTTCCGCCGCACGGCAGCTCGCCGCCGCCTCGCTCCAACGCCTCAGGAACTGGGATATCTCGGATGACCAGCTGAAGCGGCTCCGCCGCGGAGTTATCGCGCGCACCCTGATCCTGCGAGCGCCGGCGGACGGTATCGTTCTGGAGAAGATGGCGGTCGAAGGCATGCGTTTCATGGCCGGCGCGCCGCTGTATCGCATCGCGGAGCTCTCGTCGGTGTGGGTTCTGGCCGAGGTGTTCGAGCAGGATATCGGGGCAGTGCGCGAGGGCGACGCGGTGAAACTCTCCGTCGACGCCTATCCCGGCTCGTTTTTCAACGGGCGGGTCGCCTTCATCTATCCGACGGTCACGCAGGAAACTCGCACCGGCAAGGTTCGGGTCGTGGTTCCCAACCTGGATGGCCGGCTCAAGGCAGGCATGTATGCGAATATCGAGATCGCTTCGGTCGTTGCCGATCGCCCGGTGATCGCGGTTCCCGAATCCGCGGTCATCGACAGCGGGACCAAGCAGGCCGTTCTGGTCGAGCGCAGCGCAGGCACGTTCCAGCCGCGCGACGTCAAGCTCGGCGCGCATGCGGAGGGCTACTATGAGGTCCGAGAGGGGCTTAGGGCCGGCGAACGGGTCGTCGTCAGCGCGAATTTCCTGATCGATGCGGAAAGCAATTTGCGAGCCGCGTTCAAGGCGTTCGCACCCACCCCGAAGCAGACCGCCAACCCGGCAGGTTCCGGCGGAAAGCGATAGTGCGCAAGGCTTGGTTGTTCTCGCCTCGAAGGGGGCTTGATGCTCGCTAACATCATTCGGTGGTCAAGCCGCAATGTCCTGCTGATCCTGCTGGCGACATTCTTCATCGCCGCAGCCGGCATCTATGCGGTCCTGCATACTCCCCTCGATGCAATTCCCGACCTTTCGGACCCGCAAGTCATTGTCTATACAGAATATCCTGGCCAGGCGCCTCAGGTAGTAGAAGATCAGATTACTTATCCGCTCACGACAGCGCTTTTAGCAGTACCGCATTCCAAAGTGGTTCGTGGGTTTTCATTTTTCGGAGCGTCATTCGTCTATATCGTCTTTGAGGACGGAACTGATATCTATTGGGCACGCAGCCGCGTGCTCGAATACCTCAACTTCGCCCAGAAGCGGCTCCCGACCGGCGTTACCCCATCACTGGGACCAGACGCCACCGGGGTCGGTTGGGTTTTCGAATATGCGGTCATAGGGGCCAAACAGACGCTTGCCGAATTGCGGGCGCTTCAGGACTGGTTCATCCGATATCAGCTGACCAAAGCCGAGGGCGTCGCCGAAGTGGCGAGCGTCGGAGGCTTTGTGAAGCAATACCAGGTCGTCGTCGATCCGGTGAAATTGCGCGCCTACGGCATTCCGCTGTCGAAGGTCACCGAGGCCATACGCACGAGCAACATGGACGTCGGCGGCCGCGTCATCGAGATGAGCGAGCGCGAGTACATGGTGCGCGGGCGCGGTTATCTGCGCGGCGTCCCGGACATTGAACAGATCGTGCTCAGAACCGAGCGTGGGACGCCGGTGCGGATTCGCGATGTGGCGCGCGTCGAACTGGGCCCGGACGAGCGCCGCGGCTTGACCGAGCTTGATGGCGAAGGCGAGACAGTCAGCGGCATCGTGCTCCAGCGAGACGGCGAAAACGCCCTGAGCGTCATCAAGAACGTCAAAGACAAGATTGCCGAGATCGCCAGCGGATTGCCCGAGAGCGTCAAGATTCTGCCGGTGTACGACCGGTCGAGCCTGATCTATCGTGCCATCGATACGCTGAAGCATACATTGCTCGAAGAGAGCATCATTGTCGCTCTCGTCTGCGCCATTTTCCTGATGCATGCGCGCAGCGCGCTCGTAGCAATCATAATGCTGCCGATCGGCGTTCTGATCGCATTTGTGATCATGCGCGCCCTCGGGATCAGCTCGAACATCATGAGCCTTGGCGGGATTGCGATTGCCATAGGCGCGATGGTCGATGCCGCGATCGTCATGATCGAGAACGCGCACAAGCGTCTTGAGCGGGCGCCGCCCGGTGCCTCGCGAATAAGCGTCCTGGTCGAGGCGGCGATCCAGGTCGGGCCCGCGCTGTTCTTCAGCCTGCTGGTGATCACGGCGTCGTTCGCTCCGGTTTTCACGCTGGAGGCCCAGGAAGGCCGGCTCTTCAAGCCGCTGGTCTACACCTATACCTTCTCTCTCGCGGCGGCGGCGCTGCTTTCGGTCACGCTCGTTCCGGTTCTGATGACGATCTTCGTCCGCGGCCGGATCATGCCGGAGCAGAAAAATCCGTTGAACCGTTTCCTGATCTGGATTTATCGGCCGATCATCGACCTGGTGCTGCGCTGGCGTAAAACGACGATCGTCCTGGCCATGGTCGCGCTCGCCGTTTCGGCCTATCCGGTCATGCATATCGGCAGCGAGTTCATGCCGACGTTGAACGAGGGCACGCTTCTCTACATGCCGGTCAGCCTGCCGAGCATGTCGATCACCAAGGCGGCGGAGCTCCTGCAGACGCAGGACAAGATCATCAAGAGCTTTCCCGAGGTCGCCTCGGTTTTCGGCAAGGCCGGACGCGCGAATACAGCAACCGATCCGGCGCCGACCGAAATGTTCGAGACGGTCATCAACCTCAAGCCTGAGAGCGAATGGCGGCCGGGCATGACCGTCGATCGGCTGATTTCCGACATGAACAAGGCCTTGCAGTTTCCGGGCGTCAGCAACGCCTGGACGATGCCGATCAAGGCCCGCATCGACATGCTGTCGACCGGCATTCGCACCCCGGTCGGGGTCAAGGTGTTCGGCAATGATCTCGCCGAGCTCGATCGTGTCGCCAAGCAGATCGAGGCCGTTGTTCGCTCGGTGCCAGGAACAACCAGCGCCTTTGCCGAGCGGGTACTGGGCGGGTATTACATCAATGTCGAGCCTGATCGGGCGGCGCTCGAGCGGTACGGATTGTCGATCAGAGACGTTCAGGAAGTTGTTCAGACCGCGCTCGGCGGCGAGATGGTGACGACCACGGTTGAAGGCCGCGAGCGCTTCGGGGTCAATGTGCGATACCCTCGCGGGCTGCGCGACGATCCGCAGGCCATCGCCAGCCAGGTTCTTGTGAATGCCAGCGACGGGACCGCCATTCCCTTGGGGCAAGTGGCTTCGATCAGCGTCGCCAAGGGAGCGCCGTCGATCCGCACCGAGAACGCGCAGCTGGTGGACTACATTTATGTCGATATGCAGGGCCGGGATCTCGGCGGCTATGTGGCCGAGGCACAGCGCGCCGTGCATGACCGGGTACAGCTGCCAGCCGGCTACCATGTCGAATGGAGCGGACAGTTCGAATACCTGCAAAGAGCCAAGGCACGGCTACAGACCGTTGTGCCGCTCACCCTTTTTCTTATCTTCCTGCTGCTTTATCTGAATTTCCGGCGCTTGACCGAGACCTTGATCGTCATGCTCTCGGTTCCCTTTGCGCTGACCGGCGGTCTGTGGCTCATGTACCTGATGGGGTTCAACATGAGCGTTGCCGTCGCGGTCGGCTTCATCGCGCTGGCCGGGGTCGCGGCGGAGACCGGCGTCGTCATGCTGATCTATCTCGACCAGGCGTTTGCAGCCATCGTGCAAGAACGCCGGAGCGAAGGGCAGCCTCTTACCCAACGAGACCTGTACGCGGCAATCATCGAGGGCGCAGTCGAGCGGGTACGCCCCAAAATGATGACGGTTTCGGCGATCATGGCCGGGCTTCTGCCAATCCTATGGAGCACCGGGACAGGTTCCGAAGTGATGCGCCGCATCGCCGTGCCGATGGTGGGCGGGATGGTGTCCTCAACGGTTCTCACATTGCTCGTGATACCGGCAATCTATGCGCTCGTGAAGGGGTGGGGCCTCGTGCGCGGGATGCCCTCGCGCACGGCTGCGAGGCGCACTGTTTCAAGCCCGGCCGAGTGAACGCACCGGGTGGCCTTTTCAACATGGCCCGGGCGTGAATCTTGGCCAAAGAGGGCCGGGAGGCAGGGAATGGCGATCATTGCCGTAAAAATCAAGTTGAAGTGACGGCGCTTCGCGTCACGCCGCAGGAGCCTCAGCCGTGATGGATCATATGATGAGTGGCGGAATGATGTGGGCCATGGGCCTGCTCTGGGTTCTCTTGATCATCGTCCTGGTGCTCGCAGCTGTAGCCTTGGTGAAATACCTGTTCTTCGGCGGCAGGCGGTAACGGGAGGCGGTGCTTGATATGCTTCGAAGCCCGGTCCTTCGAACCGGCTTTCTGGTCTACCTGGCAGCGGCCCTGTCTCTCGAGGAGGCGGCGTTGAGCGATGTCGGACGGCCGGCGCCGGAGCTCGGAGCGCCAGCCCAAACCGGACGGTCTTCGGAGTTCCGGGTCATTTCCGGTTCCGAAGCCGTCGTCCCGACCTCGATCGAGGCGGGCGCCGTGATTGTCAATGTCGTTGTCAATGGTCGCGGACCCTTCCCGATGATGTTCGACACCGGCGCCCAGGATGCCGTGACGCCGGAGACTGCCGCCGCGCTTGGACTCAAGGCTGAGGGCTCCGGTTCGGTCCGGGACAGCGGCGGAAACAGCATTCCAGTCACCTATGCGAAGGTCCGGAACCTTCGGCTCGGCAATGTCGAGATGGCAGATCAGCCGTTCGCCATTGTTCCGTTGCCGAGATACCTGACCGACCGCGGTGGCCGCCCTCCGCTGGCGGGCGTCATCGGCAACGAGCTGCTCGCCCACTTTGCCGTGCGGCTCGATTACGAAGGCCGGACTTTGACGCTGAGGCCAGCGCAGGGCTTTGATGACCATGGCAACGGGACCAAGGTCCCACTCCGCCTCAGGGGCAAGGCGCCTGCGGTATCGGCGGCTGCCGACGGGATCCCGGGCGTCTTCGTGTTGGACACCGGGTCGGTGGGCGCGCTGACGCTGCGGCGCGAATTTGTCGAGAAGCATGGCCTGGAGGCGCGCCACCCGTCCGCCCTTCGGGTTAAGTCGATTAGCGCCGCCGGCCCCTTCGAGGCCATCCTGACGCGGCTCGATCGCTTCGATGTTGCCGGAAGCCGGATCGACCGTCCTGCGGCGCGCTTCCCGTCGACGACGGGAAAAGGGCTTGTCTTCACCGATATCGACGGCAGCATCGGGTATGAGATCCTCCGACAGTTCACAATCACCTTCGACTATGAGCGCCGCAACCTCTGGTTCGAGCATTCCGGAGCCTTCGGCACGCGGACAGGGCAAGGGAGCGCCGGTTTTCAGGCCGTCAAGAGCGAGGGCGCCGGCTTCAAAGTCATAACAGTCCTGCCGAACACGGCGGCCGCCGAGGCCGGGGTTCGGGTTGGTGACGTGATCGTCGCGATCGATGGCAGATCTACCGCTTCGATGAGCCTGAGCGACTTCGCCGTGCTGATGCGCCGGCCGCCCGGGACATTGGTCAATTTCGACATTGATCGGGACGGCAACAGGCAGTCGGTGTCGCTGACCCTGAAAGACGTACTGCCGTAGGCTGGCTCAGTCCGGCACGAGCCAGCTCCGCGGCGGCGGCCGGCGAAAAGTGCTGCCGTATAATACCATCAGGCAGTCCGAGGCGCATCCGACGGGTGCGGCTCGACCCGGGTCCCGAGGCGTCGTCAAGCTGCCGAAATGATTGCGCGCCGAATCTCACATGGGTGCCTGTTTTGCGGGCAGATGGTCCCGAATATTGCCCGACAAGAATGCGGATCACTCGCGTCGGGTGGAAAAACGCCTCCTGTCGACAGGGCTCGCCGGGAGGTTGACTAACTGTCCATCCTGGCACAGGAGTTGCGTTAGGTCTGGATTGTCGACAAGCGCAGTCCTGGGGATCCCCTGCACATGGAGAAGAGCGCGCTTTCTGGTACCCTCCTCGCAGGGCTCATGTCCTGTGTCGGCTTGGGCGCGGCATGGGCGGCCGATCCCGGCGGCTCGAGCACATTTGTATCACCGTTCGAACTTGCGCAAGCCCCAGCTGGTCAGCAACTGGCTCCTGCAGCTGCAGTGCCAGCTCCGACCACTCTGACGACACCGGCGATGGCCGGACCCCTTACGGCCAATCCAAACCCCTTCAGCTTCGCCGCGGGCGCACTGGGTCCGGTCTACGTGACCGGCGTGGTCAGTGGCCTTGGATTGACACAGACCAATAGGTTTGCCGTGGATCATGACTCGGTGATAAGTCTAAGCAACGGTCAGGTTTTTATCCAAAAGGCAACAGGCCTTTTCCAGTACTTCGTACAGGCTGGTGCATATACACTGCCCGCCATCGGCAGCCCATATTTCAATACCGCCAAATTTACGGGTGACTTTTTCGGGCCCGTGCCGCAGGCGTTTCTCAAGATTGCGCCGACCGACAAGTTTTCGATCCAGGCGGGTAAACTTCCGACTCTGATCGGGGCCGAGTACACGTTTTCGTTCGAAAACATGAATATCGAACGCGGACTCCTGTGGAACCAGGAAAACGCCGTCAATCGCGGCGTGCAACTGAACTACACCACTGGACCGCTGGCTTTGGCCTTCTCCTGGAATGACGGTTTCTACTCCAATCGCTACACTTGGGCCTGGGGCTCCATAGCCTACACGCTCAACAAGGAGAACACCTTCTCGGTCGTCGCCGGCGGCAATACCGCCCACAGCGCGAAGTCGACCCTGGTGACCCCGCTCTTCCAGAACAATGAGACCATCGTCAACCTGATCTACACCTACAGCTCCGCGCCGTGGACCCTTACGCCGTACTTCCAATTCACCCATGTCCCGACCATTCCATCGATTGGTGCGTTTGCACCCGCGTCGACATATGGCGGGGCGCTGTTGGCAAACTACAGCTTTCCCGACAATTCTCCGCTACGAGGGTTCAGCCTGCCGGTTCGCCTCGAGTATATCGCCAGCACCGGGTATGCCGCAGCTGGCGCGCCGAGCCTGCTTTACGGTCCGGGCAGCGACGCATGGTCCGTTACCATAACGCCGACTTATCAATACAAGAAATTCTTCGTACGGGCAGAGTTCTCGCTTGTCGGCACAATGCATACTACCGCGGGGTTTGCCTTTGGCCCAAGCGGAACCAAAACGACGCAAACTCGTGGTGTCCTTGAAGTGGGTGTGCTCTTTTAGACCGAAGTTCTTCCTGTGAGAAGAGGCAAGCTCCTGAGGCTGCACGGGAGAGTTCTGGTACGGCGGAGCTGGTTCCGGTTACAGTTTGGTGGGATCGGCGCTGGGCAGGGTGCGCGCGTATTCCGGTAGCGGCACAGGGACGCGGCGACGACCGCCGCCACGCGCTATACTCGACCAGGCCGACGGCGGTTCGTCATGGGCTTCTACGCAAACCGGATCCTTCCCCATCTGATTGAGCTGGCGATGCGCCAGGAGGCCCTTGCGCCCCATCGCCGGCGGGCGGTGGCGGAGGCCGCCGGTTCGGTGCTCGAAATCGGCGCTGGTTCCGGCTTCAATCTCCCCCTATACGGCGCATCGGCAAGTTGGGTCTGTGCCCTCGAGCCGTCGCCCGAACTGGTGCAAATGGCAAGAAGGGGCGCTGTCGGCGCCCGGCTGCCGGTGCTGCTGGTGCGCGCCTCGGGCGAGGAGCTACCGTTCCGCGACGGCGCTTTCGCGACCGTCGTCTCGACCTGGACCTTGTGCTCGATCCCCGATCCGCTGCGGTCGCTGCGCGAGATGCGGCGCGTGCTGATGCCGGGCGGACGCTTCGCCTTTGTCGAGCATGGCCTTGCTCCCGAAGCCGGAGTGGCGCGCTGGCAGCGGCGCCTGACCCCCCTGTGGCAGCACATCGCCGGCGGCTGCCACCTTGACCGCAAGATCGACGATCTGGTCCGTGCCGCCGGGTTCCGGATCGGCACGATCGAGACCGGGTATATCAAAGGACCGAAGGTGATGACCTTCCTCTATCAGGGGTGGGCGCAGCCGTAAGCGAATTCGTAAGGCCGATAACGAGAGCGGGCAGGTGGCCGGCGGCGGCCACGCCGGACCATCGCGGGGCTCGTCTACCAGACTGAGGCCGCCACCTCGCCCTGAACCGGCGACGCGTACGGCACCGCCTCGGCCGTCTCCGTGACCAAGATGTGGGGTCCGGGACGGCAGCTTCTCACAGGGGTCGCGCCGCACACCTACGCGGTACTTCGGTCCGCGCAGCAGCGGCAGTCTGCACCGGGCTTCTACGCGGCCCGGGCCCTTCCATATCCGCTCGATCCGAAGATGCGTCAGTGAAGACCAGAGGGTGGCAGGGCAGCCTGGGAGAGTGAAGCGCCGTCTCCGATCCCTACAGGGCCTTCGATAGCGGGTACTGGCGATGCCGCACCGGCGCCTGCTTGGTCGGTTGGAAGCCGGCGAAGTGCGAATCCGCAGGTTTGCGGTCCCACGGAAACCGGGGCCGCTATTCACTCGTTCCAGGACTGAGGACAGGCCCGTCTCGCCATGCCTACGGCGCCGAGCCCTTTCGAGGAACGGACCATGGCGCATCCTTCGGTGAGAATGGAAGAACTCCATTCCAGCGCCAAGTACCGGGAGGTCGGGAACCTGGTTCTCGACGTTCGCTCGCCGCCCGAATATCGGCGGGGACACATTCCGGGCAGCGTCAACACACCGGTAGACGAGATCGAGAGCGACCCCTGGCGGTTCCGAGGTCGGCTCGAACGCTTCGCGGAGGTCTACATCCACTGCAGCAGCGGGCAGCGCGCGAAGCACGCCTACGATGCGCTGGCGCAGACCGGACTGACCAATCTGGTGCATGTCGGCGGGTCGGGCATGCCGGAATGGGTGCGCCAGCACTATCCGGTCCGGCGCGAGGTGTCGCTCGCGCGCGATCTCGTCACCGGGTTGGCGGCGGGCGTTGCGGCCGATCTTGTCGTGGCCCCGGTCGACAAGGCGCTCAGCAAGCTGGTGAGCGACGCGCAGAAGCGCTGTGAGCAGGCGGTGAGAGAAGGCTCGCCGCACAAGGTGGCCGGCGCGAAAATCGGCGAGAGGATCACGGGCAGGAAGCTCTCCGAGCCGGAGAGGCGCAAGGCCCAGATCGCTTTCACCCTGGGCTACAGTTTGCTGTTCGGCGCCGTTCACGCCGTCGTACGCCGCCGCGTGCCGCGCGCCACATCGTGGCTCGGCCTGCCGTATGGCGTCGCCTTTTTTTTCGCCTGCGACGGCTTTCTCGCGCCGCTCTTCCGGATGAGTCCCGGACTGCGAGAGATTCCCTGGCAGTTCAATGCGAAAGAACTGGCGAACCACGTCGCTTGGACGGCCACCGCCGAGCTGGTGCATCGGGGTACGGAGCGATTCCCGTGAAGCGGCAGCGATCGGAAGCGCTCGGGAAGGAGATCCCCGGCTGGGTCACGGGCGGCCTCGTTCTGGGCACGCTGGCGGCGATCCTTTGGCTTGAGCGGCGCAGACCTCTTCGACGCGCGCGCGAAGACAAGCTGCGCCGCGATGCGCGCAATCTGGCGATGGGCGCGATGACCGCCGTCACCGTCCGGCTTGCCGAGAAGCCGTTCACCGCTCCCTTGGCTAAGAGAGTTCACGAGAGGAGCTGGGGGCTCGTGCCGAGCCTCGACCTGCCGCCTCTGGCGGAGGTCGGCCTCGCTGTGGTGCTGCTCGATTACACGCTCTACATCTGGCACGTCCTCACCCACCATGTTCCGTTCCTGTGGCGCTTTCACCGAGCGCACCACGCCGATCTCGATCTCAGCACCACTACTGCGCTGCGCTTCCATTTCGGGGAGATGCTGCTCTCGGTGCCCTTCCGCGTCGCGCAGGTCGCGGCGATCGGGGCGACGCCGCGCGCGCTGTCGGCATGGCAGACGCTCACGCTGCTCGCCATCCTGTTTCATCATTCCAATGTGCGGCTGCCGCTCGCCATCGAGCGCCGGCTCTGCCGGATCCTCGTCACGCCACGGATGCACGGCATACATCATTCCATCGTGGACGACGAAACCAACTCGAACTGGGGCACCATTTTCTCGGTGCCCGATTATCTGCACCGCACGATCCGGCTGGATGTGCCGCAGCGGGAGATCGACATCGGCATTCCCGCCTTCCGCGACGCCGAGGAGCTTTGCCTCGGTGAGGTTCTGCAAATGCCGTTCCAGGGACAGCGCCCCACCTGGCGGCTCGGTGGGTATGGGCCAATGCCCGAGCCTCGGGATTCGGGTCGCGGCAGGCCGACCGCGCTCGCCGACTGAACGTAGCTCGAAGGAATGCAGCCGCACGTGATGGAGGCCTCCGGGATGATGCTGACCGGGGGCGTCGGGTCATGCCGACTTTTCCGAAGGATTGAATGGCCGCATCGAGCGGTCAACCGACGAGTGCGTTCCTGCGGAACCTCATCAGGCAGCTCCCCTGTAATCGAAGAGCGCCATGAACCCAAAATCCATGTGCAGCTGCTGATGGCAGTGGAAGAGCGTGAGGCCCGGATTGTCGGCCACGAAATCGAACGCCACCTCCTGAAAGCCGCCCAGCATGACCACGTCCTTGATGATGCCGGCGGTCGTTTTCCCGGCGATGCGCGTCAGCTCGAAGCTGTGCCGGTGCAGATGCAGCGGGTGAATATCGTCGCTGCCGTTGCGGAATTTCAGCCGGTAGCGGTGGCCTTGATGGACCGTGTACATCGGCCTCATCGTCTTCATCGAGAAGGCCTCGCCGTTGAGGGTCCAGAGGTTGAAGCCGCTCGTGGCGCCGTTGTGCTTGACGACGGTGATCTCGATTGTCTCGTCGGGCGCGGCCGGCTGCGCGTCGGCCTCCGCGAAACGGGTATAGTCCCACCGGAACGGTTGTGGCTTTACCCATTGCGGCTTGCCGGAGTGGCCGGCGTACTCGACGACGATGCCCAGGCCGCGCCCGCGGTCGTTGTCGTCGAGATCACCCATGATCCAGATCCCGGGATGGTTCATCTCGACGATCGCCGAGATGCGCTCGGCCGTGCCGAGCCGCAGCACCGGCACATCGGCTTGTATCGGAACGGGATTGCCGTCGAGCGCCACGACATGGAAGGTGTGGCCGGGCAGCGCGAGGCTGCGGATCTCGGTGGCGCTCGCATTGAGCACATGGAACACCACGCGCTCGCCTTCTTTGACGCGGATCGGCTCGCCCTGCCCGAGCACCCTGCCGTTGATGCTGAAGAGATCGTAACCGACCTCGTATCCCTTGGGACCTTTGAACTTTTCGTCGGCCTTTTTGCCGATCTGTTGCAGCGCCGGGATCGGCGCGCCGACGAGCGCATTCATCGCCATGTCGCCGCCCCGGCTGAAGGAGGGCTCGAACTCCTTCATCACCAGGAAGATCTCGCGATCATAGGCGCCAGGATCGTGCGCAGGCTCGATATAGACCGGTCCCGCCTGGCCGGTATAAGTGCCGCGGTTGAGGTCGCTGCCGGCGACCACATGGGTGTGATAGAATCGGAACCCCGCCGGCCTCGGCACAAACGCGATGCGGCGCCTGCCGTGCGGCGGGATGAACGGCGTTCCTTCCTCCGCGGCGCCATCGACATCGCTGGGGATCATTTGTCCATGCCAATGGACCAGCTCCGGCACGTCGGTGTCGTTGAACACGTCGACGACGACCCGCCGGCCCTCTTTCAGGCGGATCAAAGGTCCCGGGAACTGGCCGTTATAGAGGGTGGTCGAGACGATATGGTGGGGCGCCAGCTCGACAAGCCCCGTCCCGATGCGCAGCTTATAGTCGGCTTTCTCGTTGGAGCTTTCGCTGTTGGCCCAAGCGAGGTCCGGTGCGGTCGCGAGCAACGGCGCCAAGCCCGCAAGTTTGAGCAGAGAACGACGATCGATGGTCACGGCTTTGCTCCTCGTCGCCGGCGCGCTTCCGGCATTCCGGCCGACGTCTTCAACCGGCTGGCGTGATCCGGCCCATCGTACTAAAAGACGATATCCGATATCGGAGACCGATGTCTAGCATGGACCACCATGATCTGCTGTCCGGCTTCATCCGCATCCATATCCTCCACCATGCGGCGGAGGGCCCGATCTACGGCCAGTGGATCATCGAGGAGTTGGCCCGGCACGGTTATCGGCTCAGTCCGGGCACGCTCTATCCGATGCTCCGCGCGATGGAGGAAAATGGGTATCTGACGGCGCACGAGAACCGGGGAGGGCCGGGGGGACGACGACGCCGGCTCTATACTGCGACCATGCTGGGTCGGGAAGGTCTCGCTATCGCCCGCGAGCGGTTGCGCGAGCTCGTCGGGGAAGTCGGAAACAAAGCGCGCGGGCAAGCGAAATCTGCCTGAAGCCGCATGACCTGACCGACGAACACGACCGAGGGCACAGGGAATGACCTCACACCCATACCGCATAATCCGTCTCATCGAGGCGAGCCCGACTCGATGATTGCAGGTCGGTCGCAGATAATCCGGGCTCGGTCTCACCCAATGTGGGTTCGGGGCCCCCTACAGTCTCATCAATTGCGGGCCCGAAATTGCGATGATCTCGGGTCGAAGCGCCGATGATCTCAAGCCGCTATCCGCTATATGTATCCCCTATCGCAGAGCGACAGGGCACCTGGGCTGAAACCGCCGGGCAAAGACTGATAGAGGCGCCGGCGACCGGCGGCGGGAAAGGATCGGGTCCATCGCCTTGCTCCGTCGGCCTGCCTATCGCGCCATCCGGCCGATCGCCTCGACCAGCTCCTCCACCTTGTGGCGCTGATCGATGGGATCGCCCGAGGCGAAAGCATCTGCCACGCAGTGCGACACGTGATCTCTCAAGATCAGTTCTTCGACTTTGTGGAGCGCCGAGCGGACCGCGCTGATCTGGGTCAATGTGTCCACGCAGTAGCGGTCCTCCTCCACCATGCGCAGAAGGCCGCGAACCTGGCCCTCGATGCGCTTCAGCCGTGCCGCCGCCGCCTTCCTGGTCACGTCCTGCATGCCCGGTGCCCTTGATACTATACCCGTGTGGGGTATATGGAAGGATCCGAAGCGGTAAGCAAGCGCGAAGGGCGGAATCCGACGCGGTTCCGCCAGGGAAAAGGAGAGTGCCATGGATGCGCAGCGCGGAGACCCGCACGAGCATGGCTCCATTGCGCCGGCTGTCGAGGCCGTCCGCGATCCCGTCTGCGGCATGAGGGTCGATCCGGCAGCCTCCCAGCACCGGTTCGCGCATGACGGCCGGACCTTCCATTTCTGCTCGGCGGGCTGCCGGGAGAAGTTCGCCGCCGATCCGGCGCGCTATTTGGAGCCGCAGCGGGAAACGCCGCCTCCTGCGGTGCCGGGCGCGATCTACACCTGCCCGATGCACCCACAGATCCGACAGGACAAGCCGGGCAACTGCCCAATCTGCGGTATGGCCTTGGAGCCGGTCGGTGCAGCGGAGGAGAGCGGCCCCAACCCTGAACGGATCGACATGACGCGCCGCTTCTGGATCGGCGTGGCGCTCGCAGCACCTTTGGTGGCCCTCGAAATGGGCACCCATATTCCCGGCGTCGAACTGCACCGGTATCTGGCGCCTGACATATCGATCTGGATCCAGTTCGTCCTCGCCACGCCGGTTGTGCTCTGGTGCGGATGGCCCCTCCTGACGCGCGGCTGGGCCTCGTTCAGGTCGTGGAACCTGAACATGTTCTCGCTCATCGCTCTGGGCGTGGGCGTCGCGTACCTGTACAGCCTCGTTGCGACCTTTCTGCCGGGTCTCTTCCCGGCGAGCTTGCGGGTCGAGGGCGTCGTCTCTGTTTATTACGAGGCGGCGGCGGTCATCACCGTTCTTGTCCTGCTGGGCCAGGTGCTGGAGCTTCGGGCACGCGAGCGCACCGGCGGCGCGATACGGGCACTCCTGAACCTGGCGCCGAAAATCGCCCACCGCATCACCGCGGATGGCCGGGACGAGGATGTCACGCTCGACCAGGTGCAACGTGGCGATCGGCTCAGGGTTCGGCCCGGCGATGGCGTGCCGGTCGACGGCGTCGTTCTCGATGGGCGGAGCGCTGTCGATGAGTCGATGGTGACGGGCGAATCCATGCCGGTCGAGAAGGCGACAGGCGACAAGCTCATCGGCGGGACCGTGAACGGTACCGGCAGCCTGATCATGCGCGCGGAGAGGGTCGGCTCCGAGACCATGTTGTCGCAGATCGTCCACATGGTGGCCGAGGCGCAGCGGAGCCGGGCGCCTATCCAGCGGCTCGCCGATGTGGTCTCGGCCTGGTTCGTTCCGGCGGTTCTGGTGGCCGCCGCCGTCGCGTTTGCCGTATGGGCCGTCTGGGGACCGGCTCCGGCGGCGACCTACGCGCTGATCGCCGCCGTTTCCGTTCTGATCATCGCCTGCCCCTGCGCACTCGGGCTCGCCACGCCCATGTCCATCATGGTCGGCGTCGGCCGCGGTGCCACGATGGGCGTGCTGATCAAGAACGCCGAGGCGTTGGAGCGGTTCGAGAAGATCGATACCCTGGTGGTGGACAAGACCGGCACGCTTACTGAAGGGAGGCCACGCGTCGTCGCCATCGTTCCGGTCGAGGGCTTCGACGAGGACGTCGTACTCTCTCTGGCAGGTAGCCTTGAGCGGTCGAGTGAACATCCGCTCGCGGCAGCGGTTGTGGCCGCCGCACGCGAGCGGAACCTGCCCGAGCAGCCGGTAGTAGACTTCCGGTCCCTGACGGGCAAGGGCGTCGACGGGACCGTCGGCAGCCGCCGGGTGGCGTTGGGCAATGCGGCTCTTCTCGCCGAGTTGGGCCTCGCGGCAGGAGACCTCGACACGAAGGCGGACGGGCTGCGGCGCGACGGCGCTACCGCGCTGTTCGTTGCCGTCGACGGCCGCCCCGCGGGCATTCTGGCTGTGGCGGACCCGATCAAGGCCACGACCGCCGCGGCGCTCGACAGCCTGCGGCAGAGCGGCGTTCATATCATCATGCTGACGGGCGACAATCGCACCACCGCACAGGCAGTCGCAGCCAAGCTCGGCATCGAGGACGTCAGGGCGGAGGTCCTGCCAGACCAGAAGCACCGGATCGTGCGCGAGCTTAGGAGCAAGGGCCGCGTCGTGGCCATGGCGGGGGATGGCGTCAACGACGCTCCGGCCCTGGCCGAGGCAGACGTTGGCATTGCGATGGGGACCGGCACCGACGTCGCCATGCAGAGCGCCGGGGTGACGCTGGTCAAGGGCGATCTCGCGGGCATCGCGCGGGCGCGCGCCCTGAGCCGGGCCACCATGCGTAACATCCGCCAGAACCTGTTCCTGGCTTTCGTCTATAACGCGGCCGGAATCCCCATCGCGGCGGGGGTCCTCTATCCAGCTTTCGGCTGGCTCTTGAGCCCGATTATCGCCGCGGCGGCGATGAGCCTGAGTTCGGTATCGGTGATCGGCAACGCGCTGCGGCTGCGGGTCGAGCGGCTGTAGGCAGCGTGCGCCGTGGGACGCTCGCTCCATCTGACGGCACGATCACGACCGGCACCGGGCTGTGATGCGTCAGGTGGTGGCCGACGCTTCCTGGGAGCATCTCGCGAAAGCCGCCACGACCCCGACTGCCCACTACGATGAGGTCTGCACTCTCTTCAGGCGGCATGATCAGCGCTCCGGCGGAATCGCCGATCTCAAGCAACATCGTGAAGCGGGTGCCGATGCTCGTAGCGGCTCCGTCCATGTGCTCTCCAGGGCAGCAGGGCACCGGATTGCACCCGGCAACGCCAGGCTGATGAAGGCTGACAACGCTGCTCTCGGTGATCTGACCGCCACGGCCGACGCGTTGCGCGCGGCCGGCCTGTTCTACCCCGTATTCGGCATCCTTTTGAGCCCGGTCGTCGCGGCGCTCGCGATGTCGCTGAGCTCGGTCTCGGTGGTGACGAACGCGCTCCGCCTGCGCCGGCTGCACCTTGAGACCGTTGCAGCGCAGGTCGCGCCAGGTGATTGAGCCTCCGGAGTGCTTGGTGGAGGTCATCAGGTCTCCCCGAACCGCCGCGGATTAGGAAAAGGGAGCGCCCAGGTTTCCCTTGAAGCCGCTTTGTGCTATGCAGGAAAAGGCTTCTTAGAACCTGGGAGTTCTTGCTCCTTCGGTGATGCGGTACCTGCTCGTCCGCTGTCTTGTCGCGCTGCTGTTCTTCGCTCTTGCGAACGGCAACGCTCACGCCGAGCTGCATTTGGGCGGCGCTCACCCCGAGTCTCGCCCCGAAGGACAATCCCACGACAGCGGACAGAGATCATCCCATCACCGGCATCAACATGATTCGGGCCTTGCGTGCTGCTGCGATTGCCTAGGTTGCACCGCCGCAGCCTATCTGCTGCCTGAGCCTGGCATCACTCCGGCAGAACTTGTTGCGCAGGTCCATTACGATGCGCTCATCGCACTCCTTTCGGGCCTGGCGATCCCGCCCGAACCCGATCCCCCCAGACCCGGCACGCTGAGCTAGCCCGGCGCGTACCCGCGCCCCGGGTTGCGGGGCTGTTTGCCTGCGGCGGGCGCCTGCCTGCCTCGGCACCCGCTCTCTTCGTCTCAATCCATCGCCATCGTGTCGGTGCGGGCATCAGACCGGCGCGAGTCCATGACTGATGCCCATTTGGAGAGCCTCGATGAGCGGCTGTCGTCATCGCCGATTATTGGTCAGCCTGCTGCCGATCGCCCTTGCCGCCTGCATGAACACCGGACCCAAGCTCGGCAGACAGAGCGCTGTGGTTCCGCTCGGCGTCGATCTCGGCAGCTCGGGCTCGGAAGCGCCGGCACGGTCGGGTGTGGCGCCGCCGGGCGATGGCCATGAGCGGACGGCCGTGATGCCCAGCGGAATGAGGATGGCGCACGAAGGCCATCAAGATGCCCATGCTGCCGGCGTCATGAACAGGGGAGGCAACCCATGACTCCCGGCCGCACTGCCTCTCTCTCCCGCCTCGTCCCCACACGCCGCCGCTTCGTGCAGGGCGTGGCGGCGGGCGGGCTGTCGCTCGGCGCTGGCCCGTTGCGCCGGGCTCTCGCCGCCGGTTCTCGGCCGGTCCTGAGCGGCACAGAGTTCGCGCTCGAAATCGGCACGATGCCGATCAACATCACCGGCCGGCCGCGGATTGCGACGGCGGTCAACGGCCGGGTTCCGGCGCCGATCCTCCACTGGCGCGAAGGCGATACGGTGACGCTCGCCGTCACCAACCGCCTCTCCGTGCCGAGCTCGATCCACTGGCACGGGGTCCGTACCCCGTCGCCGATGGACGGCGTGCCGGGGCTGAGCTTCTCCGGGATCGCACCGGGCGGAACCTATGTCTACCGCTTCCCGGTGGATCAGAGCGGCACCTACTGGTACCACAGTCATTCGGCTTTCCAGGAACAGACCGGGCTCTACGGTCCAATCATTATCGAACCCAGAGGCGGCTACGCGCAGGGCTTCGATCGCGATTACGTCGTCATGCTTTCGGATTGGAGCGACGAGAATCCCGACGAGATCGTCAACAATCTGAAATTCCAGAGCGACTATTACAATTTCCACCAGCGTACGGTGGGGACGTTCTTCAAGGATGTTGCGAAAAACGGCCTCGCGGAGGCGGTTTCCGACCGCTTGATGTGGGGCAAGATGCGGATGAGCCCGACCGACATCCTCGACGTCAGCGGTGCCACCTACACCTACCTGATCAACGGCCGGCCGCCCGCGGCAAACTGGACGGCGTTGTTCCGTCCCGGCGAGCGGGTGCGGCTGCGCTTCATTAACGGCTCGTCGATGAGCATCTTCGACGTGCGCATCCCCGGTCTGCCGATGACCGTCATCCAGGCCGACGGCAACGATGTCGAGCCGGTCACCGTGGACGAGTTCCGCATCAGCGTCGCGGAAACCTATGACGCGATCGTGCGGCCGATGGCGGACCGGGCCTACACGATCTTTGCCCAGGCCGAAGACCGCACCGGGTTCGCCCGCGGCACGCTTGCGCCGCACCCGGGGATGGCGGCGCCGATCCCGCCGATGGACCCGCGGCCCTTGCGCACGATGGTCGACATGGGGATGGGCGGCATGGCGCACGGCTCGATGTCCGGGATGCCAATGGGCCACGGAGCAATGCCGGGCATGGGCCACGATTCGATGCAGGGCATGCCGATGGACCAGGGGGCGATGCCGGGCATGAGCCATGGCTCGATGCCCGAAATGCCGATGGGCCACGGAACAATGCCAGGCATGAAGCACGGTTCAATGCAAGGCATGCCGATGGACCGCGGGACGATGCCGAGCATGAACCATGGCTCGATGTCCGGGATGCCGATGAACCGCGGGGCGGTGCCGGGCATGAATCATGGCTCGGCGCAAGGCATGCCGATGGACCACGGGGCAATGCCGGGTATGGCAGCGAGCCCCGCGGCCAAAAGGCTTCAGGGCACCGTAGGGGTCGACAATATCGCCGAGATGCCCACCGAGCGGCTGAACCGGGCGGGCGAGGACATTCCCCCAGGGCGGCGGGTGCTCACCTATGCCGATTTGCGCGCGACCAGGCCCGGCAGCGATCCCCGCCCACCTTCGCGCGACATCACCTTTCACCTGACCGGCAATATGGAGCGCTTCATCTGGGGGATGGACGGCAAGAAGTTCTCGGAAGCCGAGCCGATCGTGCTCCAGCGCGGCGAGCGGGTGCGCTTCGTGCTGATCAACGACACGATGATGGAGCACCCGATGCATCTGCATGGGCTATGGAGCGAGCTCGAAAACGGGTACGGCGCGTTCCGCCCCTACAAGCACACGATCAACGTCAAGCCGGGGGAACGGCTGAGCTTTCTGGTCAACGCCGACCATCCCGGGCGGTGGGCGTTTCACTGCCACCTCCTCTATCACATGGAGGCGGGCATGTTCCGGGAGGTGCGCGTCCTATGAGCGCCCTCCGAACCGGCTCTCTGGCCGCCGCGCTCCTGGCTTTTGCGACCGCTGCGGCGGCTCAAATTCCTGCGGCCAAAGACCAGCCTACCCTCGGCATCGAACCGGGAGCCGAGCAGCCGGTGATGGACCGCGGCATCTTTGCCCATGCCATCCTCAACGAGCTCGAAGGCCGCTTCAACGGCACCAACCCCGAGTTCCGCTGGGAAGGGCAGGGATGGATCGGCACCGATTACAACAAATTGTGGATCAAGTCGGAGGGGACGCTTCAAAGCAACGGCACGCTCGAAGACGGCCGGCACGAGTTTCTCTATGACCGCGCCGTCACGACCTATTTCGATCTTCAGGGAGGGTTGCGCACCGATCTCGATTCGCGCCCCGTCCGCAACTGGGCCGCGTTCGGCATTCAGGGGCTTGCTCCCTACTTCTTCGACCTCGAGGCGACCGGTTATGTGAGCTCCGGGGACCACTTGGCCGGGCGGCTGGAGGCCTCCTACGACCTGCTGCTGACGAACCGGCTCATCCTGCAGCCGCAAGTCGAGCTGAATGTCTACAGCAGGGCCGACCGCGCCCGCCTCGTCGGAACCGGGTTCTCCGATATCGATACCGGTCTGCGGCTGCGCTACGAGTTCAGCCGGAAATTCGCCCCCTATATCGGCGTCGTCTATCAGGGAAAATTCGGGCAGACGGCCAGTTTCGCCCGGCGTGCCGGTGAGAGCACGAGCGACGTGCGCTTTACCTTCGGCATAAGGAGCTGGTTCTGATGCACCCCCTCTCTCGTTGGCGGACGATCCTGGCAACCGTGGCGGTCATGGTCGGGCTGGCCGTTGTTGGAGGCCTGATCTTCATTTATTCCGGCGCCTTCAACGTCGCTGCGACCGTGCCGCACACGCGGCCGGCGCTATGGATCCTGCACAAGACCCGGGACCGCTCGATCAAGGTGCATGCCGCCGGAATCACGCCGCCCCCCGGGCTGAATGACAAAGCCAAAGTCGTCATGGGGGCCGAGCACTTCGCAACCCACTGCGCAGTCTGCCACGGGGCACCGGGTGTGCCCCGGGGCGAGATCGGCGAAGGGCTCTATCCGCAGCCGCCGAACCTGGCGCACGGCGCGATGCATCATACCCCGGGCGAGTTATTCTGGATCCTCAAGCACGGCATCAAGATGACCGGTATGCCGTCCTGGGCCGATCACAGCGACGACGAGCTGTGGGCGCTCGTTGCCTTTCTCGAAAAGCTCCCGGGAACGACGAAGCAGGAGTACGCCAAGCTGGTGGCGGAAGGCCGGGCGCAGTACCCGCATCATCCCGAAGGGAACGGGATGGAACCGTCGATGGGGATGATGCACGCGCCGGCCGGATCGAACCGTGATCGGACCGACCGGTATTGAGGTGATAGGGCACTGGCCGAATTTCGCGCCCGGTGCTTCTCGTGTCTCGGCGAGGGCTTGGTCGCGCACCGAGAATATCCTCGACGCGGCCTCACTTCCGGGTTTCCACCACGACCGAGGGCATCAGCCATGACAGGAGCGGTCAGGCGTCACAACAATTTCGTCCTCTGCGGGGTGATTCTCGCCGCGATGGCCGTCGCTCTCGGGGTGCCCCGCAGCGTGATGGGCGCGGGCAAGTCTGACAGCACGGACCGCGCCTTCCTCGTGTGGGACATTCAGATCGAAATTCAGCAGCAGGATATGGGCCGCCTCGCCGCGAGGCGCGCCCTGACCAAGGAGGTGCGCGATCTCGGCAGCCATCTGGTCGAACGGCATCAACAAGCGCAGCGCCGGCTCGAGGAAGTAGCGAGGCGGCTGGGCATCGCTCTCTCCCACCGGCTATCCGAGACGCATCTGCGGGTGCAGAGGCACTATGCCGCAACCCCCGGCGCGCGTTTTGACAAGGCGTTCGTGCATCACGAAGTGGGGGACTATCGATACTTCCTCTCACATTTCGAGGCGGCTGCAAGATCGGGCAGCGCGCCGGTGCGGGCCTATGCCGCGCATCAAATTCCGCAGCTCAAGGCCGATCAGGCCGGGATCATCGCACTTATGCACCGACAGATGTCGGGCGTCCCCTGAGTTGCATGCGGCAGTCCAATCCTGCAATCTCCCGGCCGCCACCGGGACGCGACTCGCAATGAAGCCCCGACATGTCTGTTTTACGTCCTTCCTGATACTCGAAACATTGCTTCTCCTCTGCACCGCTTCTGTCCAAACCTGGGCGCAGGAGCGCCCCGGCGAGGAGAAGGCAAACGATCCTTGCAGCGGGCCAACTGCACTCTTCGCCTTGCTGAACCGGCCGACCGTCGCGGACAGCGCGTGTGTGGCCAAGCCGGGTAATGTCGTCCTTGAGACCGGGTTTCAAAGGCAGGTTAGCCGCGATGCGCTGCCCGGAACTCTCACAACCTACCCGAATGCGGACGTGCGGATCGGGCTGCCCCGGGGATGGGAGCTGGACGTGTTGCCGCCGAACTGGAACATCGGCACGGGTACGGAAGCATCGGGGAGCCTGTCCCGCGTCGCGGGGTTCGGCGATGTCGGCTTCGGGGCAAAATACGAGATCGGCCAATTCCACGATGTTCTGCTGGCGATCGATACGGTCATCACAGTGCCGAGCGGCGCCAACGCATTTCGCAGCAGAGGAACGCAAGCCGCCGTGAACGGGATATTCGCCTACAGCCTCACACCCCGATTCGGGATCGGCGGCGAACTTTCGGTTGCCACCTTGACGGGAAGCAGCGGCGCGCAGCCCGGGCGGTTCACTTTGCTGACCCCCGATCTCGTTGCCACCTATCAGATGCCATTCCCGCTTCAATTCTACGGAGAACTGTACGGCACCGGAGATACCGGTGGGGTCGCGCGGAACTATTGGTTCGATGGCGGCGTGCAGTACCTGATCACGAGCCGGTGGGAAGCAGATATTGAAGCCGGCGTTCTCGTCCACAGCACGAGAGGCACCGCCTCGCATTATTTCGGGTTTGGGTTCGGGTTTCTGTTTTGAGATCGCCGCGTCTCTGACAGCTCTGCCTCAATCCACGGATTCCTCGGGCAGCGGCTCCATGCACTGTCGTGATCGAGGCCCTTCTTGATCCCCTTTCGATCCGTGGCTTGATCGTCGCGGATCATACCGCGCACGATGGATGGGTCAGTCTGGCCACTTCGGAGGGGTTGTCTACTGCCGCCTGAACGGTCTGGCGCATGGTGTCCATGACCGCAAGGACCTTGTTGAAGGCTGCATTTACGTCCAGGCGGGAGATGTTCTTCCCGATGGGAGTTTTTGGAGCCATGCCCGCGAGAACGGCATGAACACGGGTGGGGACTGTCGCAGCAAATTCGTTGAATGCACGCTTGTCGGCGTTGGCATGATCTTCGTAGTGCTTCAGGACCGTCTGAAACCGGCAGGTGTTGGCCTTCAGGTCCGAAGCGATCTCAATATGCCGATCGATCAGCGCCAAGTCGGCGTCGATCTGGAATCCCGGAGCGCAGCCTTGGACCGTGCCGGGGGCCTCGTGAATTACAAAGGCGTACCAGACCCGTCCGAGGTAAAAGCCATAGGGCATATGCCGAAGCGGTTGCCGGCTGCGCTGGGCCATGGCATTGATCTGCCCGAGTGTGAGATCGGTCGATACGGCCACGGGGGTGACACGGGTCTTCACCTCAACATGGGTAGGTGGCGCCGGACAGGTATCTCGCTGTGAGGCGATCGGAACCTGCGCCCAGCCAGCAGCGCCGCCGGCGCACCAGATGAACGTGATCAATGCCACGGTTCGAGCCGCGAGGGCGAGCCCTCTGCGTATGCCTGCCCTCATCGTTCAGAACCCCATACATATGATGACGCCCAATGATGCGCGGTCCGACGCGCACTCATCGGCGATTTCCGACGCACGATAGCTGGGGTCTTGGCCAATTTCGATGATCATGGCGTGAGCAGGGACCTGCGGCCGAGCAGATTGAAGCCTGCGCGACCGCACATGGTGCACTTCGGCATCTTGAGGCGGTTGATCTGGCCCTCGACCGGGCCGTTGCTCCAGCCCAGCGTCACCGCCGCGCGCACCGCCTCGTAATCGGCCGACAACTGCTTGGCGAAACTGCGCAGTTGTCGGAGGGAGCTGCCCCTTGCAGGCCGTATCCAGGGGTCGAGGCGATCGTGGGTGCGGTCGCGAACCGGGCCAATGAACTGAACCACCGGGTCAAGCCCGGTGGCTAAAGGCCCACCGCGGGCTAAAGGCCTACCCGACACGGGGTCGCTGATGGTTGCGCGTTCGGCTGCCGATAAGTGCAAGCCACTAAACCTATTGAGCAGTTGGGCATCTGTCGGCGGTTCAGGCCGCCTCCGCCTGCCGCTCGAGGACAGGTGCCGCTTGCGCCTTGTCACGGCTCCGGTCGGCTGCAGGTAGCAGCCGCGCCGAATTCAGGATGAACACCATCTCCGAAGCGACGTGGACAAAGGCCGCGAGGAGCGGATTCAGGAGGCCGAACGCCGCCAGCAGGATACCGAACGTATCGACGGTGATGGTCCCGACGAAGTTCTGCCAGATGATCCATCGTGTCCAGCGCGCGATAGCGAGCGCCTCCGCGAATCTCACGAGATCGTTGCCCAACAGTACGATATCGGCGCTCTCGCGCGCGACATCGGTACCCGATCCCATTGCCACGCCGACATCGGCTTCCGTCAACGCCGGGGCGTCGTTGATGCCGTCGCCCAGCATGGCCACGACGCGCTTCTCTGCGACCAGCGCCTTGATCCGCGCCAGCTTCGCCTCGGGCAGCAGTTCCGCTTCGATTTCCTTGATGCCGAGGCTGCGCGCGACGGCCTCTGCCACGGCGAGTGTGTCGCCGGTGAGCAGGATGCTGCGGATGCCCATGCCGCTGATCGCCTCGATGGCGCGGCGGGCCTCGGGCCGCACGGTGTCGGTAACGACGATGGCGCCGAGGAGCCGTCCATTCTTCGTGACCAGCACTTCGGAAGACGCATCTTGTCCGGTCCCGATAGCGGCGGGAATGACGACGCCGTGGTCCTCCATCAGAGCCCGGTTGCCAACGAGGACGCTTGCCCCCGCCACTGACGCCGTAATACCGCGGCCGAGAGCGTACTCGAACCGCTCCGGCTCGGTTGGCCTATGGCCAATGGACCTGGCGTAACTGACGATGGCTTTCCCGAGAGGATGCTCGGAACGCATCTCGGCTGCCGCCGCCGCGAGCACAACCTCGGATTCGCTTGCGCCCGCCATCGGGCGGACTTTCTGCACTTCGGGGCGTCCGAACGTGAGGGTGCCGGTCTTGTCGAGGACGACGGTGTCCACGCGTCCCAAGGTCTCGAGATAGAGGCCGCCTTTGACGATAGCGCCGAGTCGGGCGGCGCGGCCGATGCCGCCCAGGATGGCGAGCGGCGTCCCGGCGGCCACACCGCACGCACCCGCCACGATGATCACCGAGATGGTCGAGGTGACGTCTCGCGTGACGATGAAGGTCAGCGCGGCGGCGGCAAGCGCGAAATAGACCAGATATCCTGCCAGCCGATCGGCGAGGCGCTGCACCGGCGCGCGCGAGCGCTCGGCGCGTTCGACCGCCTCGATGATCTTGCCGTAGCTGGTGTCGCGGCCGAGGCGCTCGGCGCGGATCTCCAGCACGCCCGACTGGTTGATCGTGCCCGCGTAGACGGTTGCCCCGGCGCCCTTCTCGACCGGCATCGACTCGCCGGTGATGTGCGCCTGGTCGACGAAGGAGTGCCCGCTGAGCACGATGCCGTCAACTGGGATGCGGCCGCCTGGGTTCACCAGCACGGCGTCGCCGACTCGAAGTTCCTCGGCGGCGACGTTGCGCACAGCGCCGGCCCGGCGCACGGCAACCGACCGCGGCAGGAGATCCAGGAGGTCATGGATGGCACGACGCCCGCGCGACACCGTCATGCCCTCGAGCACCTCCGCCACGAGGACGAAGAGCGTGATGACGAGAGCGGTGAAGAATTGGGAGATGGCGGCCGCGGCGAGGATGGCGATGGTCATCGAGAGCTCCATCGTCATCCGGCGGGCCATGACGTTCTCGGCCGCCTCCTTGAAGATCGGCCAGCCGCCAATGACGAGGCCGAGAATGCCGATCACGTTGAAGCCCCGAAGCGGCTCCCACAGCCGGAACCAGACTGCGGTCGCGGCGAGTGCCACGACCCCAATACGCACCGCCTCGGGCCAGTCGAGGGTATGCTCGCGGTCATGATCCTCGGCCGCGGGCGCCGGGGTGCGGGCCTGCGCCGCTTCGCCGAGCGTCGGCCCGGCGGGCTTCTGCTCACCTGGCGCCATGACGATTCTTCCCTTGCCTACTTCAGATAGCTGTGGAGGACGTCGATAAGCTCCTCCGTCGCCTCGGCGCGATCGGGGCCATCACCGGGAGCGGCGACATGGAAGCGGATGTGGTCTTCCATGATCTCGGCCATCAGGCCGTTCGCCGCGCCCCGGACCGAAACGATCAGCTGCATCACCTTGGCGCAGCCCGCTTCGTCCTCGAGCGCGCGCTCGATGGCTTCGACCTGCCCGCGCAACCGGCGGACCCGGTTCAGCAGCTTCGTCTTCTCACGAATGGTGTGGCCCATGTGAACCTCCGGCCCGGGAAATAGGATACCCCCTATGCTATTTCAACGGTGACCGATGCCTTGCCCGTCCCGGCACCGGATCGCGCGCCGGGCGTTCCCAACAGCAAGATGGTCGATCGAACCGAGAATGGGCGGGGTGAAGAGAACAAGGCCCTGCGCCGTCTCGCCACCTATGCCAGCATCGCCAACGCCATTGTCCTGATCGGCGCCAAGATCTTCGCTTGGCTCGCGACGGGCTCGCTCGCACTGCTCACCTCCGTGGTGGATGCCGGCGTTGATCTGGCGGCTTCGGCCGGGACCTTTGTCGGCGTCCGATACGCACAACAGCCGCCCGACCTCGAACACCGCTTCGGGCACGGCAAGGCGGAGTCCCTGACGGCGGCGCTCCAGGCGGTGTTTCTCGCCGGCAGTGCCGTGGTCCTGATCGCGGAGGCCGTCGATCACCTCATCACGCCTCAAGCGCTGGACCATCTCGCGATCGGCCTGGGCGTCATCGCAGCCAGCATCGTCGTGACGGGCGGGTTGGTCCTGTTCCAGGGCCATGTCGTCCGCCGGACCAGGTCCGAGGCGATCTCGGCCGACCAAGCGCATTACCGCGCCGATATCGTGATGAACATCGCCGTCCTGGCCGCGCTGATCCTGACAAAGCTGACGGGATGGCAGCGTTTCGATCCGCTCTTCGCATTGGGCATCGCAGGCTATATGGCCTGGAGCGCCTGGCGGGTCGCGCGCCGCGCCACCGATGTTCTCCTCGATCGCGAGCTCCCGGATGCCGACCGACAACGTATCGAAGAGATCGTGAGGCGGGACAGCCGCGCGCGCGGCATTCACGACCTGCGCACGCGCCATGCCGGCGATCGGCTGTTTATCGAGTTCCACCTCGAGATCGACGGCCAGCTAACCATCGAGCAGGGCCATGAGATCGCCGATTCCCTGGAGGGGGCTGTGCGCGCGGCCTATCCGATGGCTGAAGTCATAGTCCATGAGGAGCCTGCCGGCATCGCCGACGAGCGTCTCGATGACCGCGTGCGTCGATCAGGTTGATCGCACCCACCCGACGCTGCTCGCGCAAAAAGGAAGGCCGCCCAAGTGGCTGAGCTTGGACGGCATTTCAGACGATGGTGCTCAAGAAGAAGTTATACCGTCCGTGGTTGCGGGGGTTCGCTGACCACCCGAAGCGGTCATTGGTCAGGGCCTCCGGTATGTGGTTCGAAGGCTCTCCTTCCCTATCCGCCACCGGCCCTGTCCCCAGTCTCTCTGAGACCATGCCTGCGCCGTGGCGACGCCGCCATACGCGTCGGCCGGCACCGCCTCGGCACGGATGTCGGATCAGCCACCAACGTCGAGAGGTGAGCCGTTCAGCTGGACGGACTCGCTCAGTGGGACCGGGTTCCGGATCACATCGTGGACTGGGCAATGCGCATTGACGGCGCGCACGAGCTCGCCGACGCGCTCCGCAGCCGCATCGGTTTCGAGACTCACCCGTAGCCGGATTCCGGTGAATCCGGGCCGCACGGGCGCGAGTCCGAGAAGCCCGCGCACGTCGACATCGCCCTCGGCTGTTACTTCGATGCCATCGAGCCGTATCCCGAGGGCCGCCGCGTAGACGGCGTAGACGATCGCCTGGCACGTTCCGAGAGCGCTCAGCACGAGCTCTACTGGATTCGGCCCTTGATCCCGTCCGCCCAAGTCGGCGGGTTCGTCGACGATGAGCTCGAACCCGCGGATGCGCGAGATCGTCGTCAGCCCCTCTCGAGGCCGAGCGCTGCTCTGGAAGGTGAAGGTTGTCTGACTCGCGGGGGCGTCACGCAGCTGGCTCCGCAACTGGGCGACAAAGGTCGCAAGGGAATCTGTCGTGCCTGCATTCGAGGTGTTCATCCATATCACCTTCTCTGCGAACAGGCAAGGCTGCCAGAGGTTCATCGTGAACGTGACAAGCTGCGGCCCGAGCACACCGGCGAACACGCCTCCCGCCATGACCGCGGACATTGCGCGGGCGAAGCTCTGGGCGGACGCTATCGGCGGCAGCGGAGCGGAACGACAGAACCACGGCCTGATAGATGCCGCCGAAAAAGGTTGCGGCGCAGAACAGCCAAAACGAGCCGAGGAGAACGGCCATCGCCGAGAGCAAGCCCACGATCACGCCGCACCCGGTGCCGGCGAGGAAGGCGGCACGTCGGCCGTATCGCCGCGCAATCACCCCTGCCGGGAGCGTGCTCGCGGCCATGCCGACCACCAGAACCGAGACCGGCAGGGTCGCGAGTGCCTTGTCATGTAGGGTCTGCATAGCTCATGCGGGCTTTGGGGCATCAATGTCCCAGCGGCAACCGTACGACCGGTTCCATTCCCGACGGCGGTTGTAGGCGGCGTGGATCGCTTCGATGGAGGGTACCTTTGGGAGCAGTTCGGCCGCGCGCTCGGGCTGACGTCCAGCCGCAACACGCTGCTGCGCCGGGTTCGACAGGCCCCCATGCCGCCCGTCGTGACCCTCTCCGCTCTCGGCGTGGATGACTGGGCTCTGCGCAAGCGCGCCACCCCGGTGCCGACATGGAGCGTAGGCCTGCGGCTCTACACGCGACGCGGGCCGATAAGCCGATCGAGGCGAAGGCGATGACGCCCATCGGTCAGGCGGTAAATGCCGCCGAGTACCGCTGCGACGGCTCCAAAACCCGTACCTCCCGCAATCAGGAACATGACGAGGATCTGATATTTGACCGCCTCGACCGGAGGTACTCCGCCGAGGATCTGCCCCGTCATCATGCCGGGTAGAGATACCAGGCCGGTTGCTGCCATCGAATTGATCGTCGGCATCAGCGCGCTGCGAAGCGCGTCGCGGGTCACCGGTGCCACGGCATCCCACCGGGAGGCACCCAGCATGAGCTGCGCTTCGACGCCGGCCCGGCGGGTGACCAGGGTCGTGGTGAGGGTGTTGAGGCCCAACGCGATGCCAGTCATGCAGTTGCCCAGGATCATACCCAGCAGCGGAATAGCGTAGCGCGGGTCGTACCAGGGATTCGGCCGCAGGGCAGTCAAGAGCGCAAACGTGGTCACCAAAATCGAGGACATCATCATGCAACCGGTCCCCAATCCGTAGGACCACCAGCCTGAAAGCCGCCGTTCCTGCCGCAGGATCACCTCCTGCCCGGCAAAGAGAATCATTCCGAGCACCGTAAGCCCCGTCAAAAGCGGCGAGACAACCGAGAAGAGAGCCGTCAACACCAAGCCGACCAACATGAGCTGCACGGTCATTCGGACTGCAGCGACCAGCAGGCCACGATGAATTCTCAACCCAAATATGATAGAGAGCGCAGCATCGACGAGAACAAGAACACTCGCCAGGGCAAGATCCCAGTAATTCAGGACGATATACCCGGTCACTGGTCGGCCTCCCGGACGCGCCCCTTCTCAACCACAAGCTGCCGGCACGCGATGCGTCTGGTTTGGGGCTCGTCGTGTGTGACCCACAGAACGGCGAGACCCCCGCGTACCCGGGAAGCGATCAATGCTTCGACCGCAGCCACTGCACCGGCATCGAGCGCGGCGGTAGGCTCGTCGAGCAACAGGACCCGCGGCCGAACCGTCAGCGCTCGAACAAGTGCGAACCGCAGCCGCTCACCTGTGGACATCCGGCTTACCGGCCAGGATTTCGTCTCTTCAGAAAACCCCAGCTCTTTCAGGCAGGCGCGCGCTGCCGCCCAGTCGCGAAAATGTTCGCCGACTGTCTCCGCCCACCAGCCCGGCTCCGCCGGCACGTAACCGACCAGGCGGCGCCACTCCGGTCCCGGGATTGTCGAGCGATCGCGGCCATCCAGGGTCACGAAGCCTTGATTGGGGTCGAGATCGGCGATAGCGCGCAGCAGCAAGGTTTTGCCGGCACCAGAGGGTCCCCTGACGGCAATACATTCCCCTGCCGACAAGGCCAGCGATGCCGGTTCGAGGATACTCGTGCGAAGATCACGAATGTGCAGCATTAGCGCGCCGGTTCGAAGATCAACGTCTCTGGCGCCGGCTCAGCCTTCGCGGTCGCGTTGTCGACCTCCTGTCTACACGACGATCGGTTCCAACTCACGGACAACCACCCGCAAGCCGCGGCAGGGCCCGTTGCCGCATTCCGCTGCGTAGTGAGCGCCCCCGGAGCCGTTAACCTCATCCTGTCGCTTCGGCGACTTCCGCCGCCTCGGCGGCCGGCAAGAAACGGATGGACGTTCATTCCCGCGGCAGTCCGCGGGGTTGGTGATCAGGATCGCTTCGGCACAGTGCGGCATCGGGCGAGTGCGAGCTTTGCAATAGCCGCCGGCGCCTCGTCCGGGATCGCGAAACAGGAACTCACATTGATCTCGCACAGCACATAGGTGTCCGCCCCCGCCGCATCGCGAGGACCATACAGAAAATCGGCGTCCCAGATGACGGGCAGCGACCCAGGGTCAATGCCGAGTGTCCCGATCATCTGCGGCACCCACTCGGCTTCCATTTTCGCCCGCAAGGCTTGGAATGGAGGCGCGTCCGGGCCGTGCATTATCCGTGGTCCCGGCTGCGCACCTGGCGACTCCGGCCCTTCCGGCGGCGGCGGGATCAGCGCCTTAATGTATTGGTGTCCGAAGCTGACAACCTTGTCGGCGCCCATATAGCAGCGGATCATGCCGTCGGGCAGGCGCGGTTGAAACGGCTGATCGACAATGCACCCGCCCCAGCCGAAATAGGGCGCGCAGCGCGCCATGAATTCCTGAAGCGGCAGGTGCTCTGGGACGCTCCCCCGCTGCGCGTGCAGCACGCGCACCCTATCGGCCTTGCCGGCACGCGAGGGAAGCAGCTCGATTTTCCAGACCCCCTGGCCGCCGTTACCGCGGTTCTGCTTGAGGACACGCGGGCCTGAGGATTGCAGCCGCGAGGGGAACGCGGCGCCGAACTCGGCCGCAGTGCGGTAGATTAGCGTATCAGTGCCCCAACCGAGATGCCTTGTGCGGTACAGGACCTCCTTGACCCCCATCTTGAGGATCACGTCTGGGTGGGCGCTGACCCACGGTCCGCGTGAAGCGACCTCGCGCAAAAGCGGGTCGAGCGCTCCACGCGTCTTGCCCTGATGGATCGGATCGACCCACACGAGCACGCCATCGGCTGCCAGGAGCTGCTCGCGTACCTCGTCGGCGAACGCCTCGTCATAGACCGCGGGCTCGGCCTGAATGCCGAGGGCGGCCAGCTCTTCGAAAACGCGGTAAAAGCGGTTGTCCTCGGGAGTCACGGTTCGCCGGGCCTCGGCATCGCCGCGCCAGAGGATCGCGACCTTATAGAGCTTGGAGTCGGGCTTGCGTCCGCTCATGCGGCACTCCTCGCGTAGCGAGAGGCACAGAGCTTGGACGGATCGTCTAACGGGGTGCCTGCTTCGACCCCGCGGATATGCTACTGGCTCTTTTCACGATTGACAATCCCAGACGGGTGAGGGGGCGGACAGTGTGGACAAGCGAGGGCCACCGGCATCGCGCGGCGTTGCTAGCGACCGGTGTGGCCATCGATGAGGGGCAGCCATCCCCGCGCGTGCCGCCCGCCGCACTTGCGGCTGCCTTGCTGACCATTTCGCTGTTCGGCTTCGGGGGCGGGATCGTCTGGGCCCGCCGCATCGCGGTCGAGCGCCGCGGTTGGCTCGGCGAAGCGGAATTCCTCGATATCGTCAGTCTGTGCCAGTTCATGCCGGGGCCGAATGTCATCGCATTGCAGTCTGCGTCGGCGCCAAGCTGCGTGGCGCCGCCGGAGCCCTGGCGGCGATTGCCGGCTTCCTGCTGATCCCGGGGACCGCCGGCCTGGCGCTGGGGGTGATCTGTCTTGAGTACGTGCACACGCCGCTGTTGCGGAACATCCTCGGCGGAATATCGGCGACGGCCGCAGGGCTGCTTGTCGCGACGGGGTTGAGGCTTTTTCTGCCCCACCGCCGTCGCCCGGCGACGATCATCTTTGCCGCGCTGGCTCTGGCGTTGATGGCGTTCAGCAAATTGCCGCTGCTGGTCGTGCTGTTCACATTGGCGCCGCTCAGCATCGCGGCCGCTGCATTGTTTCCGGCCGGCGGGCGATGAAACTGCCCTCCGTTCTGGCTGCGCTGGCCGCGCACCTCGCACTGCTGTCGTCGATCAGCTTCGGCGGCTTCCCGACGGTACTGCCCGACGTCCACAACTTTGTCCTCGCCGCTCACGGCTGGATGACCGATCAGGACTTCGCCGACATCTTTGCGATGGCCCAGGCGATCCCCGGCCCCAACACGATCCTGATGATGGGATTGGTCGGTTGGACGGTGTTCGGCCTCCTCGGCGCGATCGCCAGCGCGACGGCGATCTTCGGGCCGCCCTGCGCGATGTATTACGGCGCGTTCCGCCTTTGGCACCGGTTCCGCACCGTGCGCTGGCAGCACAGCGTGCGGACTGGCCTCGCCCCCGTCACCATCGGGCTGATCGTCGCCAGCGGCGTCGTTATGGCGCATACGGCCGACCACAGATGGGCCGCGGCATCGCTCACCGTCGCCGCGGCCGTCGTGATGCTGACCACCCGCCTCAATCCGTTGTGGCTGCTGGCTGCTGGCGGCGCGCTTGGCGGCCTGGGTAAGCTCTGATCGGCTATCTCGCCGAGAAAGCAATGGTGATGCCGAGACGGATCTCGCCCGCGGTGTGGTCGCCCGAGCGCGCGCCGCGCAGACCGAAATCGACAGCCACATCGTCCTTCACCTGCCAGATCGCCCCGACGAGTGCCGAGCGGGTTGCCGTCGCGGCGAAATCGCGGTCATAGAAGAGTTCAGCAACCGGCCGCACCGTCCAGGCGTACGGCCCCTCGATGATCGCATCGAGGAACAGATCGGGATGCTGCTGCCTCGTCAGGGAGGCGGCGGCGTTGAGGTGGATCATCCCCCAACCCCATCGCTGCGAGAGGACGCCGGCAATGCTTGCGCCGATGCCGTGATCGTCGCGGATGCCGGGGAGAAGAATGCCGAACTCGGTCGCGACGCTGGGCCCCGCTTTGTCCTGCAGCGCACCTTCGCGCAGCACGCCTTTGAGAAAGGCGCCGGCGTCGATCAGGCCGGCGCCGAGCACTCCGCGGCCCGAAAGGGCGTGCGCCACCCGCCCCTCGATCACCCCTTCCCAGCCCGGGGTAAATCCGTAATTGAATACGGTCGAGGGCGCGAACAGCGTGCGCTGTGCGCCGTCGCGCAGATACTCGACCGGCCCGAGCTCGATCTCGATCTGGTGCAAGTCGGCGACCGCCGCGTCGGTGCCGTCGAACGGGCGAAAGGCCTGCGCAGGACCACACCAGCAAGCGAGCAGGAGGACGACGGCAACGACGCCGGCCGAGCGGCCCATGCTCATGGCGCCCGGCGGAATACCCAGATCGCCGCCGGCTCGTCCCCCCTTGCCCGCACCGCCACGTAGAGCCGGTCGCGTTCGGGGACAAATAGCGAGGTCCGGGCCCCCGATGCCGTCGGCACCCGCGCGGGGCGCACGTAGCCGTCCGCGGCGGGCTCCAGCACATCGACGAAGCCGGTGCGGCAGCTGACATAAATCCGGTGCCGCCTGGCATCGACGAACAAATCGTCCGCATCGGTGCAGATCGGCTGGCGGGCAGTAAGTCGTCCCTCCGAGATCGCGTAGGCCGCCAGCATCGGCGGGTGGCGGAAGGCGACGAGAACGCGGCGCGTCTCCGGGTCGACCGCCATCGGAAAGTTCGCGGTGAGCGCCCCGGTCGGGATCCGACGGATGGCGCCGCTCGCCAGGTCCGCTATGGCGATCTGATGAGCGTCCGGCAGGTTGATGACGGCTTGCGTGCCGTTCTCGACGAGCTGAAAGCCCTCGGGATGCGCCGGCAACCGGACTTCGCCGATCTTCGCCCGCGACACCGGATCGATGATCGCCAGCGCCCCGTCGCCGTAGCCCACCAGCACCCGCCGGTGCGCCGCATCGATCCGCACGTTATCGGCATCGCTGCCGAGTTCGATGCGCCCGATAGGGGCGAGGTCTTCCCCGCGCAGCACGCGCACCGAGCCGTCACCGGCGTTGGCGACATAGATCGTATCGGTTGTCGCCTCGTAGCCCACGCCCTGCGGCGCCTTGAAGCCGACAACGGTTCGCAGCATCCTCTGCGTCGCGAGGTCGACAATCCCCAAGCTGTCGTTGCCGAGTTCGGCGACAAACAGGCGCCGCCGCTTCAAATCAATGGCGAGATGGTCGATCCGGCCGCACACCGCGCCGAGCGGGATCTTCGCCTCAAGCGCGAGTGGCGGGCCGACCGCCTGGGCGTGGACGCAGGCCGGCACCACGATCAGGATCACGACCAGGGCTGCCCGAGCCAACATGCTTCAGCCCTTTTTGACATTGACATTGGCGAGCGCCGCTTTCAGCCCTTCGGCGAGCTTTTGCGCATCGTCATGGGCCCAGAAATGCA
>DATFCQ010000331.1:0-19783 GCA_035252905.1 Allostellaceae bacterium | reverse complement strand
CCGCCGGCCGCGCCGCGGCGAATCGCGTCCGCTCTGCCCCGCGGGCGGGCGGTGCCGGATCGCTGTAGCCGGATCGCTGTAAAAGAATGCAATGTCCGTCAGCGGTGCGAAACGCCTCGGGATACGCAGGCTGTTCTTGCTTTGGCCCGACCCACTGCCGCGTCGCCGCGGCAGCGGCCTGTCTAATCCCTTTACATGGGTAAATCCACAGTTGGGAAGTGGGCATAATCCCCGAGTGTCGTCCCGGCGAAAGTCGTGATCTATTCCTCCACCTCTCTGAAATTTCAGATCTATGGCAGTGTCTTAACGTCGATGCCGGGCTCGTGCCGCGGAGGGGATGGGCCTCGGCTTGACCTGGGGCAAGGGGCGAACGGGCAGGAGCGAGATATTTTTCATGCCCGGATGGGGTGAAGATCCGCATGAGACACGTCGGAAATTTTTACAAGCGTTGCCGGTAATTTCTCCTAAGTGTTTGATTTTTCTGCTTGGCACAAATCTTGCTCTTCGATGACGAGAAAATTCTCATTCGGAGAGACAAGAATGTCGTCGCAGTCCGTTCGCTCAAAACCACAGAACCTTCTGATGAAGGCATTCCGCTGCAAATCACTGGGCATCGCCATCGCCATCGGGGCGGCCTTGACCGGGCCTGCCAGGGCCGACCTCGTTTTTAGCGGCACCGGCATCGACAGCGACACCTCGCCGATTTCCGCGACAGTCGATTTTTCGCTGTCTGGCAACATTTTTCAGGTCGTCATCACCAATAACGCCGTTGCCAATTCGCAAGCGAGCGTGCTGACGAATCTGGGGTTTAACGCTGTCCCTGCTCCTGCTACCGCTCTGCCGAGCGCCTCCGGGTCGGCGGCGCTGACCTCGGGGAGTTCAATTGTGGCCTTGGGGACTCCCGATTCGCACAGCGTCGGTCAGGAATGGGCCTATCTTTCCGGTGGCGCTGCAAGTTCCGGATTCGGTGTCGGGACCGGCAGCGGCAATCTGTGCGGCACTCATAACTGTGGAGTTATGCTCGACGGGTCGGCCTTCGGGCTCGTCGGTACGGGAACCAATCTCAACCAGGATGGTCTGACTTCACGCACCTACATCGAAAACTCGATCACGATAGACATTACGCTGCCAATCGGTTCGAGCTTTGCTCTTTCCGACATTACGAGCGTCGATTTCCAGTACGGCACCGGATCCGGCGAAGGCGATATCAAAGTCAATGGCTGCACCGGCGGTTCCGATTGCGGGGGGACACCGGTTCCCGAGCCCGCGAGCCTCGCGCTGTTCGGCTCGGCTCTCGCCGGTCTCGGCCTGCTCGGGCTGCGCCGCCGCCGGGCCTGACACGGCCGCCTCGGCTCCCTTCATGCAATGCCGCCCGCTCCGCCGGGCGGCATTTTTTTGCGTCGGGCCCTCTTTTCATAACTTCTGGCCCATTCCATCACAGGCGACCCAAGATCGCAGAAAGGGAAAACACCGAACACTTTTAGAACTTTCAGGAGAGCCGGCATGAATAGGAGCAGTTCCTTGCGTCACGGCGGCTGATATACTGGACGCCGTCTTCGGCTGCTCCGGGTTGCGGCACGGCCGGAGCGGACGAGGAGCAGTTTGGATGACGACCGGGACGACCGCGGGAATATTGTCCGAGCTCGAGCACCGCCGGCAATTGCGGCGCGCGGTGCTGGCCAGCACGATCGGCACGACGATCGAGTGGTACGATTTCTTTATCTACGGCACGGCGACGGGGCTCATCTTCGCCAAGCTCTATTTTCCCCATTCGGATCCGCTGGTCGGGACCCTGGAGGCTTTTGCGATCTATGCCGGGGGCTTTGTCGCGCGGCCCGTCGGCGCGGCGATCTTCGGGCATTACGGCGACCGCATCGGGCGCAAGGGGGCGCTGATCGCAACCCTCTTATTGATGGGGATCGCCACCTTTCTCGTCGCCTTTGTGCCGGGCTATGCCTCAATCGGCATCTGGGGCGCGGCCATCCTGACCGTCCTGCGCATCGTCCAGGGCATCGGCGTCGGCGGCGAATGGGGCGGCTCGGTATTGCTGTCGATGGAATGGGCGCGCAGCAACGCCCATCGCGGCTTTATCGCCGCCTGGCCGCAATTCGGGGTGCCGGCGGGACTGTTTCTGTCGAACCTCGTCCTGCTCGCGGTCAGCGCGGTGTCCGGGCCCGGATTCCTGACCTGGGGCTGGCGGATCCCGTTCCTGTTGAGCATCATCCTCGTTGCCATCGGCCTCTATATCCGCCTCGGCATCCTCGAAACTCCGGCGTTTCAGCGCGTCGTTGCACAAAACCGGGTCGAGCGCGCGCCGGCGCTTGAGGTCGTCAAGCGTCAGCCGAAAGAGATCCTGTTAAGCGCGCTGGCGCGGATGGCCGAGCAGGCGCCGTTCTACATCTTCACCGCCTTTGTCTTCACCTACGGCACGCGCGTCCTGCACAGCTCGCGCAACCTCTTGTTGATCGCGGTGCTGGCCGCCGCGGTCGTCTCGTTCTTCACGATCCCGATCGCCGGCCACCTGTCCGACCGGATCGGCAGGAAGCGCATGTATCTGATCGGCGCGGCGGTGATGGGCGCCTTCGGCTTCCTCTATTTCTGGATGCTCGACACGATGGTGCCGGGCTGGATCTTTCTCGCGATCGTGTTGTCATTGATCCCGCACGATCTGATGTACGGGCCGCAGGCGGCGATGATCGCCGAATGCTTCACCGGCCGGTTACGCTACAGCGGCGCCTCGCTCGGCTATCAGCTCGCCTCGGTCATTGCCGGCGGCCCGGCGCCCTTGATCGCCACCGCGCTGTTCGCGCGCACCCAATCGGGTTATGCGATCGCCGCCTACATCTTCGGCTGCGCCGTGGTCAGTCTCGTTTCAACCGCATTGCTGCCCGACTATACAAACCGCGACATTTCCGAGGAATACCGCGGCGTGTAAAAGCCGTTCGCGCGATCGCCGGAATGGTGAAACCGGCGGCAGCGCGGCAGCGGGTGCTTTCCTCTTCTCCCCGCGACGGTTAACATCGTCGCGAACGCTTCCGGGCCGCCGCCGCCCGGGGAGCGCGCGAAGCGACGGGCAGCCTCCGGCTGCCCGATTTTTGGGAGAAAACGCAATGACGGCCACAGAAACCGCCGCAACCCCTGCACTATCCGCAACCGAGCATCGCGCGCAATTGCGCCGCGCCGTGCTCGCCAGCACCGTCGGCACGGCGATCGAATGGTATGATTTCCTGCTCTACGGCACGGTGACCGGTCTGGTTTTCGGCAAGCTCTATTTTCCCCACTCGGTCCCGATCATCGGCGTCCTCGAAGCCTTCGGCGTGTTTTTTGTCGGCTTTGTCGGGCGGCCGATCGGGGCGGCGATCTTCGGCCATTGGGGCGACCGCATCGGGCGCAAGGCGACGTTGATCGCGACCCTCTTGATCACCGGGATCGCCACCTTTGCCGTCGGCCTCGTCCCGACCTATGCCTCGATCGGCATCTGGGGCGCCATCATTCTGACCGTCATTCGCCTCATTCAGGGGATCGGCGTCGGCGGCGAATGGGGCGGCTCGGTTCTGCTGGCAATGGAATGGGCGCGCGGCAACAAGAACCGCGGCTTCATCTCGTCCTGGCCGCAATTCGGCGCGCCGGTCGGGTTGTTTCTCGCCAATGTCGCGGTCCTGGTGTTCAGCGCGATCTCCGGCGACCAGTTCCTGACCTGGGGCTGGCGCATCCCGTTCTTTCTCAGCGCCATCATGGTCGGGGTCGGGCTGTGGATCCGGCTCGGCATCTTCGAGACCCCGGTGTTCCAGAAGATCGTGGCCGAGGAGCGGGTCGAGCGCGTGCCGGTGCTCGAAGTCTTGAAGCGCCAGCCCAAGCAGGTCCTCCTGAGCGCATTGCTGCGCATGCCGGAGCAGGCGCCGGGCTACATCGTCGGCGCGTTCATCTTCAGCTACGGCAGCCATACCCTCGGTTTCTCGCGCGATTTCCTGTTGACCGCAGTCATCGTGCAGACCGTGCTCGGCTTTCTCTGGGTCACGGTGGCCGGGGCTCTGTCCGACCGCGTCGGCCGCAAGAGAATGTACATGATCGGCTGCGTGTTCATGGGGATCTTCGGGTTCATCTATTTCGGCATGCTCGACACCAAGGTGCCGTGGGTGGTGTTCCTGGCGATCGCCCTGTCCCTGCTGCCGGTCATGACGCAATACGGGCCGGAGGCGGCCTTGATCGCGGAAAGCTTCACGCCGCGGCTGCGCTACAGCGGCACCTCGCTCGGCTACCAGCTCGCTTCGATCATCGCCGGCGGCCCCTCGCCGTTCATCGCCACCTGGCTCTTTGCCAGATATAACGCGAGCTGGCCGATCGCCGTCTACATCGCGCTCTGCGCGGTCATCGGCATCGTCTCGACGGCGCTGTTGACGGACTACACAAACAAGGACATCTCGGCCGAATACGCCGGGGTGTAAAGTCTCACGCAAAGGGCGCGACGGCCTTCCGCCGCGCCTTTGCGCAGAGAAAGGCCCTCTCCGTCCGGAAGGACGGAGAGGGCCTTTGCATTTGGCGGAAGCCCTTCACCCCGGATGACGACACCGAGGCCGGACGGCAGAGCGGGATCGACGCGACCGCCCGGCACCCGCTAGACTGACCGGAAAATGAGAAAACGCTTCCCGCGGGTGCGGCCCGCCGGGGGAAGAGCGAGAGGCGAGCATCGCAGAAGTGTCCGCTTTTGAGGGAGGGACGTCGATGACGGCAGGGAAAATTGCTGCAACCCCGCTATCCGCGAACGGGCATCGCTGCGGCCGGATCGGCGCACCGCCGCGACGGCGCTTTTGACGGACCACATCAACAAGGACATCTCGGCCGAATACGCCGGCGTGCAACCGGCACCCGATAAAAATCCAAGGGAGGGAACCTGATGTCGACAATCGAAGCAGGCGGGACACCGCTGTCCGAGGCCGAACATTCCCGGCAACTGCGCCGCGCCGTCGTCGCCGGCACCGTCGGAACGGTCATCGAGGCTTACGATTTTCTGCTCTATGTGCAGATCGCCCCGCTGGTCTTCGCCAAACTCTATTTTCCCCATTCGGATCCGCTGGTCGGCACCTTGGAGGCTTTTGCGATCTATGCCGGAGGCTTTGTTGCGCGGCCGGTGGGCGCCGCGATCTTCGGTCATTACGGCGACCGCATCGGGCGCAAGGTCACCTTGATCACGACCCTGTTGTTGACCGGCCTGTCGACCTTTGCGGTCGGCTTTGTGCCGGGCTACGCCGCGATCGGGATCTGGGGTGCGGTCATATTGACGATCGTGCGCTTTATCCAGGGCATCGGGATTGGCGGCGAGTGGGGCGGCGCCACCCTGATTGCAATGGAATGGGCGCGCACCAACGCCCATCGCGGCTTCATCACCTCGTGGCCGCAATGGGGCGGACCCGCCGGGCTGTTTGTGTCGAACCTCGTGGTTCTGGCGTTCAGCGCGATCTCGGGCGACCAGTTTCTGGTCTGGGGCTGGCGCATCCCGTTCTTTCTCAGCATCATCATGGTCGGGATCGGGCTCTATATCCGGCTCGGTATCCTCGAAACCCCGGTTTTCTCGCGTATTGTCGAGCAGAAGCAAGTCGAGCGGGCGCCTTCGCTCGAAGTGATCAAGCGGTACCCCAAACAGGTCATCCTGACGGCGCTGTGCCGGATGGCCGAGCAGGGGCCGTTCTACGTCTACGCCGCCTTTGTCTTCACCTACGGGATCAGGGTCCTCGGCGCCTCGCGCAACATGCTGTTGACCGCACTGCTCGCCGCCACCGCATTGTCGGCGATCACGATCCCGCTTGCCGGTCATATCTCCGATCGCATCGGCCGCAAGCGCATGTACCTGATCGGCGCCGTCACTACCGGGGTGTTCGCCTTTATCTATTTCGCGATGATGAACACGATGATCACCGGCGTGATCTTTATCGCGATCGTGCTCTCCTTCATCCCGCACGACATGATGTACGGGCCGCAGGCGGCCTTGATCGCCGAGTGCTTCCCGCCGCGATTGCGCTACAGCGGCTCCTCGCTCGGCTTCCATCTGTCGTCGGTGGTGGCGGGGGGGCCCGCGCCTATAATCGCGACGGCGCTGTTCGCGGCCTACGGCTCAGGCTATGCGGTCGCGCTCTACATCCTGTTCTGCGCGATCGTCAGCGTCAGCGCGACAGCGTTCCTGCCGGACTACACCAACCGCGACATCTCCTACGCCGCGGCGGAGGATCAGCGCGCCACCGCCCTGCGGTAGAGATGCCAGCTTGCATGCCCGAGGATCGGCATCACAAAAACGAGGCCGAACAACAGCGGGATCGACCCGACCACCAGCCCAACCGCGACAATCAGCCCCCACAGCGCGATCGGGCCCGGGTTTGCGGCGGTGACGCGCAAGGACGTCGCAATCGCCGCCGCGAACCCGACGTCGCGGTCGAGCAAGAGCGGGAACGACACGACGCTGATCGCCAGGACGAGGCAGGCGAACAAAAAACCGACGCCGATGCCGATCCCGATCATCGCCCAGCCCTGCGGGGTCGCGAACACGTCGTGCAGGAAAGGGACGACCCCGGAGGGCGGCGCCGGACCCAGGGTCGCGCGGTAGATCAACGCGGCGGCAACGAGCCACAACGCGAAAATCGCGATCAACAGGACGCCCAGGGCGACGATCGCGCCGAACGAGCGCGAGCCGACGACGCCGAACGCGTCCGGCCAGCCGATCGGGGCGCCGGCTTCGCGCCGGCGGCTCATCTCGTAGAGGCCGATCGCCGCCAACGGGCCGATCAAGGCAAAGCCGGAGGCGAGCGGGAATATCAGCGGCAGCATCGCATAACCGGAAGCGAGCCGCGCCAGGACGAGACCGACGACCGGATAGATCAGGCAGAGAAAGATGACGTCGCTGCGATAGGCCATGAAATCGTCGAGGCCCCTCTGCACCGCCTCGACGAGATCGGCCGCCGCGATATGGCGGACCCGCGGCGGCGTCGCCGGCGCTGCGACCCGATGACCGGCGCGCCCGACCGAGCCCGCGGCGACGGCCGCGAGCCGGAACTGATCCACACTCCATTCGATGGGATTTCGGATGGCCATGCGCATTCCTCCCGAACCCGGAGTTCGAGGAGCCGCGACCACCCGTGGCGACGCCCGTTCCGGCCGCCGGCGCCGAGCGATCCGCGGCCTTTCGCCGCACATCCTACACCCGATGGCCGGGCGCTGCACAGCCTGTTGGTGACTTGGCCCTGTTCGGCCGCGTGCTGCGAGACCGGCTCAGAGCCTGTTTGAGTGGGAAAGATGGCGGAAGGCGCTGCGCTTTTCCGCCCTACAACGTTCTCCGCAAGTGTGGAGCGTAGGGCGGAATAGCGTAGCGTATTCCGCCGACTTCCCGGTAATCCCGCCCGAGAGCCGCCGCAAGCGCGCGGATGCTTCGTGCAGGGTGGCGATGGACATGACGCAGCAGCGCAAGGCGCTTGGGCGTCATGATCTGCACAAACGTTTCGAGGCTCTCAAAGCCGATATGCCGCTCGGCGTTCTCGCGCGTCAGCGCGCCGCGTTCGGCACGGCGCCAGGCGTCGACAAAGCGGCGGCCCATATCGTCGAGGGTATCTCCGATATGGACATGCAGCTCCCGCTCTTTGTCCTCCTTGGTCATCGTCCTTCCCTCCTCGCCGCCAGGACCGCCGCCTTGAAGTCTTCGATCAGCCGTTCCGGACTTTCGAAGCGATAGGCAGTCTCACTCTTGCCGATATGCCGGTGATCGCCGCAACCCTCCTCCCCCAGGGTTGCGGCTTCGATCCGCCTCGGGCTTACTTGATCTTCGAGGGGACGAGGCCCCGCAGCGGAGGGAGCAATGGCCGGGATCACGGTGCTCAAGGGAGGACGGCTTTTCGACGGCAGCGGCGCCGGGCCGGTTGCGCGGGCGACGATCGTCGTCAAGGACGGGCGGATCGCGGCGGTCGAGACCGGCGCCGCCGGCGAATGGCCGGGCGAGGCCGAAGTGCTCGACGTCTCCGGCATGACGGTCTTGCCGGGGCTCATTGACTGCCACGACCACATGGCGATGCACGGTTACGACCTGGCGCGGCGCTGGGGGCTCGACGAGCCGCAGAGTACCCGCACATTGCGCACCGCCCGGGTGCTCGAACAGACGCTCGCCGCCGGCTATACCGCGGTGCGCGACGCCGCCGGTCTCGACGCCGGGTTCAAGCGGGCGATCGAGGAGGGGCTGATCCGGGGGCCGCGGCTCGTCATCTCGCTGGCCATCCTGTCGCCGATCGGCGGGATCGGCGACCGCACCAGTCCGTCCGGGTTCTCCTGCTGCGGGCCGAGCGATCCCTTATTGCCGAACAGCGTCATCGAGAGCCTCGCCGATGTCCGTCCGGCGGTGCGGCGCATCGTGCGCGCCGGCGCCGACGTGATCAAATGCGCGACGACCGGCGGTGCCAGCTCGCGCCCGCAGCACGGCCCGCGCGACGGCGCCTTCAACCTCGACGAGATGGAGGCGCTCGTTGACGAGGCGCATGCGCTCGACCGCCGCGTCATGTGCCACGCGCTCGGCGGCAGGGGGCTCAAGATCGCGGTCGAGGCCGGGGTCGATTCGATCGAGCACGGCTGCTATCTCGACGAGGAACCGGAACTGCTCGACCAGATGGCCGAGCGCGGCATCTTCTTCGTGCCGACCTTTGCCGTCTACGACTACCACCGCAAATCGCCGCAGCCGCATGTGCGCGAGCGCGCCCTGGCGTTGCAGGAGCACCATGTCGAAAGCCTGCGTCGGGCGCTCGCCGCCGGGGTCAAGATCGCCGCCGGCACCGACGCCGGCGGGCACGGCCACCCAAAGAACGCGCTCGAACTCGCATGTCTGGTCAAGGCTGGCATGACGGAGGCGCAGGCGCTCAAGGCCGCGACCGGCTGGGCCGCCGAATGCCTCGGGATGGAGCGCGACATCGGCACGGTCGAAAAGGGCAAATTCGCCGATCTCGTCGCCGTCGATGGCGACCCGCTCGCCGACATCGCCTCGTTGCAGCAGGCGGAAAAGATCGCCCTCGTTATGAAAGGCGGCGAGGTTGTAACCAGCCGCCTGCAAGGGTCAAAGCGAGCCTGACGGCGCCGTCAATCGGCAGCGAGGGCGGGAGCCGGGAGGTCCGCCGGCCGCCCCGAGAGGAGGTCGAGACGCCGCGAGCGCTGCGCCGCAAGAAAGCGCTCGCGGGCGTCCCGATCCTCTTCCCGACAGACATAGAACCCGACGACGCCGAGGGTGACGAGGCGCCGGTCGCCGTTCTCCTTCCTTTCGATCGGCGAGCGCCCGGTCGTCGTCAGCGTGATATGCACGGCGCCGCGGCGCCGCATTTCCGGATCGAGGGTCAGCTCAACCCAGCGCTCCTCGCCGGCGGCGAGGGTGCCGCTTTCGGGCCTGCCGGCGCCGACCCATATCCGGTAATCGGCGGTATTTTCCGGAGTCCCGCGCAATCCGAGATAGACCACACAGGGGCCCTCGCCCGGTTCGGCGACAGCGAACGCAATCTCCGCCTGCCCGTCCTTGAGCCAGCATCCCCAATCGCTCGGCGGCCACCAGCCGTGCCCGATGCGGTACATCTCGCCGCAGATCATGCCCGGCCAGACGCGGATTTCCCGGTTCCGCGCCATCGCGTAGTAACGCCCGACCGCGGCGGGCAGCGGCTGCCTCCCGTTCGGATCGCCCGCCGCCGCTTTCTGGGCAAAGGCGCCGGCGACAATCTCCGCGGCGACGTCGCCCCACGCGCGCGCCCGGAAATGCTGTTGGATCTCCTGCTCACGCGTCGTGCGATAGGCGTTGTCGTCGATCAGCCGTTCGAGTTTTTCAAGCAGATCGTCGGCGGAGCCGAGGTCGAAATACTCGGCAAAGTCTCCCCCGGCTTCGGGCAGCGAGGACACCCGGGTGATCAACGGCACCTTGCCGTGGCACAGCGATTCGGTGACCGGCAAGCCCCAGCCCTCATAGGCGCTCGGATAGAGCGTGAACAGGGAGCGCCGATAAAGTGCGGCGAGGTCGGCATCGGACACTTTCGACAGGATCAGAACCTTGCGCCGCAAGGGCGGGTTCGCGGCAAGGCGCGCCATCGCCGGCTCGACCAGCCAGCCGGGATTGCCGACGCAAACCAATATCGGCGTCTTGCGCAATCCTCGCTTCCTGATCAGCGCCAGCCAGGCGTCGAAGGCCAGCAGATGATTCTTGCGCGATTCGATTGTCGATACAAACAGGACGAATGCGGACCGATCCAACCCGTATCGCTTGAGCAAGCCCTCGCCATTGCCGAGCGTCCCGGGATCCCGGGGGACGGAAGAGGGCCGTGCGTCGAGACGAACGACGGTCGGGCGCGGCGCCGGATGACCCAGCAGCCGCGCGGCGTTCGCCAGATCGATCGCTGTTGCCTGCGAGTTCACCAGAAATCCGTCTGCGTGGAAGAAGACCCCGATCAGCCAACTGATAAAGTCCTGGGTCAGTGCCTTCGTGCAATGTTGCGGCGCCAGTACCGGAATACAATCATGGACAAAAGGAATATAGCGTACTCCATATCGATTTTTTATTGAGCGTACCATCAGAAAGTAATTTTGCAGCCACCAGGAGGTGCCCATATTGACGAGGGCGGCGTGCTCGCGAAATTCGACGGTCTCCCCGGCGGCAAGAACCAGGTAAAGCTCGCTCAAGATCGCCCGCCAAGCCGGATCGTCCAGGTCGCCGCCGGCGACAGCGAGTTCCGTCACGTCGAGAAACAGACCTTCGGGGACCACCGACCAATGATCGCTGTCCGGCATGAAGCAGGCGATCACCAGGGTGAAATCGCGTCCGGGCTGCCGCACCAGGCTGGTCACGACATTCATCTGCACCCGTTGGATCCCGGTCGGAACCCGGGCCCTGAGAAAGTAATGTATTAAATCGCTGACGTCAAAAATGATCATCTCTCCAGAATTGCCAAGGACATTGCCGCTTTTGTTCCAAGAATGCTTTTGCCTGACTGTCTCCTGCACCCTGCGCAACAGGGAGCCGCTAAGTTTGCCCAGGTTCCAGGCGAGATTGAACAATTCAAACGAGGCGAAATGCAGCTTCGGATCAAGGGCCAGCGCGGCGAGATAGGCCGCCGCCGCTTCCTCGATCCGGCCCTGCAATTTCAGCGCGTGGCCGAGCTGCAGGTGGGTGTCGGCGAGGTCGGGCGCCACGGCGAGCGCGCGGCGATAGGCGCGCTCGGCGGCGGCGGGATCGCCCATCTCCTTCAGCGCGTGGCCGTATTGCACCCAGATCGCGGCCCGTTCCGGCTCGATTGCGAGGGCCTTTTGATAATGGCCGGCCGCCTCTTCCCAGCGGCGCAGGTCGCGGGCCCGATTGCCCAGACGAAACGCCGGGTTCTTGCCGCGCCGCAAGCGCAGCAGCCGTCCCGCGATCCTCATTTCCCCTCCCCCGATCCGATCACGGAGCCGCGCCGGCGAGCCCCATCCGCCAGAAATCGGCTTCGAGCCGCGCCGCCATCGCGAAGTCGGCGGCCAGCGCGGCGAACCGCCCCTCCCCGCCGCGGCGCGCGAACTCCTCGTCGAGCGCCGCCGCCGCCTCGCGGGCGAGGTCCTGGTATTCGGCACCGGCATACATGTCGAGCCATTCGCGGTACGGGTTGCCGGCGAGGCGGGTCGCCGGATCGGCCACCCGCTCGCGCGCGATCTCGGCATAGCCGATGATGCAGGGGGCGAGCGCCACTTCGAGGTCGAGCCGGTCGCCGGCCATGCCGCGATCGAGCACAAAGCGGGTATAGGCGATTGTTTCCGGCGCCTCCGGCGCCGCCGCCATCGCCGCCTCGTCGAGGCCCCAACCGCGGCAATAGTCGATATGGAGGCCGATCTCGACATCGAGCGTCGCGGCGACAAAGCGCTGCGCCCGCCGCATCTCGTCGAGCGCCGCCGATTTGTAGACCGCGAGCCCCCAGGCGCGGGCGAAATGGAAGAGGAACAGATAATCCTGGACGAGATAGCGGCGGAAGCACGCCTGCGGCAAGTCGCCGGCGGCGAGCTGCAACACGAATGCGTGCCGCGTGTAGGCCGGCCATGCCGCCCCCGCCGCCGCGACGAGCCGGCCGTAAAGCGTCCCCCTTTCGCTCACGGCTTCACTCGCGCAACAGGTTGCGGGTCGCCGCCGGCAGGCGCACGGTCAGCCCGTCCAATTCCTCGGTGATGATGATCTGGCAGCCGAGCCGCGAGGTGCGGGTCAGGTTGAAGGCGAGATCGAGCATGTCCTCCTCGTCCTCGCTCGGCTCCTTCAACAGATCGTACCATTCCGGGTCGACGATGACATGGCAGGTCGAGCAGGCGAGCGAGCCCTCGCACGCGCCCTCAATGTCGATATTGTGACGGCGGGCGATTTCGAGCAGCGACAGCCCGACCGGCGCGTCAACCTCGCGCCGCGTGCCGTCGCGCTCGATAAAGGTCATCTTCGGCATTCTTGCGGTCCGTCAACCCTGCTGACCTCACCCCGGCGAAAGCCGGGGTCCATTTCTCCGCGTACGGGCCGGCGATAGCTGGCAAGACATCGCCTTTACTTGAAAATTCCGAGCGGCAGAAAAATGGGTCCCGGCTTTCGCCGGGACAGACATAACCATACCAGTCATGGCGAATCCGGCATCCCGGGGCGCGGCATCAGCTCCTCGGCCAGGACCGCGGCATCAAGCGCCGGCGCCGCGCCGTGCGGTTCGATCAAGCGCAGCACCGCGAGCCCGGCCGCTTCGGCCGCCTGTTGCAGCCGCTCCTGCGCCGCCGGGTCGAGAGGCCCTGCGGCCGCGATCACCGCATGCGTTACCGGCCGCGCCAAGGCCCGCTCGGCGCGGATGCGCGCGCCCTCGAACACTCCCTGCCAGCGCTCCATTGCGGCCGCGGGCTCCGGCACCGGCAGGTCGAGGGCAAAGCCCTCACGATCGGGAAGCACGACCGCGTTGCCGCCGACCGCCATGGCCACGACGGCCGCGGCGCCGCTCGCGTCGATGCCGATTGCGGCGCCCGGCGCTTCGGGATCGCCGGGGCTTCCGTCCGGCTCCTCGATCTGGAACAGTTTCACGCCTCGGGCCTCAGACGTGGAAGGATTCGCCGCAGCCGCAGCGCCCTTTCTCGTTCGGATTGCGGAAGACAAAGCCGCTCTGCAGTTTGTCTTCGACATAATCCATTTCGGTGCCGAGGATAAAGAGGATCGCCTTCGGATCGACGAGGACCCGCACTCCCTTGTCCTCGACGACCTCGTCGTACTTGCCCTTCTCGTCGGCGTATTCGAGCGTGTAGCTGAGGCCCGAGCAGCCGCGGGCGCGCACGCCGATCCGCACCCCGATTGCCGGTTTGCCGCGCTTGGCGATCAGCGCCTCGATACGCCGCGCCGCGGCCTCCGTGACCGTCAAGGCTTGTCTTGCCGCCATGCCCATCTCCCGTACGTGCGTTTCACTCCGCGCCCTCGGCGATGCCCGAACCCACAGCCTCTATGTAAGGGCTCCCGGCGTTTCTCGCAGCGGCATAATAGGCGGCGGCGAGCGCGTCGGCGGCGAAATCGATCTCGGCCCCATCGGTGAAGCGGCCGAGACCGATGCGGATCGAGGCATTGGCGAGCGCGTCCGGGAGCCCCAAGGCGCGCAACACGTAAGAGGGCTCGACCGCGGCCGAGGTGCAGGCCGAGCCGGTCGACACCGCGAGGCTCGGGCAGGCGGCGATCAGATCGGGCGCCGGCAGTCCCGGAAAGGCGAGGTTGAGATTGCTGGGCAGCCGCCGCTCGGCGTTGCCGTTGAGCCGCAACCCGGGAATGCGGCGGGCGAGGCTGTGATAAAGCCGGTCGCGCAGGCGCCGAAGCCGCACGGCCTCCCCGTCCATTTCCGCTGCGGCGAGCGCCGCTGCCCGGCCGAGCCCGACGCAGAGCGGAGCCGGCAGGGTGCCCGCGCGCAGGCCCCGCTCCTGCCCGCCGCCGTCGAACAGCGGGGCGAGGCGCACCCGCGGGCGGCGGCGGACGTAGAGCGCGCCGATCCCCTTCGGCCCGTAGATCTTGTGGCCGGAGATCGACAGCAGATCGATCTTCATCGCCGCGACGTCGAGCGGGATCTTGCCGAAGGCCTGGGCCGCGTCGGTATGGAACAGGACCCCCCGCTCATGGCACAGGGCGCCGATCCCGGCGAGCGGCTGGATGACGCCGATCTCATTGTGTGCGGCCATCACCGAACAGAGCAGCGTCGTCGGCGTCAGGGCGGCATCGAGCGCGGCGAGCGAAATGAGCCCGTCGGGCTCGACCGGCAGAATGGTGACGCGGAAGCCCTCCTCCTCGAGCCGGCGGCAGCTTTCGAGCACGCATTTGTGCTCGGTTGCGAGCGTCACGATGTGGTCGCGCGGCGGGTCCTGCGGGTGGGCGCGGGCGAAATGGGCGGCGCCCTTCAAGGCGAGATTGTTGGCTTCGGTCGCGCCCGAGGTGAAGGTGATTTCGCGCGGGTCGGCGCCGATCAATGCTGCGACCTCCCGGCGCGCCTGTTCGACCGCCTCGGCGGCGGTGCGGCCGTAGGCGTGGCTCTCGCTGTGCGGATTGCCGAACTCCTCGGTGAAATAGGGCAATATCGCCGCGAGCACGCGCGGATCGAGCCGCGTCGTCGACTGGTTGTCGAGATAGACCGGGGCGGTATTGGTTCGCGAGAGCGTGTCCGACGTCATGCGGCGCGCATTCCTTCAAGATTGCGGGGGCGGCGGTAGAGCGCGGTCCAGGACTCGAGAAAACGAGCGATTTCGGCCTTGGTCGTGCTCCAGCCAAGGCTGACGCGGATCGTCGAGCGGGCGAGATCGGGCCCCGCGCCCATCGCTTCGAGCACATGGCTCGGCCTGACCTTGCCCGACGAGCAGGCGGCGCCGGCGCTGACCATCACGCCGTCGAGATCGAGCGCGATGACCTGGGTTTCGGCCGGCCGGCCCGGCATCGCAATCGCCGCGGTGTTGGGCAGCCGCGGCGCCGCGGCGGCAAAGGCGACGGCGTCGGGGGCGATCGCGAGAAGGGCGGCTTCGAGCCCGTCGCGCAGGGCGCGGACGCGGTCCCACACCGCAAGCTCCGCCGCCGCCCGCGCGACGGCGCCAAAGCCGGCGATCCCCGGCAGGTTCTCACTGCCGGCGCGACGGCCGCGCTCCTGCCCGCCGCCGCGGATCAGCGGTTCGAGGCCGCAATCGGGCGCGGCGACGAGCGCGCCGATTCCGGACGGACCGCCGAGCTTGTGCGCCGACAGGGTCAACAGATCGACCCCGAGCGCACGGCAATCGAGCGGCACTTTGCCGGCCGCCTGCACCGCGTCGCAATGGAACAAGGCGCCGTGCCGATGCGCCAGCTCGGCAATCCTCCCGGCCGGCTCGATCACGCCGGTCTCGTTGTTGGCCAGCATGACCGAGACCAGAGCAGGACGCGGATCGGCCGCAAGCAGGGCGTCGAGCGCGTCGAGCCGGACGATCCCGTTGCCGTCGACCGGGATCGCTTCGGCCTCGGGCGCCGCCTCCAGCACCGAAGCGTGCTCGACCGCGGAGACCAGGATGCGGGCGCGACCGCTGCCGCGCAGGGCGATATTGTTGGCCTCGGTCCCGCCGCTGGTGAAGACGACCTCCGGCGCGGCGGCGCCGACGAGGGCGGCGACCGCCTCGCGGGCGTCCTCGACAATCCGCCGCCCCGCCCGCCCCCAGCGGTGCACCGAGGACGGGTTGCCGCAATGCTGCAATGCCGCCGCGACCGCCGCCGCCGCCTCGGGGCGCAACGGCGCCGTCGCGTTCCAGTCGAGATAGGTTTCCGGCCGCTTCATCATTCCGTCGGAGGAGCATTCCAGGCAGTCTCGGAGGCGGCGCAGGCGCGCTGGTGCAGCAATCCGCTGGTGCCGAGCACGCGATGCTCGCAGACGTCGGCGAGCGACACCGAACTGAGGAACAGATGGATCTGGTTGCCGAGCTCTTCCCACAGGTCGTGCGTCATGCAGCGCGTCTTGTTGCCGCGGCAGCCGACCGGTGCGCCGGGCGCGCAGCGGGTCGCGCGGATCGGCTCGTCGACCGCCAGAATGATGTCGGCGATGCGGGTGTCGCGGCGGTCGCGCCCCAGCAGATAGCCGCCGCCCGGACCGCGTACGCTCCTGACCAGCCCGGATTTGCGCAGTTTGGCGAAGAGCTGTTCGAGATAGGACAGCGAGATCTCTTGGCGCTCGGCGATCTCGGCGAGCGCAACCGGGGCGCCGTTGCTGTGGCCGGCGAGATCGACCATCGCCATGACCGCATAGCGGCCCTTGGTCGAGAGCCTCATCGCCCGGGCCTCACAATACTTGGCCTCACGACACCCGCTCCTCGGCGCCGTTGCCGACCCCGGCCCCGGGGGGCCGGCCGCCGCCCTCTTCGAGCGCGGCGAGGCGCGCCCGCAATCGCGTGACCTCGTCGAGCAGGCCGTTGAGGACGCGGGCGATCGGGTCGGGGATGTCGGGATCGATGCCGTAGGGCAGGAATTCCGGCTGGCCGTCCTTGTCGCCCTGGCGACGCGCCACCGGGCGGGCCGGAGGCGCGACCACCGTGACCCCCTCGGGCACCTCCGACAGCACCAGCGCCTGGGCGCCGATGCGCGCCCCGTCGCCGATCCGGTAGGGTCCGAGGATCTGGGCGCCGGAGCCGACAATGACGCCGTTGCCGAGGGTCGGATGGCGCTTCAACCCCTGTTCCCCGCGGCGCGGCGAACGCCCGCCCAGGGTCACGCCGTGATAGAGTGTGCAATCGTCGCCGATCTCGGCGGTCTCGCCGATGACGACCCCCATGCCGTGATCGATAAACAGGCGTTTGCCGATTCGGGCGCCCGGGTGGATCTCGATCCCGGTTACGACGCGCCCTATATGGGAGACAAAGCGGCCGGCCAGAGGCCAGCGGTGCAGCCACAGCCAGTGCGCCAGACGATGAAACAGCAGCGCGTGAAACCCGGGATAGCAGAGCACGACTTCGAGCCGCGAGCGCGCCGCCGGGTCGCGGGCGAGGGTGGCGTCGATTTGCTCGCGCAGGTTTTTCAAAAGCATCGCCGTTGCCTGTGCTATGGTCGCCGGGGCGCGGCCGGACCGTCAGCGAGCATATAATTGTCCGACAAAATCGATCAAGAATTCGGACCCGACAACCGTAGCGCAGCCTGCCAATCTCCGAGCGGCAGGCTCGGATTCGAGCTTGAGCCATGCCCGACGTGACGATCAACGGCCCCGAGGGCCGCATCGAGGCACGCTACCATCACGCGCGCGGGCAGGCGGCGCCGATGGCGCTCGTCCTGCACCCGCACCCGCAGCAGGGCGGGACCATGCACAACCGCGTCGTTCACCTGTTGCACCAATGTTTTGTACGTCGGGGGTTTTCGACCCTGCGGTTCAATTTCCGCGGCGTCGGGCGCAGCCAGGGAAGTTTCGACCGCGGCGAGGGCGAATTGTCCGACGCCGCCTCGGCGCTCGACTGGCTGCAGACCTACAACCCGAACGCCCAGTCGTGCTGGATTGCCGGCTATTCGTTCGGCGCCTGGATCGGCATGCAATTGTTGATGCGCCGCCCCGAGATCGAGGCGTTCATCGCGGTGGCGCCGCCGGCCGGCTTCGATTTCGGCTTTCTCGCCCCCTGCCCGTCTTCCGGCCTGATCGTGCACGGCGACCAGGACACTCTGGTGCCGCTCGACGCGGTGCAGAAGCTCGTCAACAAATTGTCGCATCAGCGCGACATCAAGATCGACTTCCGCAAGATCGCCGGCGCCGATCATTTCTTCGGCGATCACCTCGAGGCGCTGGCCGGCCATGTCGACAATTACATCGTCGAGCACGCCCGCCATCTCGCCCGCCCTGCTCCGCCGCCAACCCGCGGCGCACGGTAGGATAGCCCCCACCCTGACCCTCCCCCGCATGCGGGGGAGGGAACGAGGATCTCCCTCCCCCGTGTTCACGGGGGAGGGCCAGGGTAGGGGCGACGCCACTCAATCGGCGAAGGGATCGCGGACGAGCACCGTGTCGTCGCGCTCGGGGCTCGTCGACAGCAGCGCGACCGGGGCGCCGATCAGTTCTTCGATGCGGCGGATGTATTTGATCGCGGTCGCCGGCAGATCGGCCCAGGAGCGCGCGCCGCGGGTGCTCTCGCGCCAGCCCTCGGCGCTCTCATAGACTGGCTCGACCTCGGCCTGGGCCGAGGCGCCGGCCGGAAAATGATCGTAGGTCCGGCCGCCGCGGCGGTAGGCGGTGCAGAATTTGACCTCGTCAAAGCCGTCGAGCACGTCGAGTTTGGTCAGCGCGATGCCGCTGATCCCGCCGATCCGGATCGCCTGTCGCACCGCGACCGCATCGAACCAGCCGCAGCGCCGCCTTCTCCCGGTCACGACCCCGAATTCGCGCCCGCGGTCGCCGAGGATCTGGCCGATCTCGTCCTTCAATTCGGTTGGGAACGGGCCGGTGCCGACGCGGGTCGTGTAGGCTTTGGTGATGCCGAGGACAAAATTGAGCGCCGCCGGTGCGATCCCCGACCCGGCCGCGGCCTGTCCCGCCACGGTATGCGACGAGGTGACGTAGGGATAGGTGCCGTGGTCGACGTCGAGCATCGCCCCCTGCGCGCCCTCGAACAGGATGCGCCGTCCGGCGCGCCGGGCCTCGTCGAGGAAGCGCCAGACCGGCGCGGCATAGGGCAGGATGCGCGGCGCGATTGCGGTGAGCGCGGCGAGCAATGCGGCGCGGTCGACCTCCGGCTTGTCGAGCCCGCGCAACAGCGCGTTGTGGTGCAACAATAGCTGGTCGAGCCGCTCTTCGAGCGCCTGCGGGTCGGCGAGATCGCACACCCGTACGGCGCGTCTTCCGACCTTGTCCTCATAGGCGGGGCCGATGCCGCGCCCGGTGGTGCCGATCCGGCGCTCGCCGCGGCGCTCCTCGCGGGCGCGGTCGAGGGCGCCGTGCGAGGGCAGGATCAAAGCCGCATTGTCGGCGAGCTTCAGGATCTCGGGCGTGACCGCGACGCCTTTTTTGGCGATCGCGTCGATCTCGTCGAGGAGCGCCCACGGGTCGACGACGACGCCGTTGCCGATGATCGACACCTTGCCCGGGCGCACCACCCCTGAGGGCAGCAACGACAATTTGTATTCGGTGTTGCCGATGACGATGGTATGGCCGGCATTGTGCCCGCCCTGGAAGCGGACGACGATTTCAGCCCGCTCCGACAGCCAGTCGACGATCTTGCCTTTGCCCTCGTCGCCCCATTGGGCGCCGACGACGACAACGTTGCCCATCTTTCCAGCCCCTTAGCCCAACCCCGCGCCGCGGGGCGGCGCGGGAACCTCGAGATCAAGCGCCACCGGAACGTTCCCTTTGAGCAGGTGTCCGCAGCCGAGGCGGCGCGCTTCCGCCCGCCAGTCGGCGGCCGGTTCGAGCGCGGCAACGGCAACCCAGCCCGCATCCCGCAAGGCGCGGATGCGGGCGCGATCGGTTCCGAGCGGCACCAGGATGCGGCGCGGGCCTTCCTGCTGCGGCAGAGTGCGCAGGATCATATCGGTGTAGAGAGTGAACCCGGTTGCCGGTTCGGGCGCGGCCGGGTCGCCGGCGTCGTAGCGTCCGCCGCGGCCGAGCTCGCCGAGCCCGGGCATCGTGCCGGCAAAAAAGCTGAAGCTGATCCCGCTGTGATACTCGAAGCCGCGGTTCTCGACCGGGTCGACTGTGACCTGCAATTCGGGCATCGCCGCGGCGAGCCCGTCGAGCACCGCGGCGAGCCGCCGGCGCTCGCCCCGCGCCCGCTCCGGCAGTTCCATCCGGTCGAGGGC
>DATFCQ010000330.1:0-9306 GCA_035252905.1 Allostellaceae bacterium | reverse complement strand
GGTGCGGCTCGCCGCGGGCCCGGCGGCGGGAAGGCTCGCCGACCGGCGCGCCGCGCCGAAGCCGGTCTTTGCCCTGTGCGCCGTGGCGGCGGCCGTGCTCGGCCTCTTCTACGCCGCGGTATGGGGGTTCTGGCCGCTCCTTTGGGTCAGCCTCCTTCAGGCCGCGGCGCTGGCGCCGCTCGCCCCGCTCTCCGACACACTCGCCTTGGCCGCCGCCGCCCCGCAGGCGGACCGCGCCGATATCGGCTTTCCCTATGGCTGGGTGCGCGGCGCCGGCTCGGCCGCCTTCATCCTCGGCTCGATCGTCTCGGGCCAGGCGGTCGGGCGGTTCGGCAACGCCGTCATCGTCTGGTTCGGAGCGGTCCTGCTCGCCGGCGCGGCGGCGGCGAGCCCGCTGGTGCCGCGTTTGGACCGCGGGCTCCTGAGGGATCGAAGGGTCGCCCGTGAGTCGGCATGCGGGCGAGACGCCCGCGGTCCGGGGCTCGGCGGGGTTGCGGACTTGCTGCGGCTGGCGCCGTTCCGGCGGGCCATCGTCGTCGCAGCGCTGATCCTCGGCAGCCACGCCTTGCACGACAGCTTTGCCGTGATCCGTTGGGAGGCGGCGGGGATCAGCCCGGGCACGGCCGGCCTGTTGTGGTCGGAAGGGGTGGCCGGAGAGGTCGTCGTCTTTCTGCTGCTCGGCCGCCCATTGCTCGACCGGCTCGGTCCCGCCGGCGCCGCCGTCCTCGCCGGAGCGGCCGGCATCCTGCGCTGGGGCGTGATGGCCGAGACCGCCGCCCTGCCGGCGATGGCAGCGGTCGAGCCCCTGCACGGTCTGACCTTCGCTTTGCTGCACCTCGCCTGCATGCAGGTCTTTGCCGAGACCGTGCCGCCGTCTCTGGCAGCGACGGCGCTGACGCTCTACGGCACGGTCGGCATCGGCGCCGCGACGGCGCTGTTGACATTGGCCTCGGGCCCGCTCTACGCCGATTTCGGCGCGCACGGGTTCTGGGCGATGGCGGCCCTGTGCGCGCTCGCGCTGCCGCTCGCCCGCGGCCTTCCCAGCCGAGCAGCCGGCGCGCTTCCGCCGCCTGCTCGCTGAGTGGCGGAATGCGCTCCGCCTTTCCGCCCTACGCCATCCTCGTCCGACCTCTCGGCATGACGACTCAAATCGGCGTTCAGGGTTGACGCGTCCGCATCGGTGATCTGCGCATATCGGTCATGCTGCGGCTGCGACACAAGGTTACAGTGGAAGCGGGAAGATTGCCTCGATCGTCCCGCGCGGACCCATTTGGCGTGGAAGGACCGTCATGCAGTACCGGCGAATCTCAGCGGATTGCCATCTCGACATGATCTGGCTGCCGCCCGACCTGTTCACCTCCGAAGCGGAACGGGCGCTCAAAGACCAGATGCCCTATGTCAAGGAGCAGCCGGACGGCACCAAGCGCTGGGTCGACGACAACGGCGCCGATTACGGCAAGGCGGGCGGCGTCGGCGCGGTCGGCTCCGAATACGTCCCCGGCAAGCAGTTGCGCGTCGACAAGATGCACGAGGCCGGCCTTTATGCCGATTACCAGCAGAAGGGCCAGCGCCGGCCCGGCGACCCGCATCTGCGCGTCAAGGAACTCGACCGCGACGGCGTCGACGCCGAGGTCATCTACGGCATCCTGGCTGCCTGCGCGAAGATGAAGAACCCCGCGGCGGCGAACGAGATGCTGCGCATCTACAACAACTTCATGCACAATTTCTGCAGCTACTATCCCGACCGCGAGATCGGCCTCGCCTGCCTGCCGTATAGCGACATCGAGGCGGCGGCGGCCGAGGTGCGGCGCGTCGCCAAGCTCGGCATGAAAGGCGTCGAACTGTCCTGCTCGTGGCACATGACGCCGATGTGGCACCCGATGTGGGACCCGCTGTGGCAGGCGGTCAACGAGACGCAGCTGCCATTGCATTTCCACACCTTCCCGGCGACCGACCCGGAATTGCGCAAGTCGCTCGAACCGGAGGTCGCGCGGCGGATGACCTATAGCGGGCTGTGCCGCTTCCAGATGACCCTCGCGACGATCCTGACCGACCTGATGGGGGCGGCGGTGTTCGAGCGCTTCCCGAACATCCGCGTCGTCTTCGGCGAGAGCGGCATCGGCTGGATCCCCTACGTCATCGACCGCATGGATTTCGAGTACCAGGACCAGTACCGCGACCTGAAGCTCAAGATGCTGCCGAGCGAGTATTGGCGCCGCCAGTGCAAGGCGACGTTCCAATACGACCGCGTCGGCACCAAACTGATCGAGGAGATGGGCGTCGAGACCCTGATGTGGGGCTCGGACTATCCGCATCCCGACGGGGTATGGCCGGAATCGCAGAAATACATCGCCGACCAGTTCGGGCACCTGCCGGCCGACATCACCTACAAGATGACCTGCGAGAACGCCGGCAAGTTCTACGGCCTGATCAACTGAGCAAACGGCGGAATGCGCCTTCCCCGGCTTGCGCCGGGGAAGACTTTTCCGCCCTACGATCGATGTAGGGCGGAAAAGCGGAGCGCATTCCGCCATCGCTTTCTACGCCGCGCGGTTGAGGCGGTTGTCGACGAGGTCGGCGACGACGCTCGGGTCGGCGAGGGTCGAGGTGTCGCCGAGGCTCTGATGCTCGTCGGCGGCGATCTTGCGCAGGATGCGCCGCATGATCTTGCCCGAGCGCGTCTTCGGCAGACCGGGCGCCCATTGCAAGAGGTCGGGGGCGGCAATCGGGCTGATCTCCTTGCGCACCCATTCGACCAGTTCGCGCTTCAGCGTGTCGCTCGGCTCCTCGCTCGCCTTCAGGGTCACATAGGCATAGATGCCCTGGCCCTTGATGTCGTGCGGGTAGCCGACGACGGCGGCCTCGGCGACCTTGGGATGGGCGACGAGGGCGCTCTCGACTTCGGCGGTGCCGAGGCGGTGGCCGGCGACGTTGATCACGTCGTCGACCCGTCCGGTAATCCAATAGAACCCGTCCTCGTCGCGTCGCGCCCCGTCACCGGTGAAGTAGAACCCGGGGAAGGTCGAGAAATAGGTCTCGACAAAGCGGCGATGGTCGCCGAATACGGTGCGCATCAATCCGGGCCACGGGCGGGCCATGCACAGATTGCCTTCGCCGGCGCCCGCGATCCGGTTGCCTTCGCCGTCGACGATGACCGGCTCGATGCCGAAGAACGGGCGCGTCGCCGAGCCCGGCTTCAGCGGCGTCGCGCCGGGCAGCGGCGAAATCATGATGCCGCCGGTCTCGGTCTGCCACCAGGTATCGACGATCGGGCAGCGCCCCTCGCCGACATGGTCGTAATACCACAGCCAGGCTTCCGGGTTGATCGGCTCGCCGACCGAGCCCAAAAGGCGCAATGAGCGGCGGTCGGCGCGGCGCACCCACTCCTCGCCCTCGCGCATCAGGGCGCGGATCGCCGTCGGCGCGGTGTAGAAGATGCTGACCTTGTGCTTGTCGACGACCTGCCAGAAGCGCGACGGGTCGGGGTAATTGGGCACCCCCTCGAACATCACCGTGGTCGCGCCGTTGGCGAGCGGCCCGTAGACAATATAGCTGTGCCCGGTCACCCAGCCGACATCGGCGGTGCACCAGTACACCTCGCCCGGGCGATAGTCGAAGACGTATTCGTGCGTCATCGCAGTGTAGACGAGATAGCCGCCGGTCGTGTGCAGGACGCCCTTCGGCTGCCCGGTCGAACCCGAGGTGTAGAGGATGAACAGCGGGTCCTCGGCCGCCATCTCGACCGGCGGGCAATCGGCCGAAGCCTTCGCCATCGCCTCGTGATACCAAAGGTCGCGCCCGTCCACCCAGTCGACGGCGCCGCTGGTGCGGCGCACGACGATCACGTCGGTAACTTCGGGGCATTGCCGCAGCGCGGTGTCGGCGTTGCGCTTCAGCGGCACCGTGCGGCCGCCGCGCAACCCCTCGTCGGCAGTGATCAATACGGTCGAGCGGCAGTCGCGGATGCGGCCCAAGAGGCTGTCGGGCGAGAAGCCGCCGAATACGACCGAATGGATCGCGCCGATGCGGGCGCAGGCCAGCATCGCCACCGCGATCTCCGGGATCATCGGCAGATAGATCGTGACCCGGTCGCCCTTTTTGACCCCGCGCGCCTTCAGGACGTTGGCAAAGCGGCACACCGTCTCGTGCAGTTCGCGATAGGTGATAGGACGGTCCTCGGCCGGGTCGTCGCCCTCCCAGATAATTGCGGTGTCGTTGCCGCGCTGGGCGAGATGGCGGTCGAGACAGTTGACCGAGGCGTTCAACGTCCCGTCCTCGTACCAGGCGAGGCGCACCTCGCCGTCGAACCCGCCGCTGCGTGTTCTGGTGTAGGGCTTGATCCAGTCGAGCCGCTTGCCGGCTTCGCCCCAGAAGCGGTCGGGGTCGGCGAGCGAGTCGCGGTAGAGCCGGAAGTATTCGGCCTCGCTGATCTTGCCGATCTGCGGATGGGCCGAGACGGGGATCAGGGTCCGGCTGGACATGGCGTTTCTCCTCCTCGGCTGGGCGACGCTGTTCCGCCGTCGCGCGCTCGCGCCGAAGATATTCCGCCGGGCCTGCGGGTTACAATATACTCGCGGCTTACAGCGCCTGCGCCTGCGGCGGCCGCCCGACCCCGGTGGCGACGAGCGCCGCCTGCGTGCGGTTGGCGACGGCGAGGCGCCGGATGATCTGCTTGACATGCGCCTTGACCGTGTCTTCGGACAAGGCGAGCGCAGCGGCGATCAATTTGTTGGACTTGCCTTCCGAGATCAGCGCCAGGACCTCGCGCTGGCGGCGGGTCAGGGCGCGCGGCGCGGGGGCGGGGACGGTTTCCGGCGGCGCCCAGCCCGGCGGCACCGAGGCGCCGCTGCACAGGCGCGCAAGCGCCGACACCAGCATCTGCAGGCTGGCATTGGCCGGCAAGACGCCGCACGCCCCGGCCGCCAGGATCCTCTCGGCATGGCGGTCGTTTTCCCAATCCGCGGCGACCAGGATCGGCACCAGCGGCGCCGCTGCGGCGAGCCGGGCGACCTGCGCGGCGTCGATGGCGGCGCAGCTCGCGCCGCCGATCACGACCGCATCAAAGACTTCGCCGCGCGTGAGGCGGCGCAACAGGTCGCGGACCGCCGGCATGTCGGTGGCGCGCCAGCCTTCGCCCGCCACCGCCAGTTTGAGGCAATCCCGCCGCAGGCGGCTCGGATCGACAATGGCCAGACGCGGCCGCTCCTCCGCCTCGGCCTCGCGCGTAGCGGACGGCGCTGCGGCAGGTTCGGCCTCTTCGACGAGTTCGAGACTGGGCACGCCACTCCCCCGGAACGCTGCGATCCTGCAGCGGACAGAATGCCGCCGGATTGCGGCGCTGCGCGGTCAAATTTTGTAAACCCGCTGTAACGGATTGCGATAATCAGGGCGCAATGCCGGCCATGTCGCACAGCACGGTCCACTCCTGCGGGCTGACCGGGCACACCGAGAGCCGCGACTGCCGCAACAATGACAGTTGCGCCAGTTCGGAATTGGCTTTCATTGCGGCGAGCGCGACCCGCCGCACCACCGGCATCACCGGCGCGACGTCGACCATGCCGTATTTGCCGCTCGGATCCTCCGGGTTGGGATAGAACGCCTTGACCACCGCGACGACGCCGACGATCTCCCGTCCCTCGTTCGAATGGTAGAAAAAGGCGCGCTCGCCCTCCCGCATCGCCCGCAGATTGCCCTGCGCCTGCGCGTTCCGGACCCCGTCCCAGTGGGTGCGGCCGTCGGCGACGAGCCGGTCCCAGGAGTATTTCGCCGGCTCCGATTTCAACAGCCAATAGGCCATGCCCCTCTCCCCCTCGGCCCGCCCCCTCACGCCAAGAGCGGGTATTCCGCCTGATCCTCGTAGATCGCGCCTGCCTTGGTCGGAAAGCTGGCGATCAGGCTGAAGCCCGCGACCGGCAGCGGGTCGGCCCGAAACAGGGCGTGCAGGGCGAGAAAATCGTGCAATTTCTCGCGCGGCGGATTGTTGAGCCGCGCCAGGGTCACATGCGGGGCGAATTTGCGCGGCTCGGGCGGCAATCCGGTGCGGATCAGCGCCTGCTCGACCTTGTCGCGCAACCCCGCCAGTTCGGGATGGCGCTCGACCCCGACCCACAGGGTGCGCGGCCGGTCGCCGGAGGCGAACAGGCCGGTCCCGGCGAGCTGCACCGTGAAGCGCCGGGCGCGCACCCGCGACAACGCCGCGTCGATGTCGGCCGCCACGGCCTCGCCGGTCTCGCCGATAAAGCGCAGGGTCAGATGGAAATTGTCGGGGTCGACCCATTTGGCCCCGGGCAGGCCGGTGCACAACAGCGACAGCCGCAATTTCAGCTCGGGCGGAAAGCCGATGCCGACAAACAGGCGCAACATGTCAGAACCGTACAGATGAGCCCTCACCCACCGAGCCCTATGGGCTCGGTCCCCCCTCTCCCGCATTGCGGGAGAGGGTCAGGTACTTCTCTCAGGTAAAGACGGTCAGGACGCCGGTGTGGCCGTAGAGCCGGTCGCGCGAGATCTCGCCATTGGCGAAAAAACCGATCAGCGGGATGTCGCCGAAGGCCTCGCGAATGAGCCCGGTCTCGACGCCCCCCTCGCCGAACAGATTGGCGCCGCGCGCCACGCAGCTGACGTAAAGGGCGGCCTTTGGCGGGCCGTCGAGCCGCCCCTCCAACTGCCGGATCATCCGCGTCATGTCGTGCCGCGCGGTTTCGGGGTCGCGCCGGCAGAACAGGATCCTGTCGCCCGGCCCCACCTCCTCGCCGAGGACGAGCCAGCCGCGGCCGGGATCGATCGCCATCAGATTGCGCACCAGGTAATCGCCGGTATCGGAGCCGGCGACCGGCAATCCGGCGAAAATGACGCCGCCGACGCGGCGCAGATCCTGCGCCAAGGCCGGCCCGATGTCGTCGCAAAAGACCGCCAGCGCCGGGCGCCCGTCGATCGTCATGACGATGTTGTCGCGCGCCTCGTCGATGCGGTGGATCGGGCCGATCGGCGAGCAGCCCTGGGTCAATGCGGTGGCGACCGCGACCTCGGAAGCCAGCATGATCCCGGCGACGCCGTTATTCCCCGCCCTTCCGGTCTCGGCGCCCTGCGCCAATAGCGGGCTCGGGCAGCGGTGCGAGACGAGCCCGCCGACGAGATAGGCGCCGCTCGCCGCCGCCGCCTCGCTGGTGGCCTTGACCACGTTGCGGCAGCGCGGGTCGGCATGGACGAGCGCCAATAGAGGCTGCTTCGCCGCGATCCAGCCGCCGTGCCGATGCGGCAGATCCGCCGCCGGATCGGCGGTCGCCGCAAAGATGCGGAAGCCGTCCGGCGGCAATGCCGCGATCATCACCGCGACGGCGGGCTCGTCCATGATCTCGGCCGCCGTCCCGAGGACGCCGAGCCCGACGCCGCCGACCCAGGACGCGATCCCGGTCTCCCGGCCGAGCGCGGCGACGATCGCGGGGAGCGCTGCGGCCGCCGCCTCGCTCGCATAGACAATGCCGAGATTGGCGTCCGCGACCGGGGCGAGCGCGGCGCACACGCGCGGGGCGAGATCGCCCGGATCGCCGCTCGCCAGCGCTGCGGCGAAGGACCCGCTCATGCCGCGCCCCCCTCTATCAGATGCGCAACCCAGGGCTCGATACGGTCGACCAGCACCGCCACGCCCCGTGCGTTCGGGTGTTTCCCGTCCGCTTGATTGAACTGCGGTTTCATTGCAACCCCCTGCAGAAAGAAGGGATAGAGCGGCACGTGATAGTGCTGCGCCAATTCGGGATAGATATGGTCAAAGCGGCGTTGATAATCCGGCCCGCACGCGGGCGTCGCCAGCATCCCGAACAGCAGCACCTTGGCGCCGCTCGCCTCAAACCGGCGGATCATTGTACCGAGATTGGCGCGCGCGGCATCTGTCGGCAGGCAATTCAACATATCATTGGCGCCGAGTTCCAGCAGCACGTAATCGGGCTTGTTGGCCGTGTCGGCGAGGGTCCAGTCGAGCCGGGCGACGCCGTCATGGGTGGTGTCGCCGGAATTGCCGGCGTTGACGACCCGCGCATCGATCCCCTGCCGCTTCAGCCGCGCTTCGAGCCGGGCCGGAAAGCTCTCGTTTGCGGGCAGCCCGTAGCCGGCGAACAGGCTGTCGCCATAGGCAAGGATCACGAGAGGGCGGGCTCCAGCCCCGCGCGACATATCGCGCGGGGACCCCAAGGCAGCCGGGCCGGCCAGGACGAGCAGCAGGCCGAGGCCGAGGAGCAGCCCTCTGTTGAACAGGCCCGCGCCGCTCCAATATGCTGCGGGCCCGGCCCTCCCTCGTCCGGATGGATGATGACCTCGCCTCATTCCGGCGGTCCGCTCGCGGTGCTGGAAGACGTTCATGTGACTCTGGGGGGCGCCGCCGGGCCCGTCAATGTCCTGCGCGGCCTCTCGCTGGCGATCGCCCCCGGCGAGACGGTGAGCCTTGTCGGCCCCTCGGGCTCGGGCAAGTCGACCCTGATGATGGTCATCGGCGGGCTCGAACGGCCGAGCCGCGGCCGGGTTTTTGTCGGCGGACACGAATTGGGACCGCTCGACGAGGATGCCCGCGCCCGCCTGCGGCGCACTCACATCGGCATCGTCTTTCAGGCGTTTCACCTGATCCCGACGATGACGGCGCTGGAAAACGTCGCGATCCCGCTCGAACTCGCCGGACGGCGCGACGCCTTCGCCGCCGCCGCCGCGGCGCTCGCCGCGATCGGGCTCGGCGCGCGATTGCGCCATTACCCGGGGCAGTTGTCGGGCGGCGAGCAGCAGCGCGTCGCGATCGCCCGCGCCTTCATCGCCGGCCCGCAATTGTTGTTGGCCGACGAGCCCACCGGCAATCTCGACGGCGCCACCGGCCGCCTCGTCATCGATTGCCTGTTCGCCGAGCGCGCGCGGCACGGCACCGCCCTGCTGTTGATTACCCATGACGCGGGTCTGGCCGAGCGCTGCGAGCGGCAGATCCGCCTCGAAGACGGGCACATCGTCGAGGACCGCCGCCGCGCGCCGCTGCTGACCGGCGCCGGGCAGCGGGCGGAGTGATCCGAATGGCGTCGCCCTCACCCGCCTCCCCCGGCTTTCGCCGGGGTTCGGCACCCTCTCCCGCAATGCGGGAGAGGGGGGACCAGCCCGCAGGGCTGGTGGGTGAGGGGAGCGGCGGAAGTCTGGCGCTCGGCCTCGCCTTTCGCCTCGCCCGGCGCGAGCTGCGCGGCGGGTTCAAGGGGCTGCAGGTCTTTCTCGCCTGCCTCGTGCTCGGCGTCGCGATGATCGCCGGGATCGGCTCGCTCGCCGCCTCGGTCGATGCCGGGA
>DATFCQ010000329.1:0-8310 GCA_035252905.1 Allostellaceae bacterium | reverse complement strand
GCGCTGCCCAAGGCGGCGGCGACCGCGGCGGCGCGGCAAGGCAGGTCCGCCTGCGCCCGCTCCGCCGCGACCAGGGTGACGACGAGGCTCATGAGTTCTTCTAAGTTCGATGATAGGCCCGCGGCAAATGCTCCGCCGGTCGTGATCGTCTCCGGCCCGACCGCGAGCGGCAAATCGGCTCTCGCTTTGGCGCTCGCCGAGGCGTTCCAAGGCACGATCGTCAACGCCGACAGTCTGCAGACCTATCGCGACCTCGCGATCCTGACGGCGCGCCCCGATAGGGCGGCCCTTGCGCGTGCGCCGCATCGCCTCTACGGCTATCGCGACGCCGCCGAGCGCGGTTCGGCGGCGGCGTGGCGCCGGCTTGCGCAGGACGAGATCGCCGCCGCGACCGGGAGCGGGCGCCTGCCGATCGTGGTCGGCGGCACCGGCCTCTATCTGCGCGCCTTGACAGAGGGTCTGGCGCCCGTTCCGGACATCCCCGAGGAGATCCGGCGCGAGGCGGTCGCCCTTCACCGCGCGCTCGGCGGCGCCCGCTTTCGCGAGCGTCTCGCCATGCTCGACCCGGAAGCGGCCCGGCGCCTGCCTGCCGGGGACACGCAGCGCCTTGTGCGCGCCTTCGAGGTCGTGCGCGCCACCGGGAGGCCGATCGCGGCCTGGCAATGCCGGCCGCATGAGCCTGCGCCTTATCGGTTCGCGACGATCCGGCTGATGCCGCCGCGCGATCAGCTCTACGCGGCATGCGACCGCCGCTTTGCCGCGATGGTCGCGGCGGGGGCGTTGGCGGAGGCAGCGGCGCTGCGCGCGCGCAATCTCGATCCCGGCCTGCCGGCGATGAAGGCGATCGGGCTTCCCGAACTCTTCGCCCATCTCGACGGCCGCCTGCCGCTCGCCGCCGCGCTCGCCGCCGGGCAGCAGGCGACGCGGCATTACGCCAAGCGCCAGATCACCTGGCTGCGCCATCAATCTGCCGCCGACCTCGTGCTGACCGAGCCGTTCTCGGCCGAGGCGCTTGCCTGTTCGCAACGGTTTATCAAAGGCTTTCTGTTGACCGGACAGACCCGGCCGACTACGGTCGCCTCGGGCGCAATCCCTTGACGGCGCTCAGCCTTTCCTCCGAGGAACCGACCATGCCGGCCGAACCGCTCACCGGGGCAGAAATCGTCATTCGCGCGCTCGTCGAAGAGGGCGTCGAGGTCGTCTTCGGCTATCCCGGCGGCGCGGTCCTGCCGATCTATGACGCCCTGTTCAAACAGAACCGGCTGCGCCACATCCTCGTCCGCCACGAGCAGGGGGCGGTGCACGCGGCCGAGGGCTATGCCCGCTCGACCGGGCGGGTCGGCGTCGTCCTGGTGACGAGCGGCCCGGGCGCGACCAACGCGGTGACCGGGCTCACCGACGCCTTGATGGATTCGATCCCGGTCGTCTGCCTGACCGGCCAGGTGCCGACCCATCTGATCGGCAACGACGCCTTTCAGGAGGCGGACACCACCGGCATCACCCGGCCCTGCACCAAGCACAATTACCTGGTCAAGGATGTCAGCGAATTGGCGCGCCTGTTGCACGAGGCGTTCTATGTCGCCAAGAGCGGGCGTCCCGGTCCGGTCGTCGTCGATCTGCCGAAGGACATACTGTTCGCCGGCGCCGCCTATGCCAAACCGGAAGAGGGGCTGCACAAGAGCTATCGGCCGCAGCTCGAACCCGACCCGGCGCGCATCGCCGAGGCGGTCGAACTGATCGCCGCGGCGAAAAAGCCGCTGTTCTATGGCGGCGGCGGGCTCGTCAATTCCGGGCCCGAAGCCTGCGCGCGCTTCACCCGGCTCGTGCGGGAAACCGATGCGCCGTGCACGTTGACCCTGATGGGATTGGGGGCGTTCCCGGCCAGCGACCCGCATTTCCTCGGCATGGTCGGCATGCACGGCACCTACGAGGCCAATCTGGCGATGCACGACTGCGACCTGATGATCGCGGTCGGGTCGCGCTTCGACGACCGGGTGACCGGGCGGCTCAACGCCTTCTCGCCCGGCTCGAAAAAGATCCACATCGACATCGACGCCTCTTCGATCAACAAGAACGTGCATGTCGACGTGCCGATCATCGGCGACGCCGGCCAGGCGCTCGCGGCGCTGTTGGCGCAATTGCCAAAGGCGCGGGCGCGCGCGGACGGTGCGGCGCGCGCCCGGTGGTGGCGCATGGTCGACGCCTGGCGCGCCCGCAGCTGCCTCGCCTATGACACGAGCCGGAAGGACGTGATCAAGCCGCAATACGCGATCGAGCGGCTCTATGCGCTGACCCGCGGGCGCGACGCCTACATCACCACCGAGGTCGGCCAGCACCAGATGTGGGCGGCGCAGTTCTTCAAATTCGAGGAGCCGAACCGCTGGATGACCTCGGGCGGGCTCGGCACGATGGGCTACGGTCTGCCGGCCGCGGTCGGGGTCCAGATCGCCCATCCCGAGGCGCTCGTCGTCGACATCGCCGGCGAGGCCTCGATCCTGATGAACCTGCAGGAATTGTCGACGATCGCCCAGTATCGCCTGCCGGTCAAGGCGTTCATCCTGAACAATCAGTATATGGGCATGGTGCGGCAGTGGCAGGAACTGCTGCACGGCGGGCGCTATTCCGAAAGCTATACCGCGGCCCTGCCGGACTTTGTCAAACTGGCCGAAGCCTTCGGCGCGGCCGGGCGGCGGGTCGAGAACCCCGACGAACTCGACGCCGCAATCCGCGACATGCTGGAGACCCCGCGGGCGTTCATCCTCGACGTCGCCGTCGATCCGGCCGAAAACTGCTTCCCGATGATCCCCTCGGGCGCAGCCCACAACGAGATGCTGCTGGGACCCGGGGACGAGGCGAAAAAGCCGGTCTCTGAGGAGGGCATGGTTCTGGTCTGATTGGGGCTGCGGAATCGGAATACGCTGCGCTTTTCGCTTTTCCGCCCTACGGGTTTATGTAGGGCGGAAAAGCGCAGCGGAGCGCATTCCGCCGCTTTTAGCCCGAGGCGCGGCGGCTGTAGACGGCAAGGCCGCGCAACACGTCGACCGCCTCGGTCAATTGCGCATCCTTCTTCGAGCCGATCTCGCTGGTTGCCACCGCCGGTCCGTGATGCGCCGGAGCGGCGCTGGCCTGCGGCTTACTGGCGGCCGCGTCCGGGTTTTTCAGCGCGCCCGGCAGATCGGCCTCGTGCAGGGTCTCGGCGCTGACCAGGGTCTCGACCTTGACCGGCGTGACGGTGAGGTCGGGCGTGATCCCCTTGCCCTGGATTTCGGTCCCGCCCGGCGTCAGGAAGCGGGAGGTGGTCAGCCGGATTGCGCCGCCGCTGTCGAGCGGGATCAAGGTCTCGATTGCACCGTCGCCGAAGCTCTTGGTGCCGACCAATACGGCCCGGTGGTTGTCGTGCAAGGCCCCGGCGACCAGTTCGGCCTCGCGCGCGGTTCCGCCGTCGATCAGGGCGACGATCGGCAGACCCTTGGCGACGTCCTTGCCGGGCTTGGCCGCGATGTGCTTGTCGGCATTGGCGGCGCGGCCCTTGACGACGGCGATGTCGCCCTTGTCGAGAAAGGCGTTGGCGGTCTTGATCGCGGCGTCGAAATTGCCGCCCGGGTCGTTGCGCAAGTCGAGGACGAGGCCGACCAATTTGTCGCTGGTCTGCTGGCGCAGGCTCTGCAATGCCGAGGTCAGCCCGGCCACCGTGCCGGCGTCAAAGCTGGCGATGCGGATATAGCCGATGTTCCCCGCCTCGATGCGGGCGGTGACGGTCTGCAATTGATAGGCGGCGCGCGTGACCGTGATGTGCAGCGGCTTGCTGCTGTCCCCGCGCAACACGGTCAGGGCGACCTTGCTGCCGGGGGGCCCGGAGAGCCGCTCCTCGGCCTGCGGCAGGGTCATCGCAAAGGTCGGCTCCTTGTCGATCGTAAAGATCAGATCGCCGGGCAGGAGCCCCGCCTTGGCGGCCGGCGATCCGTCGCGTGGAGAGATCACCCGGAGCTGGCCGTCGGCGAGGCTGACGGCGAGGCCGATCGTGTCGCTTCCGGTTTTTGCCGGGCCGGCGAGCGCCTTGTAGGCGGCCGGGTCGAGATAGGCGGCGTGCGGGTCGAGACCGGACAGCATGCCGGTGATCGCCGCGCCGATCAGTTTGGCGCTCGAAACCGGGTCGACCGCGTCGTGCTGGATGCGCTCAAAGGCCTCGTCGAACAGGTTGAGGTCCTCGTAGACCGTCTCCTTGTCGGCAAATTTGGCGTAGGCCGAGCCGCCCGGCAGGGGCCCGAGGTTCGGGTGAGGGTTTTCCTGGGCGAGAACGCTGCCGGGCACGCCGAGCGCGACCACGAGGACCGCCGCCGCCAATCCACGCATACCTGTCGACCTCCGCAAAAGCGCCCGCGTTTCGGGCCGCCGCGATTGTGCAGTAGACCCTACGCGAAGAATTGCGGCCTGGCTATGGCGTCGGCGTCGCGGGGGAGAGCTGCGGCTCTATTCCTCTTCGACCTCCTCTTCGGCGGCGAGAATGTCGCAGACCAAGCCGACCCGGCCCGAAGGGCGGCGGTGCAGTTCGGCGCTGAGCTGATCGTCCGCCATCAGCCAGGTATGCGCTTCGAGCACCTCGGCCGCACTCGCCCCGGTGGCGATGATGTCGAGGATCGCGCGGTCTTCGAGCCGGCCGCAGATGGCGAGGATCTCGCCGGCGGTGGCGGGGCGGGGGGATGATTGCCCTTGCATCGCGTGACAGCCTCCATTGTGGCCTCTGCCCGGAGCGCGGCCTGCCGGGGACAAAGGGGACAAACCGCCGCTCGGTCCGGAGCGCGCTCCCGCATTGCCTCCCTGCCAACGGGGTCAAATGCGGCCGGTTCCGGCACCCCTTGCCGGGCCGCGCGCCGGCGCCCGAAAATGGCGCCGGGAATGTGACGGGACGCCATGCCGGACTGCGCCGAGAACGGCCCCCTCACCGGGCGGCCAGTCGAACGGGTGGAAGATTTCGCCTTGTTGACCGGGCGCGCGCGCTTTGCCGACGACCTGCCGGTCGCGCCCGGGACGCTCCACGCCGCGATCCTGCGCTCGCCGCATGCCCATGCCGAGATCCTGGCGATCGACAGCGCCCGGGCGCTGGCCCTTCCCGGCGTTGTCTGCGTCGTCACCGGCGCGGACGCGCAGCGCTGGACGCGGCCGTTCACGGCTGCGCTTGCCTCCCCGGTCGCGCAATGGTGCCTCGCCGTCGATCGCGTGCGCCATGTCGGCGAGCCGGTAGCGGTCGTCGTCGCCGCCGACCGCTACCGCGCCGAGGACGCGGCCGAAGCCGTCGCGGTCGATTACCGGCCGCTGCCTGCGCTGTTAGACCCGCGTCAGGCGGCGGAAACGATGGTCGTCAGCGACCGCCGGTTCCGCTACGGCGATCCCGAAGCCGCATTGGCGGCGGCCCGGCACCGCATCGCGATCACGGTCGAATACCCGCGCAACGGCGGCACCCCGATCGAGGGCTTTGTCGTTACCGCCGAATACCGGCCGGACCCCGACTCTTACGAGGTCACGGCGAACTTCCAGGGTCCCTTTGCGATCCATCCGGTCATGGCCCTGGCGCTGGGGGTGCCGGCAAACCGGCTGCGCCTCAAGACCCCGCCCGATTCGGGCGGCAGCTTCGGGGTCAAGCACGCCGTCTTCCCCTATGTCGTCTTGATCGCGCTGGCCGCGCGCAAGGCCGGGCGGCCGGTCAAATGGGTCGAGGACCGGCTCGAACATCTCGTCGCCGCGAGTTCGGCGACAAACCGGGTCACGACGCTCGAAGCGGCGGTCGGCGAAGCGGGCGCGGTGACGGCGCTCGTCTGGGATCAGATCGAGGATTGCGGCGCCTATCTGCGCGCCCCCGAACCGGCGACGCTCTACCGCATGCACGGCAACATGACCGGCGCCTACCGCGTCGCACATCTCGCGATCCGCAACCGCGTCGTGTTGACCAACAAGACCCCTTCGGGCCTCAACCGCGGTTTCGGGGGCCCGCAGATGTATTTTGTGCTCGAACGGCTGATGCAGCGGATCGCCTCGACCCTGAACCTCGATCCGCTCGACGTGATCCGCCGCAACCTCGTGCCCGCCGGCTGGTTCCCCTATCGCTGCCCGGCCGGTGCGATCCTCGATTCGGGGGATTACGAGGCGGCGGTCGAGGCCGCCATCACCGCGGGCGGGCTCGCCGAATTCAAGGAGAGGCGCGCACAGGCGCGCGCGGCGGGCCGGCTCTACGGCATCGGCTATGCCGCGGTGGTCGAGCCCTCGATCTCGAACATGGGCTATGTGACGACCGCGCTATCGCCTGAGGAGCGCCGCCGCGCCGGGCCGAAGGACGGGGCGCAGGCCGCAGCCAGCGTCGCCCTCGACCCGCTCGGCGGGGTCACCGTGACGATGGATTCGGTGCCGCAGGGGCAGGGGCACCGCACCGTCCTGGCGCAGGTGGTCGGCGACGCCTTCGGCCTGCCGGCGGCGGCGATCCGGGTCGAGGCCGAGTTCGACACCGGCAAGGACGCCTGGTCGATCGCCGCCGGCAATTATTCGAGCCGATTTGCCGGCGCGGTCGCCGGCGCCGCCCATCTCGCGGCGCTGCGTCTCAGGGACAGGCTCGCCCGCATCGCTGCGGCCCGGCTCAATGTCGCACCGCAGGACGTGCGCTTTGCCGACGGCCGCATCTTCGCCGCCGGCAACCCGGACAATGCATTGTCCTTTGCCCGCGTCGCCGGGGCGAGCCATTGGGCGCCCCTCACCCTGCCCGATCCGGAAATGGCGGCCCTGCGCGAGACCGTGTTCTGGACCCCGCCTACGCTCGCGGCCCCGAACGAGGCCGACGAGATCAACGGCTCGGCCGCCTACGGCTTCATCTTCGATTTCTGCGGCGTCGAGATCGACCGCGACAGCGGGCAGGTGCGTATCGACAAATATGTGACGATGCACGACGCCGGGACGATCCTGAACCCGGCCCTGTTCGACGGCCAGGTGCGCGGCGGGTTTGCCCACGGCGTCGGCGCCGCTCTCTATGAGAGCTTTGTCTACGGCGAGGACGGCAGCTTTCTGTCCGGGACCCTGGCCGACTACCCGGTGCCGACCGCCTGCGAGATCCCCGAGCCGGTGATCCTGCATTGCGGGACGCCCTCGCCGGTGACGCCGCTCGGCGCCAAGGGCGTCGCCGAGGGCAATGCGATGAGCACGCCGGTCTGCCTCGCCAATGCGGTTGCCGACGCGCTCGGCGCGAAGAATCTCACCCTGCCGCTGACCCCGTCTCGCATCATCGCCCTGTTGGACGAGGCCGAACCGCCCCCGCCAAGAGACTCCCTCTCCCCGCAGCGCGGGGAGAGGATTGGGGTGAGGGGCAGGAGCCTTTCCGGCGCCGGAGAGGCTGAAATTCCGGCGCCGCCGGAACAGGTCTGGGCAATCCTGCTCGATCCCGCAGCGCTCGCCGCCTTGTTGCCCGGCTGCGAGCGGCTTGAAGAGGACGGCGAGGGCGGTTATCGCGCCGCGCTCGGCATCGGCATCGGTCCGGTGCGCGGGCGCTTCGAGGCGCGCATCCGGCTCTTCGACCTCGCCCCGCCGCACCGGCTGAGGCTCATGGGCACGGCTGCGGGCGCGCTCGGCGCAGCCGAGGGCGAAGCCGCGTTCGAACTGCAGGCGAATGCGGCGGGGGCGCGGTTGTGCTATCAGTACAGCGGCGCGGTCGGCGGCAAGGTCGCCGCGGTCGGCGGGCGCATGCTCGATGGCGCGGCGCGCCGGCTCGTCGCCGAGTTTCTGCAGGCGCTCGCCGCACGCGCGGGAGGTCCGGCCTCGCGCCGGGGGAGGCTCGCGCGGTTGTTCGGGAGGCGCCGATGAAGCCGCCGGAATTCTCCTATCTGAAGCCCGAGAGCCCGCAGGAGGCACTGGCCGCCCTCGCTGCCGAGGGCGAGGCCGCGCGCCTCCTGGCCGGCGGCCAGTCGCTGTTGCCGATGCTGAACATGCGCCTTCTCGCCCCCGCCGTGCTCGTCGACATCGGCGCCCTGGCGGCGCTCGACACAATCCGCGTCGCCGGCGGCGCGGTCGAGATCGGCGCCGCGGTGACGCAGGCCCGGCTCGCAGCCTGGCCCGGTCTCGCCGAGGCGGCGCCGCTCCTCGGTTTGGCCTTGCCTTTTGTCGGACATTTCCAGACGCGCAACCGCGGCACCGTGGTCGGCTCGATCGCCCATGCCGATCCCGCCGCCGAACTGCCGCTGTGCCTCGTGGCGCTCGGCGGCGAGGTCGAATTGCATTCGGCGCGGCGCCGGCGCCGGCTCGCCGCCGAGGATTTCCTTACCGGCACATTGACGA
>DATFCQ010000328.1:0-11995 GCA_035252905.1 Allostellaceae bacterium | reverse complement strand
CGCACGGCCGCCGACGAGGTCGCACGCATGGTGCGCGTCGACCATGCCGGCGAGTACGGCGCGACGCGGATCTATGACGGGCAGCTCGCAATCCTCGGCCGCGGCCGCGCCGCCGCCGTGGTGCGCGAGATGGGGGAGCGCGAGCGGCATCATCTCGCGCTGTTCGAGGCGCTGTTGCATGAGCGCCGGGTGCGCCCGACCCTCCTCCACCCGCTGTGGTCGGCAGCCGGCTTCGCCCTCGGCGCAGCGACGGCGCTCTTGGGGCGCCGCGCCGCGATGGCCTGCACGGTCGCGGTCGAGGAGGTCATCGATGAACATTACCGCGATCAGGCCGAGCGCCTCGCCGACGCCGAGCCGGCATTGGTCGCAACGATCCTTTCGTGCCGCGACGACGAATTGGCGCATCGCGACACCGCGCTTGCCGAAGGTGCGGCTGAGGCGCCGCTCTATGCGCCCTTGACCGCCGCGGTCAAGACCGCCTCGCGCCTCGCGATCTGGCTGTCGACGCGGATCTAGGTAAATGAAGAAATAGATTGAACAATGAGGCAATGAGACAGCGAGGAAATAATAATTTCGACCTTCTGTAAGAGCCTGTTTGAGCCGCGGTCGTGCCGTGAAGTCGGCGGAATACGCTGCGCTATTCCGCCCTACGTTTCATGCGTGTCGGGAACGGTTGTAGGGCGGAAAAGCGTAGCGAAGCGGAGCGCATTCCGCCACTTGCCTCACTCAAACAGGCTCTAAGAAATAAATAATCCTCACTGTCTCATTGTGAAACGACTTCAAACAACCCCGGCTGCGCGCAAACGGGCGATTTCCTCGGCCGAATAGCCGAGTTCGCCGAGCACCGCCGCGCTGTCGGCGCCGAGATCGGGGGCCGGATGGTGCAGCGCGCAGGGCGCCTCGGCAAATTTGAGCGGGAAGCCCAGCATCGTCACCTGCCCGTGCCCCGGATGGTCCAGGGTCAGCGCCATTTCCTGGTCCCGGACCTGCGGATCGGCAAAGACCTCGGGCAGCGTCATCACGCGATCGCAGGGCACGCCGGCGGCGTTCAGCCTCTCGATCCAGTAAGCGCTGGTGTTGGTCCGGAGGCGTGCCTCGATCGCGGCGTTGATCGCCCGCCGGTTCGCGACCCTGAGTTCATTGCTGCAAAAGCGCGGGTCGTCGCGCAATTCGGGGGCGGGGAGCGCGTCAAGCAGGCGTTGATAGGAATCCTCCTGGCTCGGCGCCAGGGCGATTTCGCCGTCGCGGGTGCGGAACAGGCCGTAGGGGGCGACAATCGCGTGGTCGTTGCCGTGGCGCCCGGGCGCCGCGCCGGTCGCGAAATAATTGGCGGCGAGAAAGCCCAAAAGGCTGATCATTGCATTGTTGAGGCTGGCGCCGACCCGCTCGCCCTGGCCGGTCCGCCCGCGCCGCACCAGCGCCGCGCAGATCCCGAGCGCGCCGTAGAGCCCGGCGACCAGATCGGCGATCGGCGGGCCGGCCCGCACAGGCGGGCCGTCGGCCATGCCGGTCGCGCTCATGAACCCGCTCATCGCTTGGGCGATGAAGTCGAAGGACGGGCGGTTGCGATAGGGGCCGCCGGCGCCAAATCCGCTCAGATTGCATACGACCAGGGAGGGGTTCAACGCCCTAAGGCGGACGGCGTCGAAGCCCATCCGGTCGAGGACGCCCGGGCGGAAATTCTCGACCAGAACATCGCTCTCCGCAATCAGCCGGGCGAGCACCGCTCGCCCCTCTTCGTGCCGCAGGTTCAGCGATAAGGAGCGTTTGTTGCGGTTGAACGCTGCGAAATACCAGGAAAGCCCGTCGCGGACCGCGCCCTGGCGGCGCACCGGATCGCCCGCGCCCGGGGTTTCGACCTTGACGACCTCCGCCCCCATATCGGCGAGCAGCATCGTGCAGAACGGCCCGGCGAGGATGCGGGTCAGATCGACGACGCGCACACCCGTCAATTGCAAGGAGCGCCTCCCGTGCCGATCGCGGTCAGCCGCGCGGCGGATGAGCGAGGCGGTAATGCGCCTCGCTCCCCGCGGGTCCGTCGCGCACGACGATGCCGCGCCCGATCAGATCGATCAGATGGGCCTCGACCGAGCGGCCGGCGGCGCGGGCGAGGCGCGGGTCAAGCCCGCGATAGAGCCGCGCGACGATGGCGTCGATCTCCCCGACGCCCTCGCGCAGACAGGCGAGGATGCCGGCTTCGCGCTCGCGCCGGTGGGCAATGAAGGCGCGGACGTGGCGCTGCGGCGCCGCGATCGCCGGTCCGTGCGTCGGCCAGTAGATTTTGTCGGGGCGCCCGAGCAATTTGTCGAGCGAGGCCATATAGGCGGCCATGTCGCCGTCGGGCGGGGCGATCACGCTGGTCGACCAGCCCATCACGTGGTCGCCGCTGAACAGGATGCCCGGTTCGGGCCAGGCGAAGCAGAGGTGGTTCGAGGTGTGGCCGGGTGTGTGCACCGCCTCCAATTCCCATCCCGCGCCGACGACCCGCTCGCCGTCGTGCAAGGCGATGTCGGGAACAAAGTCCCAGTCGCCGCCTTCCTCGACCGCCGGCTCGCCGCGCCTTCCTCCGGCATGCGGGCCGAAACCGTAGGTCGGCGCCCCGGTCGCCGCCTGGAGCGCGCGCGCCGCCGGCGAGTGGTCGCGGTGGGTATGGGTGACGAGAATATGGGTGACGCGCGCGCCGCCGAGCCCCTGGAGCAGGGCCTCGACATGCTCGGGCAGATCGGGGCCGGGGTCGATCACGGCGACCCTGTCCTCGCCGACGACATAGGTGCCGGTGCCCTTGAAGGTGAACGGACCCGGATTGTTGGCAACGATGCGGCGCAGCCCGGGGGCGATGCCTTCGAGCCGGCCATAGGCGACGGAGAAGTCGCGACGCAGCGGGAGATCGGTAGCCATACCCGGACCTTACACGAGGAAGCGCAGGGCGGAATAGGGTAGCGTATTCCGTCTTTGCCGCTCGTTGACTCCGACAGAGAGGAAGGCGGTTGGCGATGAAGATCAAACTGGACATCGATTGCACGCCCGAGGAGATGCGGGCGTTCTTCGGACTGCCCGATGTCGGGCCGATGCAGCAGAGATTGCTGCAGCAATTGCAGGAACGGTTGAGCGCCGCATTGCCGACGATGGACCCGGAGGCGATGCTGAACACTTGGCTGCCCGCGACGATGAAAGGCTTCGAGCAATTGCAGCAGATGTTCCTGGCGCAGACGGGGCAGCGCCCGAAGAAGTGACAGGCGGGCGGCCGCGGGGTCAGCCGGAGCCCTCCAGGATCGCGGCGAGATGGAGGGCGAGATCGACCGCCCGCGGGAAGACCTGCGTGCAGCCGGCGGCGAGCAGGATCTGCGCATGATCGGCCGGGCAGTGGCTGCCCCCGCAGAAGCCGAGCGCGGTCATTCCCGCGGCGTGCGCCGCGGCGACGCCGGCCGGGCTGTCCTCGATGACAAGGCAGCGCCCGGGTGCCGCGCCGAGCCGGGCCGCCGCGAACAGGAACAGGTCGGGGGCGGGCTTGCCGCGCGCGACCTGCGAGGCGCCGTAGACGTGCGGCTCGAAAAAGCGCAACAGGTCGGCCAAAGCGAGGCGCTGGCGGACGCGCTCGTGATGGCCGTTCGAGGCGACGCAGCGCGGCACCGCAAGCCCTGCCAATAATTCGGCGATGCCGGCCATCGGCTGCAATTCGCGCGCAAACACTTCCGCCGTGTATTCGCGCATCGTCTCGAAGAACCCCTCCGGCAACGGACGCCCGAACCGGGTCTCGACCGCCGCCGACAGGCCGTCGCGGTCCCTGCCAAAGCCGAGCGCCAGCCCCTCGGCGACGCTGACCGCTCCGAACCCGGCCCGGCCGAGCCATTCGGCCAGCACGCGCGCGAAGATGATCTCGCTGTCGAGCAATACGCCGTCGCAATCGAAGATGACGAGTTCGGGGATCACGGAACAACGCTCTGCCAGGGGTGACGCCGGAGGAGACCGAACAGCCAAGCCGAAACTTGCACCTTTTGGCAAGTCCCGCTAGGGTGCGCCGGCACGGAGGCCCCGCGGGGCCTCGCGGCGCCGGCCCGAACCTGCGCCGCCGCTGCGCCCGTAGCTCAACTGGATAGAGCACCAGACTACGGATCTGGGGGTTAGGGGTTCGACTCCTCTCGGGCGCGCCAATCTCTTCAAAGAGTTAGATAAGCTCGCCCGCGGCCATATCAGGGCGCCGGAAGCAAAAGCGCTTGACAATTTCGGTCTCCATATTGGGCAGGATTGCGGCCAACGCGGTGTTGAAGACCGGCCCGTCATAGGCGCCGTCGGCAAAGAGTTTCCGGAGAAACGGGAACATCCCGAACAGGGTCGACAGCAGCAAGACACCGCCATCGCGATCCTGAACATCCGCTGCGGTGACCAGACCGTGCAGCAACAGGCCTTGCAGGTCGACGAGAACGTGCCGCTTTTTGCCCTTGATCAGCTTGCCCGCGTCAAGGCCCGGCGGGTCGACGCGCCGCCCCCCTTTTCGGCGCTTTTCACGCTCTGGCTGTCGATGACGCAGGCGGTGGGGCTCGCTTCCCGCGCCGCCTGCTCGCGGCATTTGATGTAGAGCGCGTGATGCAGGCGATCCAGGGTGCCGTCCCATCCCCACAGGCTGAAATAGTCATACACCGTGCTGCGCGGCGGCAAATCTTTCGGCAGAGAGCGCCACTGGCATCCGGTGCTCAAAATATACATCACCCCGTTCACGACAGCGCGCATGTCGACCCGCCGTTTGCCGCCGCCGCGCTTGGCCGGCGGGATCAGCGGCTTGACAATGGCCCATTCCTCGTCAGTCAAATCGCTCGGGTAGCGCAGATGATCGCGGTTGTATTTCGCCCGGTTCTCCGCCGTCCACATCGGCAGCCTCCGTCCGTGCAGGCTGCCTCACTCGATCACAACAGCCTCATCCACTTCAACAAGTCTCCGGACGGACACTTAGAGAACGGCGCTGTCGAGATTCGCCATCCAGATCTTATGCCGCAAAAATCAGCGTAGCCCAGAAGCAATAGGGATTACGCAGAAATTTAACCAGATTTACGAAAAATCAGATATGTGCATCCGATTCTGTGGATAAGCTTGTGAACGTTTCTGTAATCTCTATCCTGAATCGCAGGCATTATCCCGCTTGATAGGACCGTATCCCATCCTGTGCATGTTTCGTTTCCCATCCCACCTTAGAGCCCTGTCGACGGCGGGCTCTTTTTCTGTACGCCGGAACGCTGCAGAACGGCGGCTGTTGGCCTTATGAAACTAGCTATCCTGCCCTAATCGTATTGCTCCACACAAAAGCTCCATTTCAGGGAGGAAATAAGTGGAAAACGATCGCTATTTACAAGAAAAAGCCGAGCGTTATCGACTGATGTCGGCGCTTGCGACGAAGCCGGAAGTCAAGAGGCAGCTTCGCCTTTGGGCGCGCGAATTTGAAGTTCTTGCTGAATCTATTGATGCTGAGGATCGGCCTGAGCTTGAGGATCAGGAACTTGTAGGGATGGGTGAGACAGCTCGATAATCTCGCAAAAATGCTCCCATGCTCCCCAACCGAGGGACCTCGCGGGGAGAAGCCGAGGCTCACAGGGCTGCCGCAGGGGCACGACCGCGCTGGTCCGGCCGGGGGAAGGCGGCAGGGCGTAAGCTGCCGAGCTTGTTCGGTTTCGCCTTTACCATGATGCGGCTTCGGGTGCTTGACTCGCTCACCAGTCCCTATCCCAAAACTGCGACCATTCGCCATCGCGAGCAGGCCCGGGAGCTGAGGCGCTTGGCTGAACAGGGTCGCCAGAGCGGGTTGTCCGACGAGGATGACGAAGCTACGCTCGGCTGCCTCCAGCGGGTCGAGCGCCGTCGATTATCGTAAGGCCCAAGCCTCCGGCTGCCGTCGCAGGATTAACAAGGCGCGCCACTGCGCCGATCAGCTCCTTAACCTTGAACGGTTTGCTGAGCAACGGCCGCTCGCAAAATGGGGGCACCAGCGCGGCGGCGCCATAGGCGGTCAGAAAGACAAACGGAACGTGGCGCGCGTCAAGCACCCCCGCCACCGGATACACGGTTTGGCCGCCGAGATTGACGTCGAGCACCGCCGCGTCGAAATCCGCGCTTGCAGCAGTGTCGAGCGCCTTGGCTAGATGTCCGACCGGCCCGACCACCTGCCAGCCGGCCGCTTCCAACACCTCCGCGAGCAATGTCGCAATCATATGCTCGTCTTCGACGATCAATATTCGTTGCCTCTCCCGCATTTGGTGCCCCCTGTTCCGCTGCGACTGCGAGGTCACGCGGCATTTTCTAAAAGTGCCGCAACGGCCTCGATCCCCTCTACCGAAGCCAAGATCCCCATAATGGGGAGACTGGTTACCGGCATTCTTCTTTTACGGGCAACATCTGTCAAGGAGGTAGTAGTAGATAAATCATTTTCGTATTATCATAATTTCACCTCAATTGCTGCGCGATTGATAGTCTCATCACACGCCACAGTGCCGAAAGGGTTCTGAGGGAGAACCATGAAACGGCTCATGCCCATTATCCTCGCCGCGGTACTGGCCATAGCGGCCGTGAGCGGAACCGCGGATGCTCGAAAAGCTCTATACTCCGAACAATGCCCCGCCGCCGGCCTCCATATGCCCTGGCGACGCTGTAGCGTGGGCGAATTCCCTTGCTCGTATCTACCACTTCCCCGGCGAGCGCTGGTTCGACCGGACCAAAGCCGGACAGTACATGTGCCGCAGCACGGCTGATCGGGCCGGCTGCCGGGCAACGAGGAACGGACAATAAGGCGCTCTTGCTGGAAGGGCGTGGCAGCGTCTTTGCATCATCGCTATTGCCATCTCGTTACGGCGCTGAATGATCCTGCACGCATCCAAAAGGGGTAGCGAACATATGAGCAAAGCAGCAATATGATTCAAATTAAACGTAAATGCTTCGAATGCGGCAGTTCAATATTTTACAATGCCGGGAACAGCCACTGTTCTGCGTCCGTTAGCCGCATGTGGCATCTTGCCACAAGGCGCACCGTCGGGAGAGTGCCAGGGGCTCTCAAACGTCTGGATCCCCCTGTTCCGAATGCCCCACTCCGCGGCCGCTCGGCATTAGATAGGTCCGGAGGACCGGATGAGTAGCCATCCGATATCCATCGTTGACTATCTTAGGCACCAGGCGGCTCGCTGCCGAAGCTTCGCTCAAAGGATAATTGATCGCGACTTACAAAGAGAGCTTTTAGAGCTGGCCGAAGAGTTCGACAGCAGGGCAGAGGAGATTAACCAACGGCAGGGGCGTGGAGAGCGTTCATCGGGATAAACAATATTGACCGTTACGATGAAGGATAAAATTGCATTTCTGCGCGCAGCGGCAGCAAAACTGAGAACCATAGCGTTAGCCGCTCCGGACTTAGCCGAAGAACTGCGCCGGATGGCTGAGGAGCTGGAGGAAAAAGCCGAGAAACTTACGCGCGCTCAGCGCGATCGGTTTGGTAAAGCCGACGCCCCTTGAGCCGGAAGGGAGAACGGCGACCCCATCCGAAACTCAAAGCTGTCGGAAGCTGGTCTGCCCAGCGGCGGCAACCGCCTCGCGGGCTTCTATCCTCGCGGCCAGCCGCTCAAAACTCATGGCAAGTTTGAGTAGATCGTCACGGATCTCCGGATACCTCGCTTTCCGCGCGAGCAGCCGCAAGGCCGCAGCGTTATTCCGACACTCCTCCGCTCTCGACACGTGCACCAACCCCCCGCAGTCGAGCCCGCGCAACCGATCCCCGGAAGACGCGAAACACTATGACTAACGGCTGGTTCCAGGGTGTGGCAATCGGCTGCTACAGTGTTGCACGCAAGACACTCTCAGCCGGGGAGCACTCGGATTTGGATAGTGGTGGGCTGGACCACCACTGCCCCTCGCTGACTTTTCGAGACGGCCCTGCCGAATTAGGGCGCACAGCACGACAAGAAAGAGCCGATGTACGCCGACCCGCCCCAAAGCCGAACGAGCGGCAAGCTCTGCGATCAACGGCGGCGCGACAGACCGGATCAGCGCCAGGAATGAATACAGCTGGGAATGGAAGAGGCGCGGCGCCATCTCTCGGATTTCTCTACGCCTCAGCCAGCCCGGTAAGCCTAATCCGATCGATCGCGCCGGATGGGGGATAGAGGGCGCGATCGGGCCGAGAGACCGGCTTCTCCATATCACCTTTGACAAGGCGATGATTCATCCTTCTTTTTAAACTTACAGCAGATCAGACCACTGAGGCGCTCCCGCTCCTCCCGCAGCATCGCGAGCTGATCGGCAAGGCACCGGGGCTCGGCTTCGAGCCGGGCGATTTGCTCGTCGAGAAAGCCGCGATAGCTTTGATCAAGCGGACGGTTCAGATATGGCGAGACAATCAAAGGGTCGGGCGCGTGGAGATCCATGCTGCGGTCTGCCGCGCCGTTCCCGCCATCAGCACAGGCGCCGGGAGCCAGCAGTTTGATAGAAATTGCGCGGGCCCCTCCCTCTCGGGGTGTTCTATCCGTCGCACCTATTCTGGATGGCGGGCCAGTCATGAGAGATGACCGGGGAACTGTCCCTCGATCGCGGCATGAATATGTGGGCACAGTTTTAGCGGCTGCACCTTACAAAGATCCTCGTCCTGCCCTTCCCAGGCGCGGAGCGGATTTCCGGGTGCACCGCGAGGATAAACCTCCACCCACGCCAAGCACTTCGGGCAGTCGATTGTGGCAAGCGGCGGCTTACTCCTCATGATCCCCAGTTAACCATCCATGAGACCGGCAAACAGCCCGTTGCCGGCATGGTTCCAGGATCACATCTTGCGCTCCACCGAGCGGGTCGCGACAAAAAGCCATTGGACACATCCGAGATCACTGCCACACCAATGACCTCGATCTGACCAGAGTTTACTGAGAGTTTGTGTTAAAACCTGTCCAATTTGAAAATCGTGATTTTTCCCATTCAGGATCAGGGCTCCAAAAGAACGCTTCACCACAAAGAAACACCAGGGGTACGCGAAGGACGCATTGGCTTCGCGATAGTCAGTGGCCTGACCTTTGCGTCCTTTGCGAAACCCTCGCGCCCTCCTGAGCCTGTCGAAGGGGCGGTAAACCGTTCTACTACCCGGCCTCGAAAACCGGACCTCTCAAAATAGACGGGGTTTGGAACGGCGACGCGGGGCGCCGCTCGCACGCGAAGCGGTGCGTCGCGACGCAACTATTGGAATTGGGCTGCATAACAGGATCGGCATGGGCAGGACGAGATCCCAAGCCGTTCCCAAAGCGTCGTTTTCCCGAGGGTCACCCGTCCAATACCGTCCTCAAGATCCCATCTCGGGAACAACGACGAAGCCGTGGTACTGGTACCATGGCCGACCGGCATCATCGTGCTTCAATTCCAGATCGCTTTCTTCAAGCCGCACCTTGTCCGGCGCAAACATTCCATTATCGGCCGTCTCGCCGATGGCGTACACGACACCGCCCTCCCATACGAGGTGCCCTGTGCACGTAAAAGCCTGCCGGCCGGCCCGTACCCGAAAGACGACCGGCGGGCGTTCATTTTCCTGAGCCATTCCCGAAACCCCTTGGCACTGAGTCGAGAATAGCGAAAGCCGGCCTGCATGCAACACGCTCACTGTCCTGGAGCGAGCAGTCCTGTGGAGCGCGGGCAGGACGCCCACGTTCCGATGAGGCCGGGCCGATGGGGCCGGGTCCTCAGTCTCGTCGGCACGCCGAGAGGCCCCTTTTCGGGACAATGCCGGATTTCATGGCTGCCATGACGTGCTTCGCGTACACATCGGCAGCCCTTGTTCCCGGCGGGGGCCGTCACCTCCCGCCGGGATCGGAGCCGGACCGATTTCGCCGCTGCGCGGATGTGCTCCGCCGCGGCAGCGGCTATAGTCGGCGGCAGATGTGCCGGGCGCCGCGGCCGGCGCCGCGCCGGAAACGGAGGAAGCCATGCATCTGATGTACTTCACCGAGCAGCCGATGTCGGCCTATCCCGCCGAGGAGGGCCTCAAATTCGGGGCTACGGCGCTGATGTTCTCGAACAAATATTTCGATCCGGTCGCCGGCAGCCGGCTCTACAACGAATATCTGGAGCATTACCAATACGCCGAGGAGATGGGCATCGAAGGCATCATGCTGAACGAGCACCACAACGCGCCGTTCTGCATGCAGGCCAAATGCAACATCTTTGCCGCGATCCTCGCCGCCGCGACCAAAAAAGTGAAGATCGTCCTGCTCGGCAATCCCTTGCCCCTGGCCGAGAACCCGGTCCGGCTCGCCGAGGAACTGGCGATGATCGACATGATCTCGCAGGGCCGCCTCGTCTCCGGCTTTGTCCGCGGCGGCGGGCAGGAGCAGCTCGCCAACGGCGTCAACCCGGCCTTCAACCGCGAGCGCTTCGAGGAGGCGCACGACCTCGTGGTCAAGGCATGGACGACCCCCGGTCCGTTCCGCTGGGAGGGGATGCATTACCAGCACCGCGTCGTCAATCCGTGGGCGGTGCCGTTGCAGAAGCCGCATCCGCGGGTGTGGATCCCCGGCGTCATCAGCACCGAGACGATCCTGTGGGCGGCGCGGCGCGGCTATCCCTATATCGCGCTCAACACGCCGATCGACCGTACCAAGCGGATCTGGGACATCTACGACAACGCGGCGAAGGAGGCCGGCTTTACCCCCGGCCCCGATTATCATGGCCTGTTGAAGCAGATCCACGTCGCCGAGACCGAGGAGAAGGCGCTCGCCAACGCCCGCCAGTTCATGTGGATGCAGGGCGAGTTCACCGGCCTCGCCCATCCGGTGTGGAGCACGCCCTCGGGGTACGGCAGCCCGGAGAACCGCCGCGCCTTTGTCGAGTTCGCCACCGGACGGTCGAAAAACCCGCGCTACCGCCCGGCCCTCGAAAAGCAGCTCGAAGAATTGATGATCATCGCCGGCACGCCGAAAACCGTGATCGCCAAATTGCGCATTCTGTTGGAGGAGACGCGGCCCGGCATCCTCGCCTTCTGGGGCAATGACGGCACCGTGTCGCACCAGGATGCAAAGACCTGCATCCGCCTGTTGGGCCAGGAGGTGTTCCCGGCGGTGCGCGAGATGGCCAAGGAATTCGACCTCAAGAGCCCGTTCGAGACCAGCCAGCCGGTCAGTCTCGACTATCGCAACGCCGCCGAGCCGGCGCGGGCGGCGGCGGAATAGCGCGGCCGCAGGCCGATCCTCTCGACCCCTCGGAGACATTCGCATGCCGTCGATCGTCGGCACCTGGAAACTGGTTCGCGCCACGGCGCGGGACGCCACCGGCGCGGCGCTCCCCGCGCCCTACGGGCCCAAGGCGATGGGTCGCGTCACCTTTACCGCCGACGGGCGCATGATGTCCGTGGTCTGCGACGGGCGCCCGGAACTGCCGGCCGGTACCGGCCGCGACTACAGCTCGTATTGCGGCAATTATGCCTTTGACGGGGCGCGGCTCGTCACCCAGGTCGACGCGGCCTCGGACCCGGGCCGGATCGGCAGCGATCAGGTGCGCGGGATGCGCTTTGAGGGCGAGCGCCTGATCCTCTCGCCGCCGCCGCGCCGGACTGGAACAAGCGAGGAATACCGCGAACTGACCTGGGAGCGCATCGCCGCGGAGTAGCGGCAAGGATGAGGCAGGGGCAGGACAGCGCGGATACCGGCGGCGAGATCGGCGCCGCCCTGCTCGACAGCTGGGCGCTCCAATACCTTGAGCGGTTCGCCAGCTCGGCGGAGAATCTGCGGCGCGTGCTGCTGCGGCGGGCGCGCCGGCGCGGCGTCACGGACAGGGAGCGGCTGCGCGAGATAGCGGCGCTGATCGATGCCCTGATCGCCCGCTATGTTGCGGCGGGCCTTCTCGACGACGCCGCCTATGCCGCGGGCCGGGCGCTGAGCCTGCAGCGCCGCGGCCATTCGCGCCGGGCGATCCGAGCCCGCCTCACGCAGAAGGGGATTGCCGCCGCGGATGCGACCGCGGCGCTCGCCGGGCTCGCGGAAGGCGGAGCCGATCCCGA
>DATFCQ010000327.1:0-5593 GCA_035252905.1 Allostellaceae bacterium | reverse complement strand
CCAATCATCTGTCACCGCCTTATCGCGTCACGCCGGGTCAGAGATTGATCCTCCCCGGCGCCGGCGCCTACGCCGCGAAACGGCCGGCTCCGGTCGCCGTTGCTTCGCTGCCGCCGCCGCGTGCGGAAACCAAGAGAGAGCCGCCGGAAAAACCGCACCCCACCGCGCGGCGGCCGGAGCCGCGCGTGATCGCGCTCGACCAGCCGACCGCGAGAGCAAAAGTCGCCTCGCGCACCGCGCCCGGGCAGTCCTTCGACCGGCCGATCCCGCTCGACAATCCGCTCGCCCCCTCCGCCGCGAAGGCCAGGCCCGCCGCCCCGCGCGAAGCGGCCGCCGAGCACGGCGATTTTCTGTGGCCGGTGCGCGGCCGTATCGTCGAGGGCTTTGGCGCCGGTCCCGACGGCACCCGCAATGAGGGGGTCAATATCGCCGCCCCGCGCGACGCCCCGGTCAAGGCCGCCGATGCCGGGGTCGTCGCCTATGTCGGCAACGAATTGCGCGGCTACGGCAATCTGATCCTGATCAAGCACGCGCAGGGGTGGATCTCGGCCTATGCCCATTGCGGCGCGGTCCTGGTCAAGCGCGGCGAAAAGGTGCATCGCGGCCAGGTCATCGCCCGCGTCGGCGCGACCGGCGACGTCCGCGAACCGCAGCTCCATTTTGAACTGCGGCGCGGCAAGAAGGCCGTCGATCCGCGCCCGCTCTTGGGCGGGCCGTCGACGGCCGCCGCGTTCGGCGCGCGCGCCGGCTGAGAGCGTCTTGGAATGGCGGAATGCGCTTCGCTTTTCCGCCCTACATCGCTCCCGTAGGGCGGAAAACCCCGGCGAAAGCCGGGGGCATTCCGCCATTTAGAGCGATTTGCCGAGCCGGCCGGCGAGATCCTGGATGAACTGCCAAGCCACCCGGCCGGAGCGCGAGCCGCGCGTGATCGACCATTCATGGGCGGCGGCGGCGAGGTCTTCGGCCGGCACGGCGAGGCCGTAATGGGCGGCGTAGCCGCGCACGATCGCCTGATAGGTCTCCTGGTCGAGACTGTGAAAACCGAGCCACAGCCCGAAGCGGTCCGACAACGACACCCGCTCCTCGACCGCTTCGGCCGGGTTGATCGCGGTCGAGCGCTCGTTCTCGATCATGTCGCGCGGCATCAGATGGCGCCGGTTCGAGGTGGCGTAGAGCACGACATTGGCGGGCCGCCCCTCGATGCCGCCTTCCAGGACCGCCTTCAGCGACTTGTAGCCGGCGTCGTGCTGGTCAAAGGACAGGTCGTCGCAGAACAACAGGCAGCGCCGCTTGCTCCCGCGCAACAATGACAACAGCCGGGGCAGGCTGGCGACGTCTTCGCGATGGATCTCGACGAGCGCCAGGGCATGCGGCCGCTCGTCGTTGACCGCTTCATGCGCGGCCTTGACCAGCGAGCTTTTGCCGGTGCCGCGCGCGCCCCACAACAATACGTTGTTGGCGGCAAATCCGGCGGCGAAGCGCCGCGTGTTGTCGAGCAGGATGTCGCGGACGCGGTCGATGCCGCGCAACAATCCGATCTCGATGCGGTTGACCGCTTCGACCGGCTCGAGCCAGGAGCGGTCGGCATGCCACACAAAGGCGTCGGCGGCGTCGAGATCGCTCGCCGGGGTGGCCGGCGGGGCCATACGTTCGAGCGCATCGGCGAGGCGGCGGAGGAGCGGCACAAGGTCGCGATCGGTCATCTTCATCGGCGGAGCGCGGCAGGGCGCGGACGCTATCACAGCGTGCGCGCAGGGGGAGCCGCGATCATAACCGGCCATTGCCCTTTTTCCAGGCATCGCGTACCAATCCGGCCGCCGCCCGTCTTTTTCTTTTGCGGCCGGACGACGCCGCTCGTTTCCCATCGGGCGGCATCCCATATCGAGGCGCATGCCGATGCTGATTTCCACCGCCTACGCCGCCGCTCCGGCCACGGGTTTTTTCGACAACCAAGGGGCGATGATCCAATTCCTGCCCCTCGTTCTGATCTTTGTCGTCTTCTATTTCCTGCTGATCCGGCCGCAGCAGAAGAAAGCCAAGGACCAGAAGGCGATGCTTGACGCGGTGCGGCGCGGCGACCGGGTCGTCACCGGCGGCGGCATCATCGGAACCGTCGCCCGCGTGGTCAGCCCGGAGGAAGTCGTGATCGAGATCGCCGAAGGGGTGCGCGTGCGCGTCCTGCGCAGCACGATTGCGAGCGTCCTTGCCAAGCCGGATCCGGCGGCGGCGCGCGAAGCCGCGCGCGAAAAGGAGCAACGAGAACCGGCCCGGCGCGAGGCCGACAAGGTCTAGCCGCGCGGCCCGCCGCCGATGCTCTATTTCGCCAACTGGAAAATCCTGCTGATCGTCGCGGCCTGCGCGCTCGGCGTCCTGTTCTCGGTGCCGAACCTGTTCAGCGCCTCGCTGCTCGACACACTGCCGAGCTTTGTGCCGCACAAGCAGGTCTCGCTCGGCCTCGATTTGCGCGGCGGCTCGTACCTGCTGCTCAAGGTCGATTTTGCCCAGGCCCAGCACGAGCGGTTGACCTCGGTCATCGACACCGTGCGCGAGGCGCTGCGCAGCGCCGATATCGGTTATACCGGCTTGCAGGTACAGGGCGACGAGATCGTCTTCACACTGCGCAACACCGGCCAGATCGACCAGGCGCGCCAGGCCCTCGCCAAGGTCGACCCCGATCTCAACCTCACCATCGCCGCCGACGGCAAGGCGAACCTCGCCTACAACGCGGCCGCGGCGCAGACGCGGCGGGCTCAGGCGGTCGACCAGTCGATCGAGATCGTCCGCCGCCGCATCGACGCCACCGGCATCAAGGAGCCGAACATCACGCGCGAGGGCAGCGACCGGATCGTCGTCGAACTGCCCGGCGTCGGCGATCCCGAGCACATCAAGACATTGATCGGCAAGACCGCGAAACTGACCTTCCAGCTCGTCGATTCGGGCGTCTCGGTCGAGGACGCACGGGCCGGCCGGCTGCCTCCCGGCGACGAGATCCTGCCGGGGGTCAGCGGGCGGGCCGGGGCCGATCAGGGCGCCTATGTCGTCCACCGGCGCGTCATTGTCGGCGGCGGCCAGCTCGTCGACGCGCAGCCGACCTTTGAAGGCAACGAGCCGGTCGTCAGCTTCCGCTTCGATTCCGAGGGCGCCCGCCGCTTCGGCGACGCGACCCGCGAGAATGTCGGCAAGCAATTGGCGATCGTGCTCGACCACAAGGTCATCAGCGCGCCGGTCATCAAGGAGCCGATCCTCGGCGGCAACGGCGTCATTACCGGCAGTTTCACGGTGCAGTCGGCGAGCGATCTTGCCCTCTTATTGCGCGCCGGCGCCCTGCCGGCGCCGATCACGATCCTGCAGGAGCGCACCGTCGGCCCCGGCCTCGGCGCCGATTCGATCCATGCCGGCGTCCTCGCCTGCATCGTCGCGGTGGTGCTCGTCGTCGTCTTTATGGTGCTGTTCTACGGGCTGTTCGGAATCTTTGCCGACATCGCGCTGTTCTTCAATCTGTGCCTGATGATCGGCGCCCTGACCCTGCTCGGGGCGACCCTGACCCTGCCGGGCATCGCCGGGATCGTCCTGACCCTGGGCATGGCGGTCGACGCCAACGTGCTGATCTACGAGCGCATCCGTGAGGAGGTGCGGGTCGGGCGGACCTTGCTGTCGGCGCTCGAAGCGGGGTTCAAGCGGGCCTTCGGGACGATCTTCGACAGCCATTTGACGACGTTGGTCGCCGGCATCCTGATGTACTGGCTCGGCTCGGGCCCGGTGCGCGGCTTTGCCGTAACCCTCAGCATCGGCGTCTTGACCTCGCTGTTCTCGGCCATCCTGGTGACGCGGCTGTTGATCGTCACCTGGCTGCGCCGCACAAAGCCCAAGGCGATCCCGATATGACCTGCCGCTTTCCTGCTGTTTTCGAGTGGCGATGAGACCGCTGATCGTTATCCGGCATACGCCGAACATCGATTTCATGCGCTGGCACAAGCTCGCCTTTGCCTTCTCACTGTTTCTGGCGTTGCTGACGGCCGGGCTGTTCTTCACCCAGGGGCTCAATTACGGCATCGATTTTGTCGGCGGCACGACGATCGAGGCGCGCAGCCTCGACGGCCCCGCCGATCTCGCGGCGATGCGTTCCAAGCTCGACGCCCTGCATATCGGCCAGCCCTCGTTGCAGGGCTTTGGTCCGCCGACCGACGTGCTGATTCGCATTCCGCGCCAGCCCGGCGGCGATGCGGCGCAGATGCAGGCGGTCGCCAAGGTGCGCCAGGCGCTCGGATCCCATATTCAATACCGCAGCGTCGAGGTGGTCGGCCCGAGCGTCGGCAGCGAATTGGTCCGCGCCGGCACGATCGCGACGATCCTCGCGATGGTCGCGATCGCGATCTATGTCTGGTTCCGCTTCGAGTGGCAGTTCGGCGTCGGGGCGATGATCTCGACCCTGCACGACGTCGTCACCACGATCGGGTTGTTCGCGCTGTTGCGGCTCGAATTCGACCTGACCACGCTGGCGGCGATCCTGACCGTCGCCGGCTACTCGGTCAACGATACCGTCGTGATCTATGACCGGGTGCGCGAGGCGATGCGCAAATACCGCACGATGTCATTGCGCGAGCTGATCAACCTTTCGCTGAACGAGACCCTGTCGCGCACGATCCTGACCGTCAGCACGGTGGCGCTCGCCGTCATTGCGCTGTTGGTGTTCGGCGGGCCGGTGTTGCGCGGGTTTTCGATCGCGATGCTGTGGGGCGTCGTGATCGGCACCTACTCCTCGTTGTTCATCGCCGCGCCGGTGCTTTATTACGTGCAGCCGAACCGCGCCGCGATCGGGCGTTCGGTCGATACGCCGAAGGCGCCGCGGGCGCAAAGGACGATGTGAGCGCGATGGATCTGATCCCGCTCACCCCGCCCGGGCGTCAGATCATCGAGCGCTACGCGGCGAGCGGTTTTCGCATCAGCGGCGTCATCCATCGCGGCCCGGTCTTGGTGTTTCCCGACTGCACGCTCGCCTGGACGGTGACGAGCGCCGCGGCGCTCTCCGCGGAAAGCCTGCAGCCGGTCGCCGAGCACGGCGGCGTGCAGATCCTGTTGATCGGGCTCGGGCAGGGCGGCGGGATCGTGCCCGACCCGGTGCGCGCCGCGCTGCGCGCCGCCGGCATCGCGATCGAGGCGATGGGCACGGGAGCGGCCTGCCGCACCTACAACGTGCTGATCGCCGAGGACCGCCGGGTCGCGGCGGCCCTGTTGCCGGCCGACTGAGTACCGGCACGTTTCTTGCCTCGCCGCAGGTCATGGAACCCCATGACCGCAACAGAGTCTTTGTCCCGCCCGGCATCGGCCACAATCGCGGGCCGCCCCTCGACGAAGCCGCGGGTTGGCGCGCCTTCTGCTGGACGAGGGCGCACCGGGCGGCATGGCGGACGCCGCCGCGTGAGATCGCGCTCGCCCGCCTCGCCCGCGCCGAGGCGCTCGGCCTCAGCTATCATGAATACGCCGCGGTCATCCTCGACCGCGGCGTCCATCTTTGATCCAGATCGGCGGAATGCGCTGCGCTTTTCCGCCCTACGGTTCTGGTGTAGGGCGGAAAAGCGCAGCGCATTCCGCC